>JAEZXS010000115.1 GCA_023442755.1 Pseudomonadota bacterium | reverse complement strand
ATATTCTTTCGTTTCGGTCTTCGTCAATTCCTCGAGATACTCGGTAAGCTCGGATTTGGAGTTGCGCCAGGTAAAGTAGGTGTAGGACTGGGAAAACCCTATCTTCGCCAGCCGCTTCATCACCTTGGGCCGGGTGAAGGCTTCCGCGAGAAACAGGGCATCGGGGCAGTCCCGCTTGATCTCGTCCAGAACCCAGTGCCAGAACGGGAAAGGTTTGGTGTGCGGGTTATCGACCCGGAATATGCGCACCCCCCTGTCCACCCAGAACCGGATCACCGACTTGAGTTCCTCCCAGAGTTCGCGCCAGGCATCCGATTCGAAATTGAGGGGGAAAATGTCTTCGTATTTTTTCGGGGGGTTTTCCGCGTACTGCACGTTTCCGTCGGGCCGGTATTTGAACCACTCGGGGTGCTCCCGAACGTAGGGGTGATCGGGGGCGCACTGGAAGGCGACATCGATGGCGATTTCCATCCCCAGTTCAGAGGTTTTCCGTACCAGCCGTTCGAAATCCTCCATGGTGCCCAGCGCGGGATCAATGGATTTGTGGCCCCCATCCTCGGAACCGATCGCCCACGGGCTTCCCGGATCGTCAGGAGAGGATTCCGGAGAGTTGTTCTTGCCCTTCCGGTTTATTTTCCCGATCGGATGAATCGGCGGCAGATAGAGCACGTCGAAGCCCATGCGGGCGATTTCGGGGAGCAGCCCTTCGAGGTCCCGGAAGGTGCCGGGGCGCCCCGGTTCGAGTGAGGTGGACCTCGGGAAGCATTCGTACCAGGTGCTGAAACGCGCCTTCGGCCTGTCCACCTGGATGTGGAACTCCTTCGAGCGGACGGCAAGCTCCAGATCCGGGTTTTGGCGCATGAACGCCGTCGTCTCGGGGCTCAGGGCCAGCGCTACCGCCCGCGACTGATCCTGCTCCTGCCTGAGGGAATCGGCCAGGGCAAGCATTTTGGCTCCGGCCTCGTTCTGCAATTTTCCGCCAAGGCCCGCCGCTATGTTGGCCCCGATCAGAATGTCCACGAAAACGTCCTGCCCGGCTGCGTGTTTTTTTGTCAGGCCGTTTTGCCAGGAGGCGAAATGATCGATCCACCCTTCCACGCAGAAGGTGTAGCGCCCAAGCTCTGTTGCCGCAAACTCCCCCCGCCACTCGTCATTGACGACGAACTCCATCGGGGCTTCGCTCCAGTCCTGCGAACCCGGCCCGCGGTAGAGAAACCTGGCCCCGACGGCGTCATGGCCGTCGGCAAAGATATCCGCAAGGACAAAAATCCTGTCCCCGACGATGCGCTTGGCAGGAAACAGGCCGCACTCGACGGAGGGACGCACATTTTCGATTACGACACGCGCTTTTTCCATTTCCACCATGTGTTTGTTTCCCATTTTGCGGAAAGGCCTATCCGATGCGGGAGCCCGAGAATAGGCATCCGGGCACACGTCCCCTGTCCGTTTTTGATGATCGCTTAAGATAAGGGGTTTTTACCGGTTGGCAACGAAAGCGAATCTCGCGAGGCGCGCATAGCCGTCAACTTAAGAGGAATAAGCCGCGAAGAAGAACAAACTATAACGGGTTAGAGGGATAGTGCCGGTATTTTGTGGGAGCGGCTTGCAGCCGCGATTATGCGGAGCTCAATTGAATAGGCTGGTCATGAATTTTGCTTTTCTCTCGCAAAGCCGCGAAGAAAAGCGAAAAGGACCGCTGCTATTCTCAGAGGAATGCCAACGATCGAACGAAGGAGGAGGAGCTTGCCTGAATTCGAACCGGCGGTTCGCGGCTGCAATGTCCAAGGAGCGGAAGGACCGGACCGGCAGGGAAATTTCAAAACAGTTGAATTAACCGGCTGGGGCAAGCCGGTTCAGGGGAATGTCCAATATTCGGAAACGACCCTGCCCAGGCATAACCGGCGGAATCGATCACTAGCTGTCATACATTCTCACAATTTTCGGCAACTCAGAATATGGGAAGCAGTTCGAAAGACATTTAGACTTCAATTTGTTGGCAAGCAAATGTTGAGGTCGCGTTGGTCATGGCTCCTCGACTGCACTGTTTGTGGCGAGGATTTTGGTATCATAAATGAAGCTCTGAGGCTTCGAAAACGGCTGTTTTCCATATCCGATTTTTGGCCGGAGCGGATTCAGCTTGGCATTCCCTCTGACCCACTGACGTTTGCCTGGTCGAGGCACTGACATTACTATTCAAATAGAATCCACTCTGGAGGGACTTTCATGAAAAGCAGACTACAGATTGTGCAAATTGTATTGTGGACCGGATTTCTTGTTCTTGCCTGCCAGTTTTTGCGGACTTCGGCATTTGCGTCTGGAGGAGCCGTTTCCCCACAAGAATTGATACCTCTTGGGCAGGCACAGAAGACCGGGGTATGGGAAGGAAATGATGTTACCGTGGATTATAGGCTGACTATGGGGCAAAATGAACTGGATCTTTCAGGAGTTGCCCGATTAAATGACAATATTGCTATGAACTTCAACTTTCTCCGGGATTTTCGCCTGACTGCCGTCTTTACGGACAGCAGCGGCAGAATAATAGGGAGACAGAGTCTTGCCACAAATCGCGGAGCTATCAGCCCAATGGGGACCGGGGAGTCTACTCGGTTCAGCGCGAGACTGATACCGCCGCCGGGGGCAGTGAACATAGCATTCGGGTATGAAGGCACCGCAGTTGATGCAGGTGGAAGGGGAGGTGGAAATCCAACCCGGTTCTGGCAAAACGTTGGTTGACATGGATCGAATAACCGAACACTGTCCACATCATCGAAACCGGGATTCCTGGCAAATGGAGAACAGGACACCGTGAAAGCATCCAGGCCCCCGGCCAGATAAAGTAGAACGGCCCGAAGCGGGGGCAAGGCCGAGCCCTGATAGCGCTGCACAGCCTCGATCTCCCGCTTCTTCGGCCATGCTTTTCAGTAATCAAGGCCGACGGCAAGTTCTTGAGTCGCCGCGAAGGCATGTTTTTCAATTCTTCGCGGGTAACGTCAAGATACTTGCAGCATGCAGCGATGATTTATCGTGCCCGGCTTTTCCATTCGATGGGGTTATTCGATCGTCTATTATATGCATATCCCGCTGAGGGAATGGGATTTCGATGCCCTTCTCCCGAAAGGCTTCAAAAATACTCGTATTTATTTCATGGGTGGCCGGGATCCGGTCATTGGGCGTATGAACGAATACCTGAATCTTGAAATCCAGGGAACTTTCGCCATAGGCCTGGAAAAATACCTGCGGCGCAGGATTCTTCATCACCCGCGGATTGGCGCTGCATATATCCTGCAGCATCCGGGTCACCATTTTCACGTCCGAGTTGTAAGAAACCCCGACGCTGAGAGTCAGGCGATTGGGGCCGATTCCAAAATGAGTCCAGTTGACTATCTTTCCGGAGAGGAGGTCCGAATTGGGGATGATCAGTACGGAGCCATCGAAGGTTTGGAAAACCGTACTTCGTATTTTGATCGCTTTTACTTCGCCCCACTGGCCGTCTACTATGAGCAAATCTCCCACCTTGACCGGCCGTTCGAACAGGAGCACCAGGCCGCTTACAAAATTGGCTATCACGTTCTGTAGTCCGAGTCCCGCTCCGATACCCATGGCGCCGGCAAGCAGTGCAAGACTTGCAAGCGGAAAACCCAGGGTATTCATCGCCAGCAGCACGCCGGCGATGATGATCATGTACTGTATGATCGTCGCTATGGAATATTGCACCCCCAAGTCCCAGCCGGTGCGCGGAAAAACCCGATGCCGCAGAAGTGTTCTGCAGAACCTGGAGCCTCGGAATACCGCGTAGAGGATGAGAGCGGAGGTACAAACGGTAAAGGGGCTCAAGTGCAATGAGCCCAGATTGACCCCCGTGTTCAGGTGGCCCAGGAAGACCGCCATAGATGTCATCTCGATTCCCCATGCCCACAGAAGACCCGCTATCGAGCCGGCAATGAGAACCGCTGAAAGGATCAGGCGCGCCGGATAGTAGAATTGCCTGAGTTGGATATGCACCGAACCAAAACATGCGAACAACGCCTTTTCCCGCTCGAAGAACTCCGTTAAGATGTCTTTCCCTGTTAAGGCCAGGAGAATAGCCCCGAAAACGATTGCCTCCGTCAAGACCGCCGCATGGACCATATAAATTGAAAGCGATTGAAATCCCAGCAGTCTCATAAAGCATGCCGAAATCAGCAGGAGCGGCAACGTTGTCCACAACGACCGCAACCATTTGCTCGACATCCAGCCGGGGGGATGCGCAATCGTTTTTCTCAGATAATCGGGACGCAGTAGAAGGCAGGTCCAGGCCAGCACACCGATTTCGTACAGATGGTTGATAAAGAGTTTCACAGTTATGGGAAAGTTGTTCAGGCCGAGAATTCCCGTGAAAACAAATCCCATGACCACATACGCCGAGAGGGCTCCCAGGTGACGATGAAAGGAGCCTGCCTTTTCCCTGTTGATGTGAACAACGGCGTAGGTATCCGTCTCGGTCCCCAGCAGGCTTCTTATCATCCGAATCGCCATTGCAAGGACAAGCAGCCCCGCCAGGGCGTAAAATACAATCAGGGCCGCAACCACTTCAAACAACCCGAGAACGGCATAGGCCACCGTCAGCCAGATGAGAAATGCAATGGCGTGCACCAGCGAGATCAGACAGCAAGCCAGGTTGACCAGCAAACGCAGGCCAATCTTCACGTCGCCCGAAATGACAGGACTCATCTTTGATCCCAGCCGATGCTTCAAACGGCCTGTGCCCCATCCCAGGAGAGGAATGAGCAGCAACAGCCCGACCAGGGCCGTCAACCTCTGAAGAAGGAAAGCCTGGATACGCCCCGAGGAGAGCAGCCCGGTAAACCAATGCCATCCCCGGCCGGGCAATGCGCCTAAGTTGTTCCGCAGATCTGCAAGCTGCTGCCAGAACGACTTTGTCTCGCCACGTTCCAGGATTTTGGCCATAAAGTCTTCCTGAAGGCTTTTCAATCGCGGCCGTATTCCGTCGAGCAGTTCCTTTTCCTCTTTAATAAGACCAAGCTTTCCAGCCAACGCATTCACGAGTCCGGTCGAGGTGCCGGCCAATTTGCACCCCGCATCTTTGTACCTGTTATAAGCCAGCTCGATTTCGTCCGACCATATGCTCGATTCTTTTGAACTCTTGATAATCCGGGCCTGTTCCTCGATGGCGCATCCGGAAGCGTCCTTTTTCGCCCTGCGTCGATCAAGCTCTTTGATTTCGTCCGTTATTGCATTTGCCTCGGAGGACAACTCCGCATCTCTCGCCGAATAGCTCTTCAGGAGTTCATCAACCACGGCCGGGGAAATAGTCTTGATTTCCATGGCGGTCTTCAACATGGCAATTCTAAGTTGCAGTGTCTGCAAATCTCCGGTCGTTTTGGCCAGACCGGACTGCACCTCACCAGCCCGCTTCCTCTCCACCTGCATTTCTTTTTCCAAGGCATCTGCGCCCTTATTGAAAACATCAACCAGCCAATGAGAGGAAGCAGGCGCGGCCGGGTTGTTCACGGTCGACTGCGCGAAAGCGCTCGAAAGCATTAAAAAAAGAAGAATCAAAGAGAGTGGAATGAAAACGTAGCCTTGCTTATGATGCGCCAACAACTAACTGCCTCCTTGCTTTCTCAGGATTTGATTACGTATTTGCGATCAAGACAGCATCAAAAATGCGCGGGCAGTCCCGCCCCGCGCATTGTCGCCAACTCAGGGAGAAATTCGGACAAGAACTAATCGCAAATCGTCATCCCGGCTGCCTCAGCCAACTTTCGCTTTTGAAAAATTCTTGCAGAGTTCCCTTTTTCCCGGACAAGGCTCCCGGTAAGCGTAACATCGGATTTGATTTGAATCGCGGCAGGGGTTTCGCCCCAAACTGCAGGGAAAACCCTACACTTTTTTCCAATTGCCTACACCGGCACTACTCGCTCTTCCCGGATTCTCCCTCGACTACCCGTATCTTTGCGACCTTTCACACGGGAGCAATCGTCGGGCCGGCTAAGCCTCGGACCGAAAACAGAGTCCTTCTTTCCCTCCTTGAGAACTCCCGAATAACGGGTCGCCCCTTCATCACGGCAAATTTCGGGCCATTGTCGCGTAAGAGGCGGGAAGGGGAATGTGATGGCGGAGCAGTCTCTGAAGACGACTCCGGAGAGACCTCGATCGCGAGCAGGTCACACCGTATTTTTCAGCATGGGTAAATTCTTACAGGAATTCCAACCAGGATAAGTCTTTGGCAAGCAAAACAATCAGCGCAGCTCTCTTCCGGCTTGGAAAAAGAGGTGCTCGGGATTTTCACCCTGCGGGATCGTATGTTGATCCTTGGAAAAGCGCGTGCGACGGGGAGACTTTGGTTCTCCCGTCTCGAAAAAATCGTGCCTATATACACGCCTTTCTTGCGTCGCGGCGGCTGTTTTTCAGTTGTTCAGAGAGCCGTTTCCTCGAACAAACCTGCCGCGCGATTCTTGGTCACCCTGTCCGCGTTGAAAATCCGCCCGTTCATGGCGATATAGACCCCGGGTTGCAGCGATTGCAGTGCGCCGATGGCGCAGCCGATGTTAAATGCGGCATCACTTTTTCGAAAACGCGCCGGAGCCAGCGCGCCGGTCAGCACGATAACCCTGTCCGGGATATCCAACAGGCGCCGGGCGGTGAGAACCATGGTATCGGTGCCGTGCGTGATCAGCACGAGCCGGTCTTCCGACGCCAGTATACGCTCGTGCAACAATGAACGGTCCTCCTCGCTGATGTGCAGACTGTCTTTTCGGACAACCTCCTCGACATTGAACTCCAGGGCCACATTTGCCTCTTTCAGGACTTCAACCACCTGGGGGTCGCCCACTTCGTAGCTGCTCAGGTCATCGAAATACACCTTATCGATGGTCCCGCCCATCGTGAAAATCTTTAATTTCATGAATACCCCTAATGATCGCATACGGCACGAACAAATTAGAAACCCGGCCGCGCTCGAATCCGCAAACACGCCACCCCGTCAGGCGCCCTGTCAGTTCCAATACCGACCGACCTTTTTCATATAGCAATATTCCCACTCAAAGTGAACTTCGCGGGCAAGTGAAACCAATCGCTTCGATACCTCCGATATATGCCTGCAACCGAGGAATGGCTCAGGTTCACGATCGTCAAAATATTTGCAGCAAGTGGCGATGATTTCATTCCCAGCTATTTATGAAGTGCATGATCTTGCTGAGGTTTTTTGGGGGTGTAACATGACGCCATCAAATCGGGATTACCATTTTTAAAACGGTGTGAAGGGCCAGAGAGTACATGCCTCCATTGCCTAACAAATACCAGGTCAGATAGCCTTGATTGAATTCGTGCTCATGGATCAGCATATTGAAGGAAAATGTGAGGGGTAATAAGACACGACAATAAGCAAACTGCTCAACCCATATGCTCTCGCCAATGAGAGAAAAAAGTATCACAAATCCAATTCCGAATCTCCACGCTTCTGAACTGAAACGAGGCTTGAATGTCAGATATGTCGCTTGGACCAACAGAGATAAAGGCGCTAGAGATTCGGATAAAATCATCAGTTGTTTGGAAATCGTGGTGTCCGTGCCGGTTGCCAATCCGTATAGACTACTCCAGAGCTTGTGAGCAATTCCGAAAAAGGGAATAGTAAAATTGCCGCGGAGTGGCAGTCCAGATGGGATGCGAACATGAACATATATGAACCACAAAGTTATTGGCAGGAGGAGGATCAAAGTGGATATGAACAAATGCTTGACGTCTAATCTTTCTCTTCTTCTACCCCACGGCACAGCCGCAAAGCTCAGGACAGAGGTTTCCTTAACCAGTCCGGAGGTTCCAAGGAGCAGTGCGGCCATAACGTAGTTTCCGTTGGAAAACACTGCCAAGGCTCCCAAAGCGGTCGCTGGGAAATCGGTCAGCGATTTCGCAACAGAGATCAGCGTTCCGGTTGACCAAAGAAGGGCAAAGGCCAAGAGCAAATCTCTGGGACGGGTGTATCCGACAATTTTGAGTATCACTAACAGCAGAGCGAGCCAGAAAAAGAAGTTGAGGAGCGCATAAATCTCCAGAACCCAGGCAGTCTTTCCCAGACCCAGGCAAAAAGCAAGGAAGGGCATGCCTATGCGCCTCGAACGGTACTCCGGACTGTCCAAAGCGTTCACAAGACCCGGTTCTGTCAAGCCGGGGTGCAATGCCAGTTGTGCATAGAACTGTCCATCATAGCCCCGCTGCGACGAGGTAACAGGAGATATCTCTTTGACTTCCGGCAATGCAGATTCCTGGAATTCTTCCCCGAAATTAATCAGCCCAAGGAAACCGTGTTTAACCGTGTAGTTCTCGAAAAGGATATGGGCAGGCAAGGCAACGAGCACTGCCAGGATCACAATCCCTTTCAAATCGTATCGTATCCTCTTCATGCTTCGTATTGCCTCTCCACGTTGCCAAACGACGACGATACCGGCAGGCGCAAAATCTCGATAGAGCTTTTCCCCTTACCACGGAGGTCACCACAAGTCAAAGTCGCCAGGGACGAAAGGTCCAAGAGGGGTACGCTAATGCCAAAATATCTGATCGAACGCGAAATCCCGGGAGCCGCCAAACTGTCAGCACAAGAGCTTCAGGCAATTTCGCAGAAGTTATGCGCAATTCTCGATAAGATGGGATCCCAAATCCAGTGGCTTCAAAGCTACGTAACGGATGAAAAGGTTTATTGCATCTATATCGCGTCGAGCGAGGAGGTAGTGCGCGAGCATGCCCGGCAGGGGCGGATTCCCGGTGGATCGGATTTCAGAGATAAAGACCACGATCGATCCCACAACAGCGGAATAGTGATTCAGTCGGCTCCCCATGCGCCACTAAAAGGCCTGTCGTCCTCTCACCGGGACCCACAGCTTAAAGGCGAGAGAACTTAATGCCCCATTCTTCTCCTGCAAGCATTTGCGGCGTGGACTGGATCGATTGGGGTTTTCTTCGCGGCTTCGCGGCTTCGCGTTGGAGAAAACCGACGCGCACCGCCGAAGACAAAGCATAACGGCTGGAAGTCGTCACACAGCAACCCTTACCTAAAAAAATGCTTTCTTCGCGCCCTTACTGCAATTTGGTAAGCTTCGCGAGAGAAGAAGAATTCATGACCCGGCCCGTTCTTGTGTCCTCCGGTTGCCATAATCGCGGCTGCAAGCCGCTCCACAAAAATACCGGCGTTAGCTCTTGATCCCGTTCTTCTTCGCGGCTTGTTCTATACTAATTCGGCTCGCGGATGACGAGGCCTTCGAGGTTTTCCTTGCGGTTGAAATCGGTGGCAAATTTGAGTGCAGCCTCCCGGGACTGAAAGGAACCGACGAGCACACGGTTCCAGCGCCCGCCGCCATTGAGGTCGATCGCTTCCAGGCGCGGCGTGTACCCTTTCCCTTTCAGCTTCTCGACAAGCTTCTGCGCATTTTCGGGGTCCTTGAGAGATGCGACCAGAAGGGTATACTGCTCGGAAGGAAAGGCGCCCGGGGCCGATTTCGCGACCTTTTCCGGCTCCTTTTCCTGAACCGGAGCCGGAGTCTGCTGCTGATGCTGGGCGCCGCTCCGCTTGGAGGCAGTCTCTTTTGTCTCCTTCGCCTCTTTCGGCACTTCCCTGGTGGGATCGGCCGCGGCAACGGGAGGAACAGCTTCCTGCGGGGCAGGTTTGGCTTCCTGTGCGGGAGCCTTGGGAGCCGCAGCCGTCACGCTTTTCTGCGTCAGGTCTTCGTAGTAGTTCAGGGATTCGAGCATCTTCCGGGGATCGGCCCAGGTCTCGGCCGCCCGCTGCACGGGCGTGGCATCCTGTTTCCCGAGCCCGAGAAAACGCATTATTTCGGCACGGATCGAAACGTCTTCCGCGCTGACCAGCGCCACCCCTCGCCCGACCAGAACTCCCAGGAAAAACATCCAGCACAGGACGACCACGAAGCTCGATGCGAAAAACAGCACCTTTTTTCTGCTCAGTTCGAACCGGTACTTTTTGCCGTCCCGCCCACCACGGGACTGTTCCTGCTCGGGATGAAGTACGACCAGCTTCGGGCGATTCATAACGGTCCGTCCTCTCAGACGCAGGTTTTACATTTTCTTCGGAGCGGCCACCCCGAGCAGTTCCAGGGCGTTTCTGATCACTTCCCGTATTGCGGCAGCCAGGCAGAGCCGTGCCTGGGTGAGCGCCGGATCGTCTCCCAGAATCCGGTTGTCATGGTAGTAGCTGTGAAAGAGGGAAACCAGTTCGTGCAGGTAATAGGGAATGAAATGCGGCTCGAGCGTTTTTGCCGAATTTGCAAGCACTTCCGGGTATTCGCCCAGGAATTTTATGAGCGCAAGTTCCTGGGGTACGGTAAGAAGCTCGAGGGTTTCGCTTCCGATCGACTTCCAGTCGAACGCAATGCCGCGCTCCCCCGCCACCTCGAAGATGCTGCACAGGCGCGCGTGGGCGTACTGAACATAAAAGACCGGGTTGTCGTTGCTCTGGGCCTTGGCCACTTCCAGGTCGAAATCGAGCGGGCTGTCCGTGCGCCGCGTCAGGAAGAGGAACCGTGTCGAGTCCTTCCCGACCTCGTCTATCACTTCCCGCAGGGTCACGAACTCCCCGCCGCGCGTGCTCATGGCAACGGGAACACCGGCCCGCAGGAGGTTCACGAGCTGTACGAGCACCACGCGGATGTCGTCCTTGCCGCGTCCCATCGCCTGGACGCCGGCTCTCATGCGATCCACGTACCCGTGATGGTCGGCGCCCCAGACGTCTACGGTCGCCGCGAACCCCCTTTCGAACTTGTCCCAGTGATAGGCAAGGTCGGCGGCAAAATAGGTGCTCACGCCGTTTGCGCGAATCACCACCCTGTCCTTTTCATCCCCGAAGGCGGTGCTTTTGAACCACACGGCCCCTTCGGCCTCGTAGATGAAACCGCGCTCTTTCAGGTAATCGATGGTCTTGCGGATCGCATCGCGGCCGTGCAGTTCCCGCTCGCTGAACCAGCGCTGGAACTGGACGCCGAATACGTCGAGGTCGTCTTTGATCCCGGCGAGGATGTTGCTTCCCGCATAGTCGGTGAAGAATGCAAGCGCCTGGTCCAGGGGGACGCCGAGAAAGCGGGAGCCTTCCTGTGCGATCAGCTCCCGGGCAAGCTCCCGCATGTATTCCCCGCGGTAGTGGTTGTCCGGAAATTCGATATTTTCGCCAAGCTCCTGCTGATACCTGTAGTAGAGACTCCGCCCGAGGGTCTCCATCTGGTTTCCGGCATCGTTGATGTAGTACTCGCGCTGGACATCGCAGCCGCAGGCCTGGAGTATGTTTGCGAGCACATCGCCTATCGCCGCGCCGCGGCCGTGCCCGATGTGGAGCGGCCCGGTCGGGTTGGCGCTTACGAATTCCACCTGGATTCTTTTGCCCTGCCCGATATCCTGCCTGCCGTATCCGTCCGGGTTGTCCAGGATGTCGCGGATGATTTCGAGCCACGCACCGGGCTTGATAAAGAAGTTAAGGAAGCCGGGCCCGGCTATTTCCACCTTCTCCAGCATCCCGCCGGAATCGTTCAGGTTGGCGACGATCTGCGAGGCGATTTCGCGGGGGTTGCGCTTCAAAATCCTGGTCAGCCCAAGGGCGACGTTCGACGCATAGTCGCCATGCTCGGCGACCTTGGGAATATCGAGTTCTATATTCAATTCCGCCTCCGGGGCGTTCCCGGCCTTCAGCAGCGGAGCCGCTGCATCGGCAATCATGGATTTGAGGCGGTTGCGGATAATGCTCATAACGGTTATCGATCCTTCCTGGAAGATAGTTAAATGAGGTCTATATCGCACCAGGGGAGGGGTTTCAAGAGTATCTTGGCGGGATTCAGGAAAAACACCGGGAGGGTTGGTCCGGGCCGGGAGCCGTTAACCAACCCCCCGGGTTTATTGCCCTTCGGAACCGGAAAGCGATTTGTATTCTTCCGGGGACATTCCCGGCAGGCGTCTCAGGAAGGCCACGATCTCCAGCCGCTCCTGCTCATTGGTGACCGCATCGAATGAAGGCATCGCGGTCATCTTGATGCCGTTATCGATAATCCAGTAGAGCTGGTGGTCTTTCCATTCCTTTTGAGTAAGGCCGGAGAGAAGATCGGCAGGATCGGGATTGAGCCCCTGGGCGAAGGGTTCCGCCCGGACACCCTGGCCGCCGTGGCAGTGGCTGCAGAGTTCGCGGTAGGTGGAAGCGCCCTTTACTGAAAGTTTTGCAACGTCGATGGGCGGAATCTTCACTCTACTGCTCTGCACGACGATCGACCGGTCGCGCACCAGTTCAATGGCCTCCCGAGTGACGGTCCAGTGCGGAACGCGTGCGGATACGTTGTAGATACCGGTCCAGGCCGCCCCGGCTGCCAGGACCAAAACGACCACCACCAGCTGGATAATCCTCATTCTTTCACCCCCTCGCTCGAGCGGAACCCGTCCGCGACAATTCCCTCGCCGCATGTTCGCGACGCACTGTCTGGTAATCACTGTCCCGGGAAAAAGCCACAAGAAAGCCAGGAGGAGGGGTCCTGGCTTTCTCGAAAAAGAGGACAACTAGAGGAGACTTATGGGGTTTTGAGGCGGGACAACTGACTGCAATTTAGCTAACCTAATCGGATATTTAAATGAGGGATTATGGGTAATTTGCCGGCAGGTATGACTGTATTTGAATACGAATGGGGGGTGGGGAATGAGTGTATATAAGGCGGGATCGATACTGGAACGCTTTTTCCGCGCTACTGTTCGGATCCCGCCTCAAGTTTTTCAAATCGGCTTTGGGAGCCGTTTTCAGGCCTTACCGCCCAGCTTCTTCACTTCCTGTTCCTGTATAATGAACCCATGCTCGGAGCCCGGGAAAATACCCTGTTCCACTTCCTCTTTGTACTGCGTCAGGGCTGCGATGATCGTCGCATCGAGACGATGCAGGCATGCCACCGAATACAATTTTCATACCGCCTGTAACATGCTGTCGACTTCTTTGATAGCAGCTTGCGCATCCGCCAGTTGGATATGCGGCTTGATTTCTCTAAGGTCTCTGGCCCGGCGTGCAATCGATTTGGTCTGGTTCAAAGATCTCGTGACGAACAGAGCAGTAGCGAGGCATTCGAGCTCGGTCACACCTCTGCCGCCGAAAGCCTCAGCCACTTGGGCAATGGCAGTTTTGTAGCGGTTGAGTGTTCTCGGAAAACGATCTTTGAGTGAGCTGCCAAGCCCTGTGACATTGAAGCGTGGACCGTACGGCGGCTGCGGTTGAAGAGTGAGAAGCCCGTCGGCTCTCAACTCCGTCAGCTCATCGCGCAAATCAAACGAAAAGGGCCCGTGCTTATATAGGATAAAATCAACTTGAAGCGGCACTCCGTAAAGCTCTTTCAAAAAATAGCCCGCTTTCTGAACATGAGTTTCGCCACACCAACTCCCATATTTTCGTAAACTCTCAATGAGTTCGAAGAGAATCGCCGCCTGCTGATATTTATCCATCATCTCTCTCCCCTATAGCCGCAACCATTGCCCGCACTCTCAAGACCGAGCCGAAATACAGAAGAGTCAAAAAAGGCGGGATCGATACTGGAACGCTTTTTCCGCGCTACTGTTCGGATCCCGCCTCAAGTTTTTCAAATCGGCTTTGGGAGCCGTTTTCAGGCCTTGCCGCCCAGCTTCTTCACTTCCTGTTCCTGTATAATGAACCCATGCTCGGAGCCCGGGAAAATACCCTGTTCCACTTCCTCTTTGTACTGCGTCAGGGCGGCGATGATCGTCGCATCGAGTTTTGCGTACTGCTTGACGAATTTCGGAGTAAAGCGGTCGAAAAGGCCGAGTACGTCGTGAATGACCAGCACCTGCCCGTCACAGGCAGGACCGGCGCCGATGCCTATGGTCGGGATATTCACCGCCTCGGTTACCATTTCGGCAATTGTGGAAGGGATCGCTTCCAGAACGATGCTGAAACAGCCTGCATCGGCAAGCGCCTGGGCGTCATCGATCAGCACCTTGGCTGCTTCAGCTGTCTTTCCCTGCACTTTGAAACCGCCGAACTGCGCGGCGCTCTGAGGCGTCAGCCCGAGATGGCCCTGGACGGGTATACCTGCCTCCACCATCGCCCTTATCTGCGGCACAACACGCGCTCCGCCTTCCAGTTTCACGGCGTTCGCCCTTGCTTCCTTCAAGAAACGGCCCGCATTGATCAGCGCCTGTTCGACGCTGGCCTGGTAGGACATGAAGGGCATGTCCCCGATAACCATCGCCCGTTTCGCTCCCCTGCTCACCGCCAGGGTATGATGCAGCATCTCCGTCATCCCGACGGAAAGCGTATCTTCCTGACCCAGGACCACCATGGCCAGAGAATCGCCGACCAGCAGCATATCGACCCCGCTCTTGTCCGCCCACAGCGCGGTGGGGTAGTCGTATGCGGTCAGCTCGGTAACTTTGCGTTTGCCCTTAGCCGCCATGATTTCCGGAACCGTAACGCGTTTATCCATGTTTTCCTCTCCTTTTTACTCGGGCGGCTCTCGCCTGCCCGGTTTCAGTGAGTTTCGGATCGGTTCGGACTCCAGGTACATGCCCGCCCGGAGGGGAAACATCAAGACCGGATCACCCCTGCGGGCTATATCTGCTGCGACCCGGAAAAGTCGAACCTATCCGCACAATTAGGCCGGATTATAACCCAAAGCGAATGCAGTACAAGGAAATTACAGCGTTTTCCGGCCCAGGTAGTTTTCTTCGAGAATTTTCACAAGTGAAGTAAGGGTCTGGTTGACCGGAGTCGGGATTTTCACCTGCTTGCCGAACCGGACTATGGCTCCGTTTATCGCGTCGATTTCCGTTCTTTTCCGCTTGTCCACATCCTGGCCCATGGAAGAGCGGTTGCGTGCGGTGGCCCTGGCGACGGAAATCACCCGTTCGATCATTTCGAGCCCTATGGGATGACCGCATGCCCCGGCGACGATGATGGCCTCTTCAACCGCCGAACTGCACAGGTCCGACGCATCCGCCATCTCCGCGATAAACCCGTTTCGAATCCCGGTGAGGCCGGTTATGGCGTTGATGCCCACGTTGACGATGAGCTTCTGCCAGATGAGCTGCTCCACATTGTCGCTCGGTTCGGTTGCAAACCCGGCTCCCCGGAAGATTTCCACTATCCGTCGCACCCGGTCGGTAGCCGGCCCGCCCGGTTCACCGATATGGGTCGGACCGTTTCCGCCATGCCGAATTCTGCCCGCCCCCAGCAGAGTCGAGCCCTGGGCCGTGCTTCCGGCCAGCACGCGTTCTCTGCCCGCTATCTCGGCTATCTTCTCCCAGTTGCCGATGCCGTTCTGCAGAGTGAGGAAAATCGTTGACGGGGAACAAATGCCGAGTACGCGCGATACGGCTTCCGCAGTGGCGTAGGTTTTGACGACGACGAGTACGAGATCGGGATTGGAGGGGAGCTTTTCCAGGTCGGAATAGGTCGCAAGCGGATAGTTGCTGACATTTCCGTCGAGTTCTTCGATCATGAGACCGTTTCTGCGGATCTCCTCCATGTGTGCGCGGTTGGTGCTGTACAGGGAAATGGAAGCGCCCGCCTTTGACAGTCTCGCCCCCAGCAGACTTCCCATCGCTCCGGCCCCAAGAATCAAAATGTTCATCTTTCTCCCCCCATGCTCATGTGCGTTGCGAAATACCGGCCGCATGTTCCGGTCCGGTTCTCAAAAAAAGAAGGCAAAGAAAAAGAATGCCGCGCCCACCGTAGCCAGTACGGAGCCCATCAGAAAAACGTCGGGCAGCACGGAAAAACCGGTGTCGCCCTTGTTTATGAGGCGACGGATGTAGAAAAACCTCCAGCCGGCAAGCAGTATGATAAAAGCGCCGAGGGCGAACGCGGTGATGCCCATGAACCGCGTGCTGGGCAGGTGGATGGGAACCGCCGGATTGCTGATCGCCAGGAGAGGCATCTCCCGGATCAGAATGTCGAACCGCTCGATCACGAAGCCGAACGCGATCAGGGAAATCCCGGTCCTGCACCAGGCCAGGAAAGTGCGCTCATTGGCCATGTGATTGCGCTGCCAGGCAAAAAAAGTGGTTTTGTCGGTCAGGTCGAAGAGGATGTCCCGTTCCGAAACGAGGTCCCGGCATTCTTTCGGATCGAAAAAGCGCCGGGTGAGAAGGTACGCCTTGAGATTCGAGCAGCAGGCTCGAAGCTTTTCACCGATTATTTGCATGAGTTCGCCAAACATAGTGCAATCCGTCTGTTGAAAAACCATGTCGCCGAAAAGGCGCAGATCGCGCCGAATAAACCGGAATACACAAATAATTACAGGCGGCTCGTTTGTCCAAAAAATCCACACCGATTTTCGGATAAAAACCGGAATCGCGCATCAACCCCGAATGATTTCCGCACGGCGCGGTGCTGCGGGGCGAAGCGTCCTGCTGAAGTATGGGAAACGCAGCGAGATTGGAATCAGCGCAGCTTCAGAGTAGCGAGAGAGATGAGGGCCAGGATGCCCGCCACGATCCAGAGCCGAATCACGACTTTGGTTTCGGCAATGCCTTTGTGCTGCAAGTTGTGATGCAACGGGGCGCGGAAGAAAATCCTCCTGCCGATCCATTTAACCCCGATCTTATCCTGAATCTGGCTGCTCAGGGCCTCGGCGATGAACAGGCCGCCGAGCAGCGGAAAGAGCATTTCCTGTTTGAGCAGAACGGAAATCACCGCCATGGTTCCGCCAATGGCGAGCGAACCGGTGTCGCCCATGAAAATCTGGGCGGGATAGGCATTATACCAGAGAAAACCGAGTCCGGCCCCGACAAATGCAGCGCCGAATATGGTCAGTTCCCCCGCCCCGCGCAGGAAAGGATAGTAGAGGTAGGTGGAGTAGATTCGGTTTCCTTCGACGTAGGCAAGAATTCCGAGAACGGCGACAACGAAGATGGACGGCATGATGGCAAGCCCGTCGAGACCGTCCGTGATGTTTACCGCGTTGGAGACGAAGATGACGAACAGGAAGATAAACAGGCCGTAGAGGTATGGTCCGAGATCGATCAGGGGGTACTTGTAGAAGGGAATGAAGAGCTTGGTCGCCAGGCCGCTTCCGAGCGGTGCGAAAGGTCCCACGCATATCCAGGCGAAAATGAGCCCGAAAAGCCCCTGCAGGGCAAGCTTGGTGCGTTCGGAAAGCCCCTTGTCGCCGCTTTTCATACGCACCTTCGAGATGTCGTCCCAAAGGCCGAGCAGGCCGAACCAGAGCATCCCGGCAAGGGAGCACAGCATGAAGGGGCTGTGCCAGTTGCCCCATATCAGCATGGAAACGAGCACCGCGCCGATGATGAGCGCTCCGCCCATGGTCGGTGTGCCGCTCTTGTCGAAGGCCGAATGGACGCCGGTTTCCCGTATCTGGTCCAGCAGGCAGTGCCGGTGGACGAAGAGGATGAAATGCCGGCTGAACAGGAAGATGAAGATCACCGCCGTGAGCGAGGACATGATCGCGCGGAAGCTGATGTAGTTGACCAGCCGGCAGAAAGAAAAGGCATCCGAGATCGGGATGAGGATGTTGCAGATTTCGTATATCATGAGGACTTCCTGGCTATCTTGTCGGAGGCGGAATGGGCCGGGAGTTCGCGCTTGCTGTCGCAGCGCACCTGGACCGCCCGGAAAGTTTCCTTTATCGTGAAGTGCGGCTTGAAATCGGTGGATGTCAGGATGAAGGAAGACATTCTCGAAAGGAGTTCCGGGGAGGGGGCCATCACGCCGCGATCGACCAGCCGTCTCAGGCCCACCAGCGCCGCGTTGCGCACCTGCCAGTAATAGGATTCCTTCAGAGCGAGCAGTTCACCGGCCGCCCTGGAATCCGCTCCCACCTCGCCCAGCGCTTTTGCCGCCTCGATGACGACCTCGAAGCAGGGGTCTTCCAGTCGTTTGAGCAGGGCGTTCAGCCAGGTTTCGCTTCCTTCCATGCAGCTGCCGAAAAAGGCGGCGGCCCGGCAGGTCTCGGCCCGTACCTCGAAGTAATTGTCTTCCATTGCGAGCAGCAGATGTTTTTCCACTTCCGCGTCGAAGAAGTTCAGCGTTACGAGCGCCTGGACGATATTCCTGCGGATGAACCCGACCTGCTCGAAATCACCCCCGAAAAAGCGCTTGACCCGGTTCACCGGGGTCCTGTCGGAGAGCATCTTCAACAGGGTGGGGATCTTGTCCCTGTACCGGGTAAGCCCGATGAGCTTCACCCCAAGGTTCCGGTCCTGCCACGCCTTGTGGCTCAGAAGGCCTGCCGCCCTGTGCCGGTAGTACTGGAGGTCGTCCGGATCCCCCACCACGGCCAGGGGATCGAAACCGGAACGCGAGCGGGCGTAGGCGGCGGAAAGTATCTGAAGCAGGCGGTTGTTGCTCGTCAGCCCCTTGAACGGCACGGGCTGATACCCGTTTCCGTCCGTAAACAGGGACTCTTCATACAGTTCGTTCAGGATTCGGCCGATGGTGTTTCGCCGCAGAAACTGCATGCTCCTGTCCGCCATCTCCTGAAGCCGGGCAGGCTTTTCGAGCAGGCCGATTATCTTTTCCGCAAGAGCTTTGCCCTCCAGCTTTTCCAGGATCACCCCGCCTTCCATGATGGTGTCTTCATAGAGCACCTCGGCGGCACCGGCGTATTTCATGGCGCGGGCGTTCATCACCTGGTGATCCCCGGGGAGGTTCGCCTTGGGGATGAGGAGTGCGGGCTTTTCGATTCGGGATATCTCGTTGAGGCTGCCCGCCCCGCTTCTGCAAACGATCAGGGAGCTGATGGAGTAAATTTCGGCGATGTTGTGGAAATAATCCTGCCGGTAGTAGAAGCCTTCCAGGAGGGGCTTTTGTTCCGGGGTAAGGACCGTATCCAGCCGGCTGAGGGTATCGGCTTCGGCATCGTAGTCGGCGGAACCGGAAAGGCCCGTCCCGTGTATGATAAAGAGTTTGTCCCTGTAGGGAAGCAGGAGAGGCAGGGCATCCACCAGGGCCCGGTTGATCGTCCGCGCTCCCTGGGAACCGCCGAAAGCGAAGACGACGTCCTTTCCCGGCGGGACGGCAAACGTGAGTTTCTCTTTCGCTTCTTCCGGTTCGACCGGAACTATGGAGTGGCGAATCGGGTAGCCGACCACGATTCCGTTTTTGGGAAAAAGGGAAAGGGTCTGGGGGAAGGTGAGCAGGACCCTGTCCACCCATCTGCCCATCAGGGCGTTCAACTGGCCGGGGATGCTGTTCTGCTCGTGCAGGAAGATGCGCACGTTCCCGATTTTCAACTTCTTCAGGATGATGGCCGCTAATATTACCGGAGCGCTCACGTAGCCGCCCGTCGCGATGACCCATTTCGGAGCGAACAGTGCCAGGATAATGAGCGACTGGGCAA
>JAEZXS010000018.1 GCA_023442755.1 Pseudomonadota bacterium | reverse complement strand
GGGTAACGTCAGGGGTCCTGCAGGCGATCCTCTTGCAGAATCGGCATTGCCCCCGCATCCCTCGTGTGGGCATGGATCTGCGCCCCATTGAGGCCGGTTTAAGTCTTTGCATTTACCTCCATAAGTGATAAAATTATGACGCTTCACACCTTGGTTTGGTTCCCCGGAGCGTGGAGGAAGTATGTTTAAAATTGGTGATCTTGCTGTGTACCCGGCGCATGGCGTGGGGAAAATTGAATCCATAGAATCGAAGAGCATCGGCGGCAAGAGGCAGGATTTTTATATCATGCGCATTCTCGAGAATGATATGAAAATCATGATTCCTATCCCGAATGCGGAGACGGTCGGACTGAGAGGCTTGATCACCCAGACCGATATCCCAAGAGTCTTCGATATCCTGCTGCGAAGAGAAGTGTCGGTGAACGGAGGGACCTGGAACCGGCGCTACCGGGAATACATGGAAAAGATCAAAACCGGCTCCATCTACGAACTGGCGGAGGTGCTCCGCGACTTGACGGTTCTCAAGGGAGACAAGGAGCTTTCCTTTGGCGAACGCAAGATGCTGGACACAGCCCGAACCCTTCTTCTCAAAGAACTCTCCATAGTTCAGGAAGTAACCGAAGACGAAATTGAAAAGTCCATCTGCGAGATGCTAAAATAGCCTTACCGGGCCGGCTGCGACTTCCTTGACGGATTTCCACCCAGCTTATCAGAACGAAAAAGTCTCCGGGAACTGGCATTTACGTGCTTTTGCCCACATCTTTGTATTGAAAGGGGGTGAAAGGTTTGAAGTGGGGTTGGCTCATTCTGAAAATGACTTTGATCGTAATCTGCGCTTTCGGCGGCTATCTGATCGCCGATCAGATGTCGATGACTACGTTTGCCGGCTATGGCAGGTGGGTGCGCTGGGCCGGTGTTCTTGCAGGGATTTTCTTCGCCCTCATAGGCCTTTCGGTCGAGAAACTGATAAAGCACATCTCACTGAAGGTACTGGCCGGGGGGACCATCGGCCTCGTCGTCGGTCTCTCCATCGCAAAGCTCATCGGCTTTGGCTTCGTTTCTCTCCAGAATACCACTATCAGCGTCGTCATTTATATTATTTTATCCTGCATTTTTGGCTACGTCGGAATGGTACTTGGCAGTATTAAGATTGAGGAAATACGAATCCCCAACTGGTCATGGCTCGTTCGGGGGCACCGCGTCAATCCCGTAAGCAAAATTCTCGACACAAGCGTAATCATCGACGGTAGGATCGCAGATATCGTGGAAACGGGTTTCGTGGGAGGGGTTCTGGTCATCCCCGAATTCGTTCTCCAGGAATTGCAGCACATTGCGGATAGTCCCGATCCGACCCGGCGGGTTCGCGGGCGGCGGGGTCTTGATATCATAAAGCGGCTGCAGCAGGAAAAATTGATCGAGGTGCGCATAGACAGGCAGGACTTCGAGAATTTGAACGAGGTTGACGCCAAGCTGGTAGCTCTGGCATTGCGACTGAACGCCAAGATAGTGACCAACGACTATAACCTGTCGAAGGTGGCGGAGGTCCAGGGGATCCGGATACTGAACATCAATCAGCTCGCCAATGCATTGAAACCGGTGGTTCTCCCCGGCGAGATCCTGCGGCTCCAGATTCTCAAGGAAGGCAAGGAGCAGGGACAGGGGATCGCATATCTCGAGGACGGAACCATGGTTGTCGTGGAAAACGCGAGCCGGCATCTGGGCAAGGAAGTCGAGGTTTCCGTTACCAGCATCCTGCAGACAACTGCGGGTCGCCTGATTTTTACCACGTTGAAGGATGCCGACTTCGGCAGGCAGCACTGATAGCAACAAAGGGCGGGGGCTTATTTCCCCGCCCTTTGTTTTGTCCCCGGAGAACCTCGAAAGCCTATCCCCCCGAATTATCCGCTCTTCTGATAATCCCGTTTTGTAAGCCGAGGAAGTGTGCTATTAGAATATGAGATAATGTAAAGGAATAGAGTTGGTGCTCAATTTTTACCCTCTCCTGCCGCTTTGCGCGGTGCAGGCGGGGAGCAGTACGGCTGAATGCCGGCGGAAAGTGAGTGTATGAGGGGCGGAAATCTGCCCGGCTATCGGGAATCTTTGGACTATCTCTACGGACTTCAGAAATTCGGAATCAAGTTCGGCCTGAACAGCACGGAAAACATGCTCGCCCGGGTCGGCAATCCGCACAGGAAGCTCCGTTTCATACACATTGCCGGAACGAACGGCAAAGGTTCTACAGCGGCTTTTCTATCGAGCATCCTCCGGATGCACGGGTTCAAGACGGGTCTGTACACCTCGCCGCACCTCGTGAGATTTACCGAGAGGTTTCGCATTAATGACGAGGAAGTGTCCCCCGAGCGAATTCTGTCCGTTTTCGAAGAGATACGGGCCACTCTCGACGAGAATCAGCCGCCCACGTTTTTTGAAGTGACCACGGCCATGGCTTTCCTCTACTTTGCACAAGAGGGGGTCGACTGGGTGATCGCGGAAACGGGAATGGGCGGACGTCTTGACGCAACAAACGTGATAGAGCCGGATGTGTGCGTCATCACCAACGTGGCCTTCGACCACCAGGAATATCTCGGCCAGACCCTGACACTGATCGCCCGTGAAAAGGCCGGAATAATCAAGCAGGGCGTTCCGCTGGTGACGGGAGCGACCCAGCCGGTGGTGCAGGGGGTTCTCAAGACTGCCTGTATGCGGAAGAAAGCCCAGCTCTACCGGTTGAAATCCGAATTCCGCGTCAGACGCAACGCCAACGGATCGTTCCAGTACAGGGGGCTGGGGAAACGATGGGGCGCGCTGCGCGTCGGGCTCAACGGTCCCCACCAGGTGGGTAATGCTGCGCTTGCACTGGCTACGGCCGAACTGCTGGAAAAAGAGGGCGCACTCACTCTGGACCCGCATATCGTGGAACAGGCGCTTGTCGAGGTGAAATGGCCTGCCCGGCTCGAAGTGCTCGGCCGGGACCCTCTGGTCGTACTCGACGGGGCCCACAACCCCCAGGGCGCCGAATCGCTGCGGGATGCCCTGAAGGAGTCCTTCTCGTACAGTAAGCTCCACCTGGTCATCGGGATCATGGCGGACAAGGACATCCGGGGGATTCTGCGCAGGCTTCTGCCGCTTGCGGAAACGGCTATCTTCACACAACCCAGGTACACGCGGGCTGCAAAAGCCGACGATCTGCTGAAACTGGCCGGCCCCTATATCCGGAAACACTATGTTATTCCCGACCCGGCTTCCGCGATCCAGGAAGCAAGGCGCCTTGCCGGTCCCGGAGATTGCATCTGCATTACCGGTTCCCTGTATTTTGCCGGAGAAGTAAAGGAACTATTCGGCGAACCGGCCCTGTAGGGCCGGACGAACCCGATCCCGCTGCCGAGGGATCTTCGCGGGCCGTCTTTCTGCCGTACGGTAATGGCTGCAACAGTTCGGGACCGGTAGCGAGTCCCATAATCCTTCTGCCTGGATGCCGAGCAGATGATTCCAATCTCGAAGCGCAGACAATCAATTTTCGCCTCGCCCCGGGTTTTTCGGGACGGGGCCGTCCTGGTTTTTTTCTGCCTGCTGCTGTTGTTGGGGTCTGCGAATTCAGTCGGGGCGGCTACCCTGTCTTCGGGCTCGACCCCCGTGGGGATGGAAAAGCACGAACTGGCCAGCGCCTTGCGCGGTCCCTGGTATATCGAAGCTCAAAAACTCAGCTACGACCAGCAAAACGAACTGTACGAAGCGGAGGGGAATGTCCGGATAAGCTCGGCGGACAGACTCATCCAGGCCGCTTATGCCTCCGTGGATATGAAGAAACGCCAGGCCGATCTTTGGGGCAACGTTTCCGTCCAGTACGGAAGGAACTGGCTCAAAGGGGAACACATCTCCTGGAATCTCGACTCGGAAACGGGCTGGGTGGACAGCGGCGTCGCCTTTTTCGCGGACAACAATTTCTTCGTCCAGGGTGAGTCTATAGCAAAAACCGGCGAGAAGGATTTCGAACTCAGGCAGGGCTTTCTCACCAGTTGCAACCCTTCCGATCCCGACTGGAAGATCCAGTTCAATAGTTTGAAGATCAACGTCGCCGGGTTTGCCTGGGCGCGGAACACTTCTCTCTGGGCGCGCAGCGTGCCGTTTGCTTTTGTGCCGGT
Source organism: Pseudomonadota bacterium (assembly GCA_023442755.1). Lineage (GTDB taxonomy): Bacteria > Desulfobacterota > Syntrophobacteria > Syntrophobacterales > Syntrophobacteraceae > SbD1. The sequence continues at coordinate 7,590 of JAEZXS010000018.1, read as the reverse complement.
ATTTGGATTACCCGTGGAACAGAGCCGCCAGTCGGGTTTTCTGATTCCCTGGGCGGGCTATTCCAATCTGAACGGGATGGACGCCGAACTGCCCTTCTACTGGGCTCCGCGTGAGGATCTGGACGTCACCTTCTACGCGCGCTATCTCGAAAAGCGCGGGTTCATGCCCGGCGGTGAATTCCGCATCAATAACCCTCAGTTCGGGCAGGGCGTGTGGGCGTTCAACTTCCTGCACGACAATGCGGATCCCTCTTTTCTGGGCTCTGAGGGATATCCCTACCAGGCGGAGGACCGGTTCTGGGTTCGCGGCAAGCATAACCTGGAACTTCCCTGGGGGATCGACGCCAAAATCGATATCGATTTTGCGAGCGACAAGAACTTCATGCAGGAATTTTCCAAGGGTTCCACGGCCTTCGGCCAGTCCGATGCGGTTTTTCGGAACTACTTCGGGCGCGGAATTCTTTTCGACGAAACCTCGCTTGTCCGCGAGTCGGACATCTACCTGGAAAAGCGCCGCGAATCCGACCTGCTCAGCTTGGACATGCGCTACTGGCAGCAACTCGACGATACCCTGGACAAAAACACCGTCCAGAAGCTTCCGGGGCTTTCCTACACCATGCTTCCGAGTTGGCTGGGCAACTCGCCGCTCTACTACACCGTGAACAGTTCCGCTGTCAATTACTGGAGGCGTGAGGGGGACCGCGAGCAGCGGCTGGATATCTACCCGCGCGTGTACTATCCGCTGCACTGGGGGAATTACCTGGATATAGAACCTTCCGCCGGATTCCGGACTACGTCCTATGCCGTGCAGTGGGAAAACAAAGGCGATCGGGACAACCTCAACGAACGGGTCCTCACTGACGCAACGGTTGAGGCGAGCACCCGGGTGAACCGGGTCTATTCCATGAACCTGGGCAAATATACGGCCGTCGAGCATGCGATTCGCCCCGAGTTTGCCTATGAGTATTCCAACCAGGGCATTTACGGCAGCGTTCCTCACCTGGACCGCCTGGACCTCGACCAGGCGCGCAACGGCGTCCGCTACGGGTTTTCAACCTTTCTGACAGCAAAGGAAGAGACTACCGACGCCCAGGGAAACCCGGTTACCAACTATCGGGAATGGGTCAGGTTCCGTACCTTCCAGTTCTTCAATGTCGAGCAGCCTTTCGTCCAGGACCCCCTGTTCAATACGCAGGTGATGGACAAAGGGTTTTCACCGATAGGGTTCAGGCTGGACATCATGCCCAGGCGCTATCTTACGCTTTCTTACGATGCGGATTACGATGTCCGGGCGGAGGGGGACGGCACCTCGCACGACCTGTACGTGATTATGGACAGCGGCAAGGGGCATATGCTCAGGGTGGATTACCAGCGGCGGCAGGACCTCGGGATAAACGAGATCACGACTGAGGCTTTCATCAAAACGGTTGGCAATCTGTATCTGAATAGTTATCATGACTACTCGATCGACCAGTCATTACTGTATAAGCAGGGGTACGGGTTCCGGTATTACCGCGGGTGCTGGGGAATCGGGCTTGGATATGAGCGGGAAGGCAACGACGACAGGGTGATTGTTTCGCTCGATCTGCTCGGCCTGGGGAGCATACTGCATATGCCGTACATGGGCAGGGCGCAGTACGGCGAGCCTCGCCCCGAGTTTCAGCGTCCGGAGACATGGACTCTGGCCAAATAGGGCACCTTTTTTCTTCCCGGTGCATAAAATCCCCGCTTGACAACATAAATTCCAGCCTGTATCATTCACTGCTTCAGGTTAAATTTTTCCAATTCGGAGTGCGGAATGAAAACGGAAAGCGCAAAGTTTGAGCCGGACAAGCGCAAATGGATAGTGGTCGATGCCGAAAATCAGGTGCTGGGGCGCCTGGCCACCCAGATTGCCGTCCGGATTAGAGGAAAACACCTCCCCACTTTTACTCCCCATGTGGATACCGGTGAGTTCGTTGTGGTCGTCAATGCGGACAAAATCAAGTTGACCGGCGACAAATGGAACCAGAAGACCTATTATCGCTACAGCGGTTATATGGGTGGAGTAAAAGCGACAACGGCACGCAAACTCATCCAGGACAAGCCTGAACGGATGATCCGCCTGGCCGTCTGGGGCATGCTTCCAAAAAACCGGCTTGGCCGGAAACTCATAAAGAAGCTCAAGGTCTATACGGGCCCCGAGCATCCACATGAAGCCCAGCAGCCTGCTGTGTTGAAACTGATAGAGAAAAAGTAGGAGACGCGGTTAGATGCCTGAACAACGCTTTTACGCAACGGGAAAACGAAAGACGGCAGTTGCACGGGTTTGGCTGCAGCCGGGGACCGGACAGGTCGTTATAAACAAATCCCCTGCCGATGAGTATCTGGACAGGGAAACCAGCAAGATGGTCATTGCGCAGCCCATGGTGCTCACCGGCACCCTCGGGAAGCTCGATGTTGCCGTCAGCGTGGCGGGCGGAGGCATTTCCGGCCAGGCAGGGGCCATCCGGCACGGGATTTCAAAAGCGCTTCTCGAGCTCAATCCCGAATTCCGCGAAGTATTGAAAAGAGCCGGGTTTCTCACCCGCGACTCCCGCGTGAAAGAGAGAAAGAAATACGGCCGTAAGAGCGCCAGAGCGCGATTCCAGTATTCGAAACGTTAATCGGCCTCCGGAACTGCACTCCGATTGCCGGGGTGAGCCGGTTAGTACTCCGGATTTCTTTCCAGAGCGTTATTTGAGCCAGTCAGCCGAACGATTCGGTGTTGAATATACAGGGCGCTGCACCTTACGGTGCAGTGCCCTTCCTTTTATCCGGCTTACGGAGAAAAAGCGATGAAGGTGCGCGTAGCCATTGCCGGTGCGTCCGGCTACACGGGTTTCGAATTGATGCGCCTTTTGTGCGCACATCCTTTTGCCCAGATTACCCTGATCACGTCGAGACAGCAGAAGGGGAAACGGCTCAGTGAATTCTATCCGGCTCTCAAAGGCCACTGCGACCTGATTTTCGAAGATACCGAACCGGAAAAGCTCGCCGCTTCCGCCGACCTCGTCTTTACGGCCCTTCCGCACGAGGCCGCCATGGATATCGTACCCGGTCTACTCGACCGGGGCGTCAAGGTGGTGGACCTGAGCGCGGATTACCGCCTGCGGGACGCGGAGGTCTACGGCCGATGGTATTCCACGCACAAGACGCCCGAGTTGCTGAAAGAAGCGGTGTACGGCCTGCCGGAACTCTACCGGGATCGCATCCGCGATGCGCGCCTCGTCGCCAATCCGGGCTGCTATCCCACCAGCGCGATACTTGCTGCAGCTCCGCTCCTTGCAGGCCGCCTGATCGTCCCGGAGACTATTATCGCCGACTCCAAGTCCGGGGTTTCCGGCGCGGGCCGCGGGGCGTCCCTCGGGGTGCATTTCTGCGAGGTGAACGAGGGCTTCAAGGCGTACAAGGTTGCAGAGCATCGGCATACGCCCGAAATCGAGCAGGAGATGAGCGTCCTGGCGGGAGTGCCGGTCACGATCAATTTCACGCCGCACCTGGTCCCGATGACCCGCGGGATTCTCACCACGGTTTATGCAAAGCTCACCTCCGGAACAGGGGCCAATGAGGTGGATGCCGCTTTCAGAGAATTCTACAAAGAGGCGCGTTTCGTACGCCTGTCCGGACCGGGGGAACTTCCCGCCTCGCTCCAGGTCAGAGGAAGCAACTACTGCGACCTGGGTTGGAAAGTCGATCCGCGCACGGGCAGGGTGATCGTCATCTCGGTTATCGACAATCTCACGCGGGGCGCATCCGGCCAGGCCGTGTGCAATATGAACATCATGTGCGGGTTCCCGGAGGATGCCGGGCTCGATTATGCGCCATGGCAGCCCTGATGCGGGTGCGGAATGTGCCGGTTTGCGGAAATCCTTGCGGGCAGTCTTGAGCAATGAATGAACCTGACAGCCAGGCACGGCGCAATATTAAACTCGTTCTCGAATACGACGGCTCCGGGTATCACGGGTGGCAGAGGCAGGCCGGCCGGTTATCCATACAGGAGGTTGTCGAATCCCGGCTTGAAATCATGCTGGGCACCAGGATAGGTGTGCGAGCATCGGGCAGGACGGACGCGGGTGTCCATGCAAGAGGGCAGGTGGTGAATTTCCACTGCCGCAGCAGGTTGAAGCCTGAAGAGATCCTTCGCGGCTTGAACAGTCTGCTCCCCCCTGATATCGTGGTGCTCGAAGCGGAAGAAGCCGATGAATCGTTTCATTCGCGGTTTTCCGCCATAAGCAAAACTTATGAGTACCACATTTTGAATCGGCCTGTTCCGTCCGCTTTGCTGCGAAAATTGGCGTGGCATGTCCGAAGGCCGCTTGATACCGCTCCGATGGAGGAGTGCCTGGAGAAGATACTCGGGTGGAATGATTTTTCCGCCTTCATGGCATCCGGGTCCCCGGTTTCTTCAACGGAGCGCAACATGTTCCGGGCTGTTTTGGACCGGCCCGCCCCCGATTTCCTGACGTTGACTTTCGAGGGAAACGGCTTTCTGCGTCACATGGTCCGAAACCTTACGGGGACTATCGTCGAAGTGGGCAAAGGGAAGCGGACGCCTGAGGATTTTGCCGGAATTCTTGCCGGCAGGGACCGCAGGAAGGCGGGAATGACCGCTCCGGCCCATGGGCTTTATCTCATATCTGTAAATTATACCAGTGGGGAAAAGGGTTCTTTGCAATGAGACTTTCCAATCGAATTTCCAGGATCAAACCTTCTGCTACGCTCACCATCAATGCGAAAGCAAAAGCCCTCAAGCAAAGCGGCATAAACGTCATCAACTTTGGGGTTGGAGAACCGGATTTCGACACGCCGGACAACATCCGCGAAGCCGCCGTCCAGAGTATCCGCGACGGCCAGACCCGCTATACGGCCGTCGGCGGTATCGACGAACTCAAAAATGCCGTTTGCCGGACGGTGGAAACCGACTACGGGCTTTCCTACAAGCCCGAAAACGTGCTGGTGTCGTGCGGCGGCAAACACGCGCTCTATAACCTGTTCCAGGCCCTGCTCAATCCCGGGGACGAGGTGATCATTCCGTCTCCCTACTGGGTGAGCTACCCCGACATGGTGGAACTGGCCGATGCAAAACCGGTCATCGTTCCCTGTCCGGTGGAAAACGATTTCAGGCTTCTTCCCGAAGACCTCGAAAAAGCGATCACGCCGAAAACGCGGCTCATGATCCTGAACAGCCCGTCAAACCCGACCGGAAAGTACTACAGCGTCGAACAGCTCAAGGCCATTGCCGAGGTGCTGCTCAGGCACGAGGACGTCCTGATCGCGAGCGACGACATTTATTACCGGATCCTGTTCGGCGGTCGCAAGTGGGTGAATATCGCCATGGCCGAGGAAAGGCTTCGCGAACGTACGTTCATCATCAACGGCGTGAGCAAGAGCTACTGCATGACCGGCTGGCGCATCGGGTACCTGCTCGGCAACGCCGATGCGGTCAAAGCGGCGACCAAGGTACAGAGCCAGTCGACCAGCAATCCATCTTCGATCGCCCAGTGGGCTAGCGTCGAAGCGCTGGTGGGCGGTCAGGGAATCGTGCAGGAGATGGCGAATGTTTTCGAGGAGCGGTCCCGCTACGTGGTGGAACGCCTTTCAAAGCTTCCCGGCGTAACTTGTCCCGTTCCCGACGGAGCTTTTTATGTCTTCCCGAACTTCAGCTCCTATTTCGGGAAAAAGGTTGAGGGCCGGGTGATAAAGGATTCGCTCGATCTGGCCAACTACCTGATGGAAACGGCCCACGTTGCGGTCGTGCCCGGGAGCGCGTTCGGGGAAGAGCGCTGCCTTCGCCTCTCTTATGCCCTTTCCACGGAAGAGATAAAGAAGGGCTTCGATGCGGTGGAAGCCGCGTTGAAGAAGTTGGAATAGAAAGCTAGCGGAATTAGTTTTTACAAAGCTCGATTTTCCTCCTCCGGTCACTTAGCGGGTTTGGATCACTTCTTCATTTCAGTGATTGTGCCCGCTTTCGTGCCCGGAGAGGAATTTTTAATATGCATGTCCTGGAGGGACAGGTCGGAAGCTGCAATTCATATTCACCCTGAGATCACGGTAAACGTACTGGTGGTGGAAATTGTAAACTTCGGGCTTGAATGCGCGACTTTTCTGAACCAAACCGAAGAAATAAGTATCTGAAAAAGTGCTTGACTTTTGGCGGCGGGAGCCCGATATTCATCGTAACGCACCCGCCACGCCTCTCAACGATGCGCACCCCGGCGGGTATTTTTTATGCATGGCTTTCGTGATGAAAACTTCTGCAAGCCCGCTCTATCATTGGACCAACAAGTTGATCTCTTAATTGAACGTGGACTTGTGGTGCCGGACCGTGAAAAGGCAATCCACTATTTGCGATTCATAGGATATTTTCGTCTTTCCGGCTACTTCCACGCGTTCTACGCAAAAGGCTCAACTTGTCCCGAATATAGCTTCATCCCAGGCACAACATTCAGGACTATCCTCGATGTTTATATCTTCGATCGTGAACTTCGGCTTCTTGTAATGGATGCCGTTGAACGCATAGAAGTTGCCTTCCGGGCTTGCATCTCAAACACGATGTCCCTTCGCCACGGCCCACATTGGTTTATGGACCCTGCTTATTTTACAGATCCTAAATTGCATGATGAATTTTTGAGTAAAATCAAGAAAGAAATAGAAAGAAAGAAGCCTGAGCCATTTATCAGCAATTATCTAGAGAAATACTGTCATCCCGAGCTGCCCCCAAGTTGGATGGTTGTGGAGATTCTCTCCCTGGGTACACTGTCCCGGCTTTTTTCGGGACTCGCTGATGCCATGGATAAGAAGATGATTTGCAGACCTTTCGGCATGCATGAAGTTGTGGTCAGATCATGGTTACACTCTATGACCTTTCTCCGTAATCTGTGTGCCCATCACTCCACACTTTGGAATCGTGACTTCAGCATTAAACCCAAATCGATTGCTTCACTCAAAGAACATCTAAAAAGGCCGAACACCTTTTATGCACAGGCTGTTGTTCTGTGTGCTCTCATAAGAGTCGTAGCAGATGGTTCGAAATGGCAAGACCGATTGGCTGCATTATTGAAAAAATACTCTGCCATCACACCCTCTGCAATGGGGTTCCCGCCGGATTGGGAAGCGAGTCCGTTTTGGGGGGTAAGCTCTTCCTCGCAGGATAAGACCATCCGGGCGGGCGTAATAGCCTGAAATTGTGGCACTCTTTTGCTGTTTGAACTGTATATTCTGTGTGCAGCCGGAAATGTAAGCCCAAAATGAATGCAGGATGGTATCAAAACGGATTTGAATTTTTGTTGCCGGGTTCCATATCTCGGGGTGAATTGGGGAGCAACTGCCGGTGAAGGCGGAACAGTACAAAGCATGCCTTCTTCTCGTTCTTCTCTGCCTGCTCCTCTATGTGCCGGGATTGACGAAGCTGCCGCCCGTGGACCGGGACGAATCGCGGTTTGCGCAGGCAACCTCCCAGATGCTGGAGACCGGAGATTACGTTCAGATACGATTTCAGGATGAGGCCAGAAACAAAAAGCCGGTAGGAATCTACTGGCTGCAGGCGGCCTCCGTTGCGCTCTGCGGAAC
>JAEZXS010000397.1 GCA_023442755.1 Pseudomonadota bacterium | reverse complement strand
CCTGTCAATTACCTGGTTAAAAGACAGTAGTTTGCCCTGTCTCGATTTTCAGGTTTTCGCTGGCGCTTCCTGCCAGGACTTGATAGAGAACATCCGAGCCCCGCTGCACTGGTTCCGGATTGCCCGGGAATATCGCTCAGCGGCAATTTTCGTCGATCCCACACCGGGGTTTAACTATGCCCGACCGCTCCCCGCATCTCGAAACCGTTCTGAAAAGACAAATCCGGAGACTGTCGTTTCGCATCGAAAAACTGCAGCGAACCGGCGCGATGTACTCCAATGTCCGTTTGGGAATCGTCCTGGTTGGAATCGTGCTGATAGCGGCGTGTTTTCAGCTTTCCTCCAGCATCCCGGGCTGGATAGCGACGGCATTCGCAGCGGCTTCCTTCTGCACGGCCCTTTACTGTCACGGGCGCGTCCGGGACAGCATCAACCAGCACCGGATTCTGCTCCGTTTGCGCACAGCCCAGGTTGCGCGCATAAACCTTGACTGGGAGCATATACCGCCGGCGCAGCCCGAGACCCCGCAGGTCGATCATCCTTTCGGATTCGATCTGGATATAACGGGAGAACGGTCCCTGCATCAGTTGATCGATGCCGCCATTTCGATCGAGGGAAGCAGGAAGCTGCGAAGCTGGTTGCTGCAAACGGAACCCGATTTGGATGGAATCCTGAAGAAACAGTCGCTTGTACAAGAACTGACCCCGCTGACGGTTTTCAGGCACAAGCTCATCGCGAGCGGCGCCAGGGAATCCGAATCGGCGTGCGAAAGGCTGGATACCCGAGCCATCCTCTCATGGTTTCAGTGGCGGGGATCTCATGAATATGCCGCCAGGTGGATGCTCCCGCTTATCCTTCTTGCCGCGGCGAACCTTGCCGTCTGCAGCCTGGTAGTGTTCGACGCGATTCCCCAGTACTTCCTGGTCGCGTTTTTTGTCTACCTGGCACCGCTTCTTTTTCTTCAGGGGCAAATCAGCAAGGCCTTTCGCGATGCGGTAAACCTGGAAACCGCACTGGACAGGCTTCAAACGGTATTCAGCCACCTGGAAAAATACGGATACCGTAACACGCCCAACCTGGCCGAACTGTGCAGGCCTTTTGTGGACCGCAGGAACCGGCCTTCCACCCAGCTCAGGCAGATCGGGCGCATCGTTTCGGCCATAAGCGTCAGGTCCAATCCGGTCGTGTGGCTGTTTTTGAACGGCCTCCTGCCCTGGGACATCTACTTCGTTCGCCGCCTGGACCGGTGCAGGGAGAGCATATCGTCGCTCATCCCGACCTGGCTGGACGTTCTGAGCGAGGTCGAGGCGCTGGGTTCGCTGGCCGACTTCGCATACCTCAATCGCGATTACAGCTACCCGGAACTGGAAGCAGCTCCTGGACAGCGGCAGGAAGAAAAGAGGGAAGGGGCGGCGCCCCTGCGTTTCAGCGCAGTCAACCTGGGCCATCCGCTTATCCCCCCGGTCGCCCGTGTCTGCAACAGCATCTCGTTTGACGGGCAAAGGCGGATCGCCCTGATCACGGGTTCCAATATGGCGGGGAAGAGCAGCTTTTTGCGGACGATAGGCGTAAACTTGTGCCTTGCATACGCAGGAGCTCCCGTATGTGCAGCAGGCGTCCGGACGGGCCTTTTCCGCATTTTTGCATGCATGCGCGTCAACGACTCGCTGACGGAAGGCTTTTCCTTCTTCTACGCCGAGGTGAAGCGGTTGAAAATGCTGCTTTCGCGGGTGGAAACCGACCACAGCCTGCCCGTATTCTTCCTTCTCGACGAAATTTTCAGGGGAACGAACAACCAGGAGCGATTCATCGGCAGCCGCGCATTCATACGCGCCCTGGCCGAACATTCCGCCCTGGGCGCCGTTGCCACTCATGACCTGGAACTGGCAAGGCTCGCCGAAGAAAACCGCGCCATAACGAATTTCCACTTCAGGGAGGAAGTCGACGGCGGGCGGATGATCTTCGACTACAGGCTGCACCCCGGTCCCTGCCCTACCACCAACGCCCTCAAAATAATGGCTCTGGCGGGGCTGCCGGTTTAAACCGGCGGTTTGTCTCCGGGATTTCATGAGGCGATCGCCTGGGCGGCGTCAATGTTCGAGAGGTTCGTTCCTCTCGGAAGATCGGAGCATGGCGTTGATTTCGCCGCCTACGATGATCAGGATGCCGATCAGGTAGAACCACACCATCAGGATGATTGCGCTTCCAAGGCTGCCGTATGTTGCGGAATAGTGCGCGAAATGCCCCAGGTAATACCCGAAGCCGAAGGATGCGGTCAACCAGCCGACTGTTGCGACAAGAGTGCCGGGCAGGATTTCCCTTATGCCCAGCCTGCAGTTCGGGGCAATCCTGTAGACCAGGATCAGAGTGCAGGTCATTATGACAAAGCTCAATGCCCAGCGGATAATCTCCCACGCGGTCGCAAAGGATACGATATGCAGGGTTGAAGCAACGAACCATCCGATAATCTGCCCCAATACGGACAGGATCAGGGCCGCCGGAATGGTGAAGGCCAGCGCCAGGGTCAGAAGCAGGCTTATCAGGAGCCTTTTGAAAAAAGAGCGGGTTTCACGGACCCCATAGACCCGGTTCAGGCTGGAAATCATGGCCCTGACTGCAGCCGATGCCGTCCAGAACGTTGCGACGAGGCCGATGGAAAGCAGCCCCCGGTGCCTGTTCTGAAGCACTGTTCGGATGTTTTCCTTGATAGCCGGAGCTATCTGATCGGGCAAATACCTGCCGAGAACCTGAATGAGGTCCTGATCGTTGATGTTGAGATAGGCCAGCAGCGTTGTCGCGAAAATCATGAAAGGGAATATCGATAGAAGAAAAAAGTAGGCGAGTTGCGCGGCGCGACCGGTTGCCTCATCCTCGCCCATCCTTTTGAAAAACATGCGAAACAGGGAAATTACCCGTTCGATTCTCTCTCCGGTTTGCGGCGAAGAAGTCTTTCGATCCATAAGGAACCTTCTTCAGGATATTGCTGCCGTCACACATTACCGAGGATGCTCGCTCAGTGATACACCACCATCAACCGCTTTTCCGCTCAAGATCTCTTTCGAGGGCGAATCCCCGAACTTCGGCCGGCCTCGCTGAAGGCTTCGACTCTTTCGTCATGGGACGACATTCTATTATCGTAACCCGTTCAAATCAAATCGGAAAAGACGGGAGTGATCTGCCCGATGAGCTGCTGCTCCTATTATTTTTTCGTGCAAGGATTACTGTACTGCAGTGAGG
>JAEZXS010000029.1 GCA_023442755.1 Pseudomonadota bacterium | reverse complement strand
CGGTAAAAGGTGGCCCCGCGCTCGGCGGAGAACCCGGCGAAGCCGGGGTCGTCCTTCCGTGCAAGCGCTAGAAGCTCGGCAAGGATAGCGTCCCGTTGCGGGTTGGCAAACGACTCCAAAGGGACTGTCAGGCCCAGTGTTACCATCAGAACGATTAACACGCGCGATGCTTTCATTGTCTTGGCTCCTCCTCCGGGATGGCGATGTTTTGGTCGTAGAAGCGCCCACTACCTGCATCAATATGACAGGCATTGCAGTTCGCCTTGCTCTTAATACTCTTCCGCATGAAGACATCCGGCGTGATTCGGGCATGCTTGGCTACCCAATAGGGGGTGGAAGAGATGCGGTACGGGTCTTCCGGCGCGACCACCCGGAAACGGATTGACGATTCAGTGTCGAACGTTTCGGCCGCATTGGCCACGAGCCATTCCGCAAGGAGTTGGGTCGTGGGCCCGTCAAGAGTCGCATCTTCCCCGAAATGATCCGCGAGGCTCGTTATCAGCCCCGCCCACGACGAAGCGGGGAGCAAGCCGGGATACGGAGCAAAGTGGCATGCGCCGCATTCCTTCTGGTGTACGGGGTTCTGGTGGACAAGACGAAGGCCGTGCGGCGGGGGAAATCCCGACAGCCACTGGAGGATCCCCGCCGCTCCCCCCGCCAGGACAATGAATAGAATGACGGCGACAACGGGGCGAGCGGTACGTGGCGTCGGCACGGACGCCTCCGGCGGCAGGCTTTTCCGTCCCGTGATCATGGCACGCACAAGGTTTTCATGAAGAAGCAGGCTCTCAACCGCCACGCCGGCGATATGAAGCGCCACCATCGAAAGGAGCACCACCACAAGCGATAAGTGCACATGTTTGGCTGCAACCCCAACCGAATAGCTGATGACCGCCCCCAGAGGCCCTTGCTTCTCCTCACCACCCAAGACCAGCAACCCGGTGGCAACCAGCGAGAAGAGTATCCCCGCAAGGGCGAATACCATCAACGCACCGGTCGGGTTATGCCCGACGTAATGCGCCGGACGCAACAGAAAAATGCCCCGCATATGTTCGAGGGTATCTCGCGGAGGATAGATGAAACTGACGATTCGGCTGTACTCAGGTCCACTGATGCCCCAGACCAGGCGAAAGATCATGAGTGCCGCAAGTCCAAAGCCGGCCAGGATGTGAACGCCTACCCACAAATCGGGTGTGAAGAACCCCGTGAACACGCTGACCGCCACGATTATCACCAGTCCCCAGTGGAACAGGCGCGTTGGCAAATCCCATACTTTGACCCAACGGCTGGATGCCGGCTCAGATTGTACTACCCGGGCGGTTGACGCATCACGATCCAGGGTCTCATTCATCATGATTGTCTTCGTTTTTTACCTTATCCAGCATTTTTGGCTTATGGTTGACTTAAGTAATATCTGTTTCCTCGCTGTCAAGACTAACGGCGGAAACCTGCCGTCCGCCTTGCCTTCGCTCAACCCTGTTCCTCTGCGAGTCCAGGCCTCGAACGGGTCGAACAGGGTCTGGCCGAAACAAGGTACTCGGTTTACTTAAACCATTATCGGAAGAACAGTTCCCAAGGGCTGCAAGAAGCGCTTTTTCGGCATTATGAAAAACAGTCTAGGGAGAGGCGATGAGAATTCCGACAGGAGAACCCGACAAAACGCCCGGTCTAAAGGCAGTGAGTCGATGCCCCGGACCGGTGCTTCCTTGATGGGCACCGGGGTGGTTTCAGCCATTGGGGGAGGTCTGGGGCGTGGCTTTAAGTACATAGCTCAGAAAAGGACAGGATCACAGGAGGTTGGAGGCGCGGAAATACTAGCGGGGGATTACTTCCAGATGAATCCCTTCGCGGTCCTGTAAGAGGTGGATAACCTGGAATAGGTTGCCCGCGCGTGGATTGCCCTTCGGTCCAAACATTCGCATGAGGCTTTTGGCGGAAATGTTCGTCGCATTTGCCAGCTCGCCGAATCCGATAGATGCATTTATGTAGTCACGCAAAATCACCTTGCCTGTATCTACGTCACCAGTCAACAATGCATCAATTCCCTCTTTGAGAATTGCCCGTCGAAAATCAGCGTCCTGCCGCGCCCTGGCAAGCAATGTTGTTCGAAACTCTCTTGTGAGTGTCATTGGATCACCTCTTGCCGCTTCCGTCTCTTGTAGTCTCGCCAGCAAGACATAGCGGCTTCTATATTAACTGCCTGTCGCTTTTTCGATCCCCCTCCGAGCTGCCGCCGCCAACCCCCTTGACCCTGGAAAAATTTCCCTGCTCCATCCGGTAAAGGGAGGCCGCAACTTTGGCAGCAACAGCAACATCCAGCCCTTCGAACCATTGTGCAAAAGGCGAGTCTCCTTTCTCGTCCAGATATTCACGGATGGCTGTCGTCATCATAGCTCAAAGTAACACAAACGTTACCAATGTCAGCACACGATAACAGGCTATGATGCCTTTGTGCGGTACGCAAAGCACAGGAATGCGGAGGGGATCGCAATTGCCTGTTTATTCGATCAATGCGCCTGCTCTGCTGCCCGGCATAGATCTTTCCGACCATATGAGTTACTGGAAAGCCTGCCGCTTCACGAAACTGAGACAGCCCGCGGCATACGCCGAGGGCTGTCTCATGCAAAACTTGTATAAACTAATGCCTTGCCGGAACAAACCGAAATCGATCTTATTCCGCCTTTTCCGTCTTGTAATCGGCGTCCTGCCAGCCCTTTATGCCGCCCGGGCAACGATACACATTCGTATAGCCCAGCTTCATCGCCCACATGGCGCCGTTGTGGCTGCGGCCGCATTTCGTGAACCCGCAGTAGAAAACCATCGGCCGGCTCTTGTCGGGCCCCAGCGCTTTTTCGAATTCCGCCTGCTTTTTCGGATCCAGTTGGGTTACTTCTTCGATCGGAAAATCGAAATTGATTGCACCGGGGATGTGCTGCTTTTTGTAGCTGTCGGCAAAGGGCATCGTGTCGACAACCAGAACCGCCTTCCCCTCTTTGTCCAGCATTTCCTTGAGCTGCGGGACGGTCACGACCTTGTAGCCGCCCTTCTGAACTTCATTGTAGAAGTTCACCGCCAGTTTTTCGGTATCCAGTTCGCTCTTGCCCCAATCCAGGGCCAGCGCGGCCCCCTGAAGCGCGAAGATGCACGCAACCGCAAAAACGAGTCCCAGTAGTACACTATTCTTTCTTCTCGATTTCATTATTCCCCCTCCAGAATGAAATTTCGATTCAACTTATAACTGCGGCCCTTGCCCGACGGCAGTAGAAAAGGAAAAGGACGCTCGCTGCGAGACCGGCATCCCGGATGAACGTTATTCTCAGATCGTTGTGCTCCCGGGTTTCCTCGAGCGTAAAGCACCCGCAGTCAACATCCAGCCCCTTGAGCATGGCATAGGCAAGCACCGCCATGAACAGCAGCAGCAAACCGAACGTGAGCCGAAAAGCGTGTCCGATATCGAACAGCAGGCCCACGCCGGCCAGGAGTTCCAGGACGGGAAGGCCCAGAGCGACCGGTGGGATGAAAACATCCGGCAGGATTCCGTAATTGGCAATCGCATGGGCGAACAATTTCGGGTGGAGCAGCTTGATCGTGCCGGCCCAGATAAAAAGGATCCCTATGCCCCCTCGCAGCAGGCGGTAAGGCCATGGCGAGGTGACGAGGTATTCCTGTAAGCGGGTGTATCCATGCCGAACGCGGCTCACGAAGCTCCGTTCCCGATAGTGTGAGTTGGCAATTTTCCCGGGAAAGCGTACCCGTCCCGGATTGGCGCCATCAACCTATACGGGAAAAAGGTTTTAATCAAATCGGTAATGTCGATATTGTCTATCCGAGCCATAGCTAGAATCTATTTGAGTCTATTTCCGCCCACCCCCGCGTACGTGAAAAACGATATTTTTGGGGAACTTGCTCCTCCCGGGAACATCAATCGCCTTGACTTACCTCCACCCTCTATACTATTCTGTGCATCGTTGCCATATCTGATCCAGTCCCGCTTTCCGCATATCTCCTTCGCGCATGGCATAAGGATAGTGATTTTTTTCTTTTGGGAATTCATCCCTTAAGGATTCTCTCATTTGGAGGAGACAATGAAGCACTGTTCTCAATTTGCGCTCGTACTTCTGCTGGCACTCACTTTTCTCGTTCCTGCCGGGGTTTACGCCCAGGATTCGATAAAAGTGGGCATTATTTTACCGACCACCGGTGAGAAAGCGAAATTCGGGGAAATCGAGAAGAAGTCGTTCGCGATGGCCCTGGAAGAGATCAATGCAGCCGGCGGGGTAAACGGAAAGAAACTCGAGTTTCTTTTCGAAGACGATACCGGCCGTCCCGATGTTGCCAGGGCAGCGGCGGAGAAGCTGATCACCAAGGACAAGGTGGTGATGCTGGGCGGCGGATACGGCAGTTCCGAAACGTTTGCAATAGCGGGAGTCGCGCAGCAGAACCGGCTTCCCTTCCTGGTTTCCACCGGCTCGGACAACAAAATCACTGAGATGAAGTGGAACTATGTGTTCCGGCTCAACCAGCCGGTCGGCGACTATCCGAAAGCCCTCGAGTCCTTCCTGGTCGACGTGGTGAAGCCGCAGACCGCTGCGATCCTCTATGAAAATACCAATTTCGGTTCCTCCCAGTCCAAGGTGTTCCTGGAAACCTGCGAAAGGCTCAAGATCAAAGTGGTCATGTCCGAGGGTTACCAGAGCGGCGGGGTGGATTTCAAACCGCTTCTGGTCAAGGTCAAGCAGGCCAATCCCGACCTGGTGTACATGATTTCCTACCTGATGGATGCCTCTTTGCTGATGAACCAGTCGATGGAATTGAAGCTCAATCCCAAACTTTTCGTTGGCGGCGGCGCCGGTTTCACCCTGCCCGAATTCGGCCAGAATGCCGGCAAGGCCTCCCAGATGGTTTTCTCCGCCACCCTGTGGTACCAGACGCTTCCCTACCCCGGAGCGGCCGACTACTACAACAGGTTCGTAAAGCGCTACAACATGGATACCGAATACCACGGAGCGGAAGGCTATGCGTCCGCCTATGTCATCGCCGATACGCTGAAGCGCGCCAAGGCGCTTACTCCGGATGACGTCCGGGAATCGCTTGCGCAGACCGACATGATGACGGTTTTCGGCCCGGTCAAATTCGTATCCTACGAAAAGATGACCAATCAGAACAAACTCCCGACCTACCTGGTCCAGTGGATCGACGGCAAGCTCGAGATGGTCTGGCCCAAGGATACCGCAACAAAGCCCTACAGCTACCCGATTGAGTGGGAAAAGATCTGGAAGTAAGTAGAACCCGAAGGGGGCAGTCGTCCACAGGTGCATGACCGCCCCCTTTCTTTTTAGTGCCGGCACGGGAAGGATTTTCCATGGAAATGTTTATCCAGACGCTTGTCGCGGGCATACTCATCGGCGGCGTCTATGCTTTGATCGGTCTCGGGATGACCCTTATCATGGGCGTCATGCGCATCATCAACCTGGCGCACGGGCAGCTCATGATGGTGGCCATGTACATCACTTATCTGCTCTTCCAGTACCTTCACCTGGACCCCTACTTCGCGCTCCTGGTCGCCATGCCCGCTCTTTTCCTGCTCGGTGTGGTCATCCAGAAATATCTCCTCAACCCCCTGCTCAATGTCGACTCCGTAATCCCTCAAAATCAGATCCTGATGACCGTCGGCACGGGAATGGTCCTGACCGAAACGATTCGGTTCTTTTTTCACTCCGATTACAAGTCGGTAAAGACGGCATACAGCTCCGCCACCTTCATGATCGGCTCCATCTCCTGGAACGTGCCGATGTTCGTGGCGTTCGGCCTGGCTGTTCTCCTAACAATCTGCCTGTTCATTTTCCTACTTAAAACCGACACGGGAAGGTCCGTCCGCGCAACCGCCCAGAACAAGGATGCGGCCATGATCCTGGGCATCAACGCGGAATGGATCACCCAGCTCACATATGGCCTGGGTGCGGCCATGGCCGCGGCCGGCGGGACTCTGCTCCTCCCGATCTATTATCTTTTCCCCGACGTTGGAGGTCCCTTCACGCTGAAGGCATTCATCATCACCGTTCTCGGCGGGCTGGGAAGCACCGTGGGGGCGATCTTCGGCGGGCTGGTTCTCGGTGTGGCCGAATCTTTGGGGGCTACCTACGTTTCCATGGCTCTCAAGGATGCCTTCGGCATGGTCATTTTCGTTCTCGTGCTCGTCTTCATGCCGGGCGGCCTGAAGACGCTGACCAAGGTATAACAGGGGAAAAGATGAAACAGCAGCATGCAAAGATAGCAGCAATCGCACTCCTTGTACTATTTCCGCTCATCATCCAATCCGATTATTATCGGCACATATTCATCATCGCCCTCATGTGGGTGGTGATCGGTTCCTCGTGGAACCTGCTCGCCGGGTACACCGGGCAGATATCGTTCGGCCACGCCATCTTTTTCGGGGTCGGCGCCTATGCGGCGGGCCTGTGCACCACCAAGCTCGACATCTCTCCCTGGTGGGGCATGCTCTTCGGAGGACCTGCGGCAATGGTCTTCGGCTTCATCCTCGGCTGGATCTGCTTTCGGCTGCGCGGTTCCTACTTCAACCTGGCGACTCTCGCCCTTGCTGAAGTATGCCGCCTCGTCGCCATCGTCTGGAGGGATTTCACGGAAGGGATGCAGGGAATCCTCATCATCCAGACGTTCCGGTCCAAGGTGCCGTACTACTTTCTGGCCCTCGGGCTTGCCGCCCTGTGCGTGTTCACCATCCACAAGGTGATCCGGTCGAAGTGGGGCTTCTATTTCATAGCCATACGCGAAGACCAGGATGCGGCCGAGGCGCTTGGAATCAGCTCGTTTCGCTACAAGAGCCTTTCTCTCATGATCAGCTCCTTTTTCACAGGCCTTGCGGGTGCCTTTTACATGAACTACATGGGGTTCATCGACCCCGAGGTGGTTTTCTCGCTCTACTTCATCTCCATCATGGCCATTCTTGTCGCCATAATCGGCGGGGCCGGAACGATATGGGGTCCTCCGGTGGGCGCCTTCATCATGGTGCTTCTCCAGGAACTGTTCCGCAGTTCGTTTTTCGGGGTTGCGCCGAAGTGGGTCAGCGAGACCCACGCGCTGGCGTTCGGCCTGCTTGTCATCTTCGTCATCCGCTACATGGCCAACGGCGTGGTGGGCGACTGGATCAAACTGCAGGGCCTATGGTCGAAAGATAAAGCGATACCTTCCGTCACAAGTGGGAACTGAGACATGCATCTTTTCGAAACGCACCGCCTGACAAAGGCCTTTGGCGGCTTGATCGCCGTAAACAACCTCACGTTCCAGGTTGAAGAAGGGGAAATTTACGGATTGATCGGCCCGAACGGGTCCGGTAAAACCACCGTTTTCAACCTCATCACCGCCTACTACCCGATTACCTCCGGGACGATACACTTCCAGGGAAAAGAAATGAACGGGCTCCCCACCTGGAAAGTATGCAAGGAAGGCATCGGAAGGACTTTCCAGATAGTAAAGCCGCTGCGCCGCATGACCGTGCTCGAGAACGTCATGACCTCCGCTTTCTGCCGGACCTCCAAGTTCGCGGAAGCCAAGGACAGGGCACTCGAGGTGCTCCATTTCTGCGATATGGGGAAAAAGGTCGACTGGCCCGCAAAAGGCCTCACCATAGGCGACCGGAAACGTATGGAAATAGCGCGTGCCCTTGCCACAAACCCGACGCTTCTCCTGCTCGACGAGACCATGGCCGGGCTGACTCCCCAGGAACAGGCCGATGGCGTGGAACTCATCAGGAAGATTCGAGATTCCGGCATAACGATCATCATCGTTGAACATATCATGCAGGTTATCATGAATCTGTGCGATCGAATTCTCTGCATCAACTACGGCCAGGAAATTGCCAGGGGCACTCCATCCGAAGTCGCTAACAATCAGGCCGTCATCGAAGCCTATCTCGGAAAGGAATAGAAATGCTGCGGGTGGAACACGTCAATGCAGGCTATGGTGACGTCCAGGTGCTTTGGGACGTCACATTTCATGTGGCCGAAAACGAATTCGTCGTCCTCGTAGGCGCAAACGGCGCCGGTAAAAGCACCATAATGAGAACCATCTCGAGCATGGTGCAGGTGGACAGCGGCGAGATCTGGTTTCAAAACTCGCGCCTGGACCAAATCCCTCCGTACATGATCGTGGAACAGGGAATCGCCCACGTCCCGGAGGGCCGGCAACTCTTCCCGGAGATGAGCGTTCTGGAAAACCTGGAACTCGGTTCGCTCAAAGGTGAGGCAAAAGCGAAGCGAAAGGAAACGATCGCATGGGTTTTCGAACTCTTTCCCCGTCTGAAAGAGCGTCAAAAGCAGATGGCGGGGACGCTTTCGGGCGGTGAGCAGCAGATGTGCGCAATCGCCCGCGGCCTGATGTCCAAGCCGAAAATGATAATGTTCGACGAGCCTTCCCTCGGCCTGTCCCCCCTGCTCACCCAGGAGATCTTCCGCCTGGCGCTGAAGATCCACGATCAGGGGCTCACAATCCTTATGGTCGAACAAAACGTAAAGCAAACCTTGGCGATTTGCGATCGCGCCTACGTGCTTGAAAATGGCAGAATCGTTCTGGAAGGAAAAGGGAAGGAACTTTTGCAGAACGAACAGGTCAAACAGGCTTTTCTCGGAATATAGTCAGCGGCGAGGCTCTTCTCAGAGTTCGCCCCGCCGATCACGTTAAGTTATTTTCACATCGTTTTCCGGCCGATAGACAACCATGATCCGCCTCCGGTTCCGTCATCATGGACGTTTATCGTGCCGAGAAACGTTCTCAATATCGGTCGCATCCATGATCGGAGGGCGGAAAACTGCGACGGAGCTGGTTGAAAACCAGGGCTCTGCGAATGTCCGGAGTTCTCTCCTTCACTTCCTGCAATCCGTACCCGGGCTCTCCAATCAGCAACTCCCAGGCCCGACTCACCACCGAAACGATTTTATCAGTCAAGACTTCCAATGATTCCGACATCCTAAGCCTCCTATTTTTCTTATCCGTACATCAAAGATAACCATAATTGCTCGATAAGAAATGCTGGCGCAGTTTTTTTATTGGATTTGCCTGCAATGCCGGATACTTGGCTCCAGTCGCAATAATACCCACCCCCCTGCAGAACTATGGACGCCCTGCAGGGGGCAACGGCAAAGAAACCGCACGTGGCCGCCCGATAACGCGGCCGGCGATCCGGGATGTCTTTTGCGCAAAAAAAAAGAAAGCCAGGGGCGGGGGTGCCTGGCTTTCCGGGGCGATAATAAAACGGGGTTGAAATGTTACTTTGAAGGAGGGATAACCTGTGATGGCCAATCTAGCAGGTTTTCGACTTTTTAAAATAAGGCATAGAATGTATTTTAGAGTAGGGGTATACAGTAGGTGTATGTACCATCCTATACATACTATGTAGTACCGGATAATACTTTCTCCAGCACAGGAATACGCCCTAGATATGATGCAACCTGTTTTTCGCCTCTTAATACCGGGCCTGATTTTAGTAATGTTTACCGCTGGATGTGCTTCTTTTCCCGGCAGCAGAGTGAAAACGGAAATGCTGCCGGAAACGGAAACTCTGATGGTAGGGGCAAACAGCGACCTGGATACTGTAAACCAGAAGTCAGCCGATTTTTATTCCGCGCTGAATCCTGTTTTACAGGAGATCAAAGAATTCTGCAGCAGCCCCGGCTGGGGGGAATTCGAACAGATACTCCTGGAAAATCCATCACTTCGCGACTCGGACAACCAAATCGACATCACTCCCGAGATCGAAGCCCGATTTGCCGCATGGGGCCGCAAATGGAGGGTCTCCTGGGAGCAGGAGTTTACGGCCTACCATGACCTGGTGGACAAATGCATCATACTGGAAGCTAAAAAGCTGGCCGTTCGCGAACGGCTTCTTGTCGCCCAGGCCAAATTCGTAGCGGCAACGACCATCGAAGGCAAGGCTCAGCATGCAAAACAGTCCGAAGAAATCTACTCGCTGGTGCAACTCCTGGACAAAACGGCAGCGGAGCTGGATTCCTACCAGGTAGACGACCTGGGGCTGTACAATACACAGTAAAGCGTTCTATAGGGTCCCTATATCGATCAATTGTCGGTCAGGACCTCTTCATCGTAGAGGGCTTCCAATTTGCGCTTGTGCTTTGCCTCCTCATTCTGGAGGATTTCGAACAGGTTTGCCGCCTTTTCGTGTATGCACTTGTTTTTCCACCCGGCGTAGAAGGCCTGCGCCTTTTCTTCCTTCTTCATGGCCAGGGTAAGGGCATCCTGGTAGGACATATTTTCGTCGAAGGAAATGTCCATCAGGTAGTCGCTTATCCGCAGGTCTTCCACCTTTTCGAGCTTCACTTCGGCAAGGTGCGAGGTATCCAGGTCCCTGAGCATATTTCTGTGGCGCTGTTCCTCCAGGGCCATTTCCTCGAAGAATTCCCGTATTCCGGGATTCCTGGCAAACTGGGCGCACTTCCTGTAGAAGTCCATGGCCCTTTCTTCTTTCTCGATGGCAAAATTAACCACCTCTTCCAACGAACTACATGAAACCGTGCTCATCTCGTCCTCCGGAATTCAGTTTGGGTAATTTTTCCGACCACTTCAGCATATAAGCGCGCAAGGGGCCGTTTTCAATCCTCCCCGAAAAGCGGAACGTGCGAAAAGCGGAATACGTCCACAAGTCCCAGGTCGGTCATCTTGAGTTCGGGGATAACCGGCAGGGCGAGAAAAGAGAGCGCCATGAAGGGGTTTGCGAGTCCGGAGCCGAGCGCACCGGCTACTTCTTTGATTTTCCGGAGTTCTGCGGCCACTTCCGATACGGAACCGGCCGACATGAGCCCGGCGATCGGAAGGGGCAGCACTTCGACGCGGCCTCCACTCGTGCCGGCAGCCATTCCTCCGCCCGATTCCCGAAGCGCGCGCACCACGGCGAGGATATCCGCATCGTCAGCTCCCGCCGCGATGACATTGTGAGAATCGTGCGCCACGGAAGTGGCTATTGCCCCACTTTTCAGACCCAGGCCCCGAACGAACCCGAGAGCGGGCGACCTGCCGGCGACATACCGGTTGAAGACAGCTATTTTGAGAATATCGCGGTCCGGGTCGGACACGGCATATCCGTCTACTATTTTCGGAGTTTCGAGGATCTTCCGGGTAAGGAGCGTTCCCTCCTGCACGCCGATCACCCGGAGCTTTCCGGGCTGGACCGGAACGAGCAGATCGTCGGCGGAGACCCGTGTGATGCGCATGGGGCTGCCAGGGCTTTGCGGGACGCACCAGCCGTCCGGGGTCGCGAGAAGCTTCCCGTCGCGGGCAATCTCCACGCCGCGTTTGAAAACCCGTACGGGATTCCACGGATTGAGGGTGGGGCTCATGCTCAGGTCGGCCAGAAATCCCGGAGCGAGCGCCCCCCGCCCCGAGAGGCGGAAGTAGTTGGCCGGGGTCCATGTGGCGAGCGTGATGGCGCGGACAGGGTCCAGGCCGAGAGACATTGCCAGGTTCAGCGTCGCGTTCATGTGCCCTTTGTTTATCAGGTCATCGGGGTGCACATCGTCGGAGACGAACATACAGTGAGGCCACGTGTGCTCGTCTATGATGCCGAGGAGTTTTTCGAGGTCCTTTGACTGGCTGCCCTGCCGGATCATTACGGACATTCCCCTGGCGAGCTTTTCCGCTGCTTCTTCCCGCGTCGTGCATTCGTGGTCGGATCGTATGCCACCCGCTATGTAGGCGTTCAGACCGCGGCCGGAAAGCATCGGGGAGTGGCCGTCGATGATCCTGTCACGAAACAGGATGAGCTTGTCGATAACCTGCGGATCGGCACCGATGACGCCCGGAAAATTCATCATCTCGGCAAGACCCAGCAGGTTCTCATGCGGCAGGAGCGAATCCAGGTCGACAGCCCGCAGGTTTGCCCCGGATGTTTCGAGAGGAGATGCCGGCACGCAGCTCGGCAGGTTCAGGAAGATGTCCAGGGGGAGTCCCCTTGCGCACTCGAGAAAATACTTTATGCCGTCAAGACCCAGTACGTTTGCAATTTCGTGGGGATCGGCAACCACGGCGCTCGTACCCCAGGGCAGGACGGCAGCGCAGAACTGCGCGGGACTGAGAAGAGTGCTTTCGATGTGAATATGGCCGTCGATAAACCCCGGGCAGACATACATTCCGTTTGCCGAAACGGATTCCCGGCTCTCATAGTCCCCCCATCCGATGACGAACCCGTCGAAAATCGCCAGATCGGCCGGCTCGATCTTCCCCGTTAGCACATTTACGATGCGGCAATCCCGAATGCAAATGTCTGCCGGCCGTG
>JAEZXS010000267.1 GCA_023442755.1 Pseudomonadota bacterium | reverse complement strand
CATTATGCCTGCCTGCGCCGTCCCGCAATCTGTCAAACTCCGGTTCGGCGGCGCCCATCACACCCTGTTTTTCCGATTCTGACGATCCGCTCTTCTCGTCTGCAATTTCCCTCAAAACTGCTGCCATGCCACTATCCAATTTCCGTTCCGAATAGAGCTTCGCTTCGTGTTGAAGCGGGAGATATCATCTCATCAGGGGGTCCATGTCTTTTCGTCGAAGACCCGATCGAGATCGAGCACCGGGACGCCTTTCCCCGCTTCGCTCGCGATGGCGGCAAACGCCTGGGGACTGGAGCAGGGTTCCACAGAGATTTCCACTTTTGTATGAAACTCTGTTCCTCCTGGGGCGGCTATTACGATACCGTGCTTGTCGCCGCTGCTCACCAGGATAGCGTTGTGCGATTCCGTTTTGTCGAAAGGCCCGCTGCAAAGCGGTTCGAATTTATAGGATTGGAGATCTTTGCGTGAAACCGAGGTCCAGTTGCCCAATATGCCGCTCTTGAGGCTGCCGAAAAAAGGCTTGAAGTCGACTAGAGATGCATATCCCCGCTTCAGAATCTTCTCGGCCTTACGGTGCGATATCTGCTGAACCTTTACCACATGCGAAGAGAGAAGGGCAAAAGGCTTCCCGGACAAATTGAACAGGCAGACGTCCTCCTTCCGTAGTTCCGGCGCCGGTTTAACGGGTTCCGCGGTGACCGGCAGAGCGGCACCGGCGGCATGTTCCTGTTGCGGGCTCGACGGGTATGAACCCGCCCTTTCCAGCGTTTCGACCCAGCCGATCCGGCTTTGCCATTCACTGTGCTCTTCTTTGAGTATTTTCATGCGCCGCTCGACTCCATTGCGGATATCGGTGAGCCGGTCCACGAGGGGGGCCAGGGCGCGTGTTTTGGAAAGAGTCCCTTCCAACTGGCGAAGTCTTCGAAGTTCGGCATCGGTTCCGGCCAAAGCTTCATGGAGGGATCTGCCTACCCCTTTCATCCAGAAACGCAGTTCCCGAAGCGAGCATCCTTCCGGCATCGGTTCGGTCTGCGCCGCCCCAGCGGGCTCTTCTGCAACGGTGGACGCCGATTGAGCGGCCTTCTCCCTGGGGGCTTTCCCCATCATGACCTGGAAACGCTCGATGATACCTTTAATGCGCTTTTTTTCCTGCGGGCCGGGCGCGCCATCCATGAGGAGCATGTGCGCAAGCAGCCCCTGCGAGTCTCGAATCATTTCGAGAAGAGCGGGATCGATCGATTGGGGGGTCATGCGCAGCCTGGAGAGAACGGATTTGAGAATTTTGACGATCGGTGCACTTCCCGGAGCCCTGTCCGTAAAAGGTTCAAGGTCTTTGAGAGCCGTTCTGAGCTTGCCAAGGTTCTCGGGCGACAAATCCCAGTCCAGGCTCAGGTAGGCGGCATTGAACGCCTCCACCAGGGCCGATATCCGCGGCTTTGATGTGTAAACTGCGGAAATGGGGATTTCGTCCCCGTCGAGCATATCGCCGGCCGGGACGGAAGGCCGTTGTTGTGCGTTTGCGGCAGGCTTGAGGGCTTCAGATTCCAGGACAAGTTCCGGGAGTTCCGTGCGGACGGCAGGCCTGTCCGTATCCGGGCCGGTAGGCCCGGCGGGAATCGGTTTTGCCGCGGGAACGAACAGGGCGTCGATTCCGTCGTCAATTTGAACTTCCAGCGCGCCCACATCGAACTCTTTCCGGGGCGTGTCGGCCGGGGTGGCCGTGACGGTCTCTTCATCGGGGGGGGCCTCCATCTTCTGGATGGGTGGTTCCGGGACCTCCGGCGTCGTCTTCGGGGCTGGAACGAACAGGGCGTCGATTTCGTTGTCGATCTGGACTTCCAGGGCACCCATGTCGAGCCCGTTCCGGGGCGTGTCGGCCGGGGGAGTTGTCGCGTCTTGGGCGGCGGGCTGTTCCAACTTTAGCAGAGGGAGTTCGGCATCCTTCGGCGTCATCTTCGGGGCGGGAACGAAAAGAGAATCGATTTCTTTGTCAATCTCGACTTCGAGGGCGCCCATACTCAACCCGTTTGACAGTGTGGAAGCGGATGGGACCGGGGCTGCATCAGCGATCGCCGGCTGCTCCATTGCAGGAGCGGAAGGTTCGGGGACCTCGGCCGGCGTCTGCCCGGCAGGAACAAATAGGGCGTCTATTTCCTTATCGATTTCGATCCCGAGGGCATCGAAATCGACCATTTCCTGAGAATGTTCCTTCCCGTTTGTAAGAGCCATAGAGCTTCTTTCTCCTTGGCATGCGTTCGCTATGCCCGCGCAGCGGTGAGGTTGCCGCCGACTTTCTGGATCACACTTCGTATCGTGCGTTTGCTGATCTCGCGTAAGGTTTCGTATACGCCGTCACCTGAAAGGGCACTGGCTTCGTGATAGGGGACGTTCAAATGCCGATTCAAATCGTCCTGGAGTTCGTCGACCGCCAGAAGCGGCACATTGGACTTGATCAGGTCGCGTTTGTTGTATTGCAGAATGAGCGGCGTCTGCCTGATATCGAGCCCTTCTACGTGCAGGTTTTCAGCCAGGTTTTCCAGGGACTCGATATTCTTAGGCTTCTGAACCCTGAGAGAATCGGCCACGAAAACCACTCCGTCAACCCCCCTCAGAACAAGCTTGCGGGTGGTGTTGTACATGACCTGCCCGGGTACGGTATAAAGCTGGATTCGGATGGTCATGTTAAGTACTTTTCCGACGTTGAGAGGGAGGAAATCGAAAAAGAGTGTCCGGTCTCCCTTGGTGTCGATGGTCACCATCTTTCCGCAAACCTGCCTGGACATGGATTCGTGCACGAACAGCAAGTTCGTCGTCTTTCCCCCGCGCCCCGGGCCATAGTAAACGATCTTGGCCTGGATCTCGTTTTTGCTCAGGTCTATGAAGGCCACGCTTCAGCCTCCTCCATCGCTCCGAACACTGCCCACATCTGCTGTATTGCAGTTCCCAGCTTGAGGCGTATCAGGCCCAGAGAAACATTGTCGTTGAACAGGGTAATGATGAGATAATCCTGGCCCAGTCTGCTGAAATGGATATTTCGCTTGTCGCCCTTATGAAACATGAGGGTGAAGTCCTCTTCTCCAATCAGCCGGGCTATTTCCGCGGTGGCCGCGAAGTTTGCGGCGGAAAGCGCCGCCAGGGAGAAAACGTCCTCCATCTCGAGGGCGCCGCATTGGATGATCAGGTTGCCCGAAAGATCGACCACCATGACGTGCTCCGCTCCCGAATCGAGGAGCTTTTCCGATATGATCTCTTCGAGCTGGTCTATTTCGTTCTTCGTAAGTATCAAACTCATTGGTGTTCCTTAATCTAAGGCCTATCCAGATGCGTTTTTCTTCCCTTCGGACAATGGTGCGACATTGAGCCGCAGCTTCCGGGTACACTTATGCAAAAAGCATGCGGTAGACGGGACAAATCCCCGATTATTCCGATTCAAGCTCTGCCAGAACCCCGGCAAGAGGGTGCCCCTTTTCCAGCGAGATGTATTTCAGGGGGGCGATATATACTTCTTCGCCAGCGGCCAGCGAACAGAGGAGTTCGTCGCCTTTGCCGATGGGGTCGAAAATCCCGGTGATTTCGAGTTTTCCGGAGTAGGGCAGAGACTTGCCCTCTTTCTCGATATACGACGCCAACTCTTCCGAGACGCGCACCTCGGCCGGGAGGTACTCTTTCGCATTTTCCAGCCAATTCGCATGATTATCCGCAAACGCGTTCTCGTCCTGGAGCCTGTGGGCTTGGAGCAGAAGGTGCTCGACAGGCTTGTCGATCGTGACAACACCGCCGGGAGTGTAGGGATAGGTTGTAAAACGACCGCTGTCCCAGGCAAGGATCCTGAAGAGAGCTTCTTCGCCCCGGCTGTTTCCGGATTCGGCATGCAGGACGCGTCCCGTTCCGATGTAAATGTCTCCCTGCTTTGCGCCGGAGCTAACCTCTATCCGAAAGTTCGAGCGAGAGAGGCACCCGAGCTGGATCAGGTCGGCGAGACGTATTGAGGAGATCGAACCGATGAAGCCCTTGGCCGGTTCTCCATTTTCAGTTTGTCCTTCGGGCCGGGCGCCGCCGGTGTCGTTGTCCTGGACCGCATCCGTCAGGTCCGCTCCGTCGAGGTTCGCCATTTTCAGGTTCGCATTGACCAGCCGCGCCCTTCGCAGATTGCAGCCTTGAAGATTTGCCCCTTCAAGGTCCGCCCCTTCCAGATCGGCTTCCTCGAGGTCGGCCTTGACCAGGGTCGCCCCGACCAGTGTTGTCGCTTTGAGAATCGCCTTGCGCAGGTTGGCCATATTCAGATTGGCAACGTTGGCCTTTACCTTGAACAGGTTGGCCTCTTCGAGATTAGCGCCGAGAAGTCCTGCTGCGTGCAGGTTCGCCCCCTCCAGGTTGGATTTCCTGAGATTGGCGCGTCGCATATTGGCATTCGACAGGTCCGCATTACGAAGGTCGGCTTCGATGAGCCAGCCCGCATTCGACAGGTCGCAGGAGGATAAATCAACGCCGCGGAGGTAGGCCGGTCCCCTTCCGGCAATTACCGCAGCCAGCAACTGATCGCGCTTCATCTCGGACATGGAAAATTCTGACCTCGGTTTCTTTTTGGGTTCGACGAGAATCGCTCGATCTTTGCCGCACTCCGCTTTTGAGCGAATTGCGGTCTCTCTCGGTTCTCATATTGAATAATCGGCTTGTGGGCGGAAAAAGGTAAATCAAACCGGTTGGGATCTTTGTGGAGGGGAAGAAAAATTCAATGATTACGAAAATGAAATTCATTCACAACAGGTGAAATACAAAGAGGGGCCGGAAGCCCCTCCCGCAATACACATGACGCGGATTTGCGGCCTAGTCCGGGCCTCCCTTGCCGGGTCAGGGTTTCCCAAACCCATAGCCGGACAGGATTTCCCGGCCCTCTTTACCCAGGACGAAATCCACGAACTTCCCGGCCAGGTCTTTCTTCTGCGTCGCCGAGACAATGGCGATGGGGTAGAGAATGGGCTTGTGCTTCTCCATGCGAACGGCGATTTTCACCTTGTTCTTTGCAACGGCTGCATCCGTTGCATAAACAAAACCCGCGTCCACCTCGTTTCGCGAGACATAATCGAGCACCTGGCGCACCGAATCGCCGAAGATGAACTTGGGGCTGAGGGTCTCCCACAGGCCTTCCGCGGTTAAGGCCTCGCGGGTGTAGCGGCCCACCGGGACAGACTCCGGATTTCCGATTGCCACCTTGCCGATTTCCCTGCCTCCGAGATCCCGGGCGTTGCCTATGACAGCCTTCGATTGTTCGGGCAATATGAGCACAAGACTGTTGGCGGCGAAATCTTTGCGCGACTCATCCACGATAAGGTGTTTCTGCGCGGCCTGGTTCATGGTTTCCTGGTCGGCAGACGCAAAGACGTCAACCGGAGCGCCTCCGGCGATCTGCTGGAGGAGCGGTCCTGAAGCGGCGAAGTTCAAGATGACCTTTACGCCCGGATTGGCGGCTTCGAACTTCCTTCCAATCTCCTGAAAGCTATTTGTAAGACTGGCCGCTGCCGAAACCGTCAGTTCCTGCTCGGCCAAAACGTTGCCGGAAAAACACATCGGCAGGAGGAAAGACAACAGGGCCAACAATCGGAAAACGTACGCACTCTTCATCGGGCATCTCCTTGGATGTTCGCGGGTACAGCTCTGTCTCGACGCTCTCGGCAAAAGACTAAGTTTGGCTGTTAATTTGCAGGCTAAACTATACAACGTGACATGTATAAACTACAAGAGTATTATTTGTGCGGCCAGAGTGTCGCACGTGGAGGATAAAGCTTCAGAGTTGGATTGCGCAGATGCCGCCGGCTGTGGGTGAGCGGCGGGGCGGGGCGCGGAAGGGCGAGACCGTTTTTTTCAACCGACCAGGGGGATGATTCATGAATGACAGCAAGAAAAGATACACCATTTACCTCGATAAGGAACCGAGGCTTATCGTACAAAGGTATTTGAGAACCCACGCAGGGCTGAGCTTTTCAGGATTTCTGAATATCCTGATCGGGGAATTCGCCAGGGAGATCCAGGGAGGATCTTCCGTCTTCGACAGGAAGATTTCCGAGATGACCCTGGAGGAATTCGGAGGCTTCATGAGCTACTGGTTCAGCGCGCCCAGGTTGAGGTCGGAGGAGGAATAGCTTAGTAGCCCAGGTCTTCGCCCACCAGTTTCACATGAATACGCCCCCTGGTCCTGTGGCCCTCGATGATGCTCCACATATTGCAGGAGCGTTCCGGGGACCGGCAGTCGGTGCAGAGCCCGTTTGCCGCGCAGGGGGTGTCGAGCCCGATGCGGATGGCGTTCACGGGCGCGGCATAGTGCTTGACGCGTGCCATGGCCGTGTCCAGGTCCGGGGCCACCTTGTTCATCCCCACGACCAGGATGACTTTCCCGGGACCGAACATCATGGAGGCAACGCGGTTTCCGACTCCGTCGAGATTTACGAGCCGACCGTCAAGGGTGAGGGCATTGCAGCTGGTAATCATCACATCTGCGGTGAAGCCCCGAATGCGCGTTTCCATTGCCTCTTCCGCAGAAAGCCCGGGCAGGAAGGGGTCGATGATCTTTACGTCCGGCAGGGCGGCGATCTTTTCCCAAAGCCCCATGGAGGTTGTCGTGACGGAGCCGCAGCGATAAACGGTGCACCCCCGTGGAATCATGTCCAGTATTTCATCGCGCGCCTGTGCCGCGCTGGAAGCATAGCTTCCTTCCATCCTTCGCTGCTCCAGCCGGCGGATGATTCCGACGGCGACTTTCTCATTCCAGAGTATCTGGTTTTTGTCCATATCTTCCCTCATTCTTCTTCGCCCTGTTCCCGCCGTGCTACGGGTCGGGTGGCGATTATATTGCAGCAGACCCCGGCGGGATTGCAGATAAGCAGATCGCCGTTTGCAACGGGCGCCTGAGCTATTTTAGCGCGTATCTCTTCCATTACGGCAAAGATCATGTCAAGCGGAATGGGAGCGTCGGTGCGAACGCTGACCAGGGGTATTTCACCGTCTTCAACCAGGATGCTGCTCGATATCGTCCTTACCGGGTTGTGGATTTCCTGTTCGGCCCAGTTCCGGCCTTTTTCGCACTGGCACCCTTCCATATTGAGGATGCACGCCGGAGCGCCTTCTTCGATGTCCACCCTGACCGAGCATCCGTTGGGGCATACGACGCAAACGAGATCCCTTGTTTTCATTCCACCGAAACCTCCAGGCTTTCGACCCCTTCGAGCTTGCCTGCAGAGACCTTGATGCGGATCATCTCGGCGGGGTGAAGCCGTACGTGCTTCTTTTTCGTTATGTTCTTTTCGCCGCTCCTCACCCGGACAGTGCGGTCGCGCCCCGGTTCGGTCACCCGGAGGGAGATCACGAGGTTCTCTCCGTGCTTTGCGGCCTGGGGCAGAACGTAGCGGACGCCTGGGCCCGCTTTGACGGGGATGGATTTAACCGGCCGGAGTTCTCCCCGGATGTACCTGACGGCGTTTTTGCCGGCCCTTTCGGCTTCCTCGGATACAAAATCCACGAGGTCGTGGACGTGCAGGACGTTTCCGCAAGAAAAAATGCCCTCGACGCTTGTCATGAGGGAGTCGTCCACCACTGCCCCGCTGGTTTTCTCCTGGATGCGAACTCCAGCTCCGCGGGAAAGCTCGTTTTCCGGAATAAGCCCGACGGAAAGGAGCAGTGTGTCGCACGGGATGAAGCGGTCTGTTCCCGGTATGGGGTTGAATTTTGTGTCGACCCGGGCCGTGGTCACCCCCTCGACCCGTTCTCTCCCGTGGATCTCGACGACGGAGGTGCTGAGGTGCAACGGAATGCCGTAATCGTTCAGGCACTGCTGGATGTTCCTGGCGAGCCCGCTGGCATAGGGCATGATCTCGAATACGCCTTCGACTTTGGCCCCTTCCAGGGTCAAACGCCGGGCCATAATCATCCCGATGTCTCCCGAGCCGAGTATGACGATCCTGCGGCCCACCATGATATTCTGCAGGTTGATGAAGTGCTGCGCTGCCCCGGCGGTGTACACGCCCGCGGGCCTGGTACCCGGAAGGAAGATGGCCCCGGCGGTCCGTTCCCGGCACCCCATGGCCAGGATCACAGCCCCGGCCCTGATTTCGAAAGATCCGCGGGGGGAGCTGACCAGCATGGTGCGGTCGCTTCCGATCGAGAGAACGATGCTGCTGAGCATCGTCTCGATTCCGAGTTCCTCAACTTCCCGTATGTAGCGCTGGGCGTATTCGGGACCGCTCAAGGCCTCCTTGAACCGGTGGAGCCCGAAGCCGTCATGGATGCACTGGTTGAGCACGCCTCCCAGGCGATTGTCCCGTTCGATGAGCAGGACATCCCGGCATCCCTCTTTTCGAGCGGCCACGGCCGCGGCAAGGCCGGCGGGGCCGCCCCCGACCACGACGATATCGCGACTTATGCTAGGCATGGCAACATTTCCTGTCTCGCACCCAGCCGGTGAAGAGCGCGGATTTCTTTCCCCTGAGAAGATAGTCCCGGGGCTCGAATCCGAATTCCCGACGCATGATCTCAATGATCCGGGGCAGGCAGAAACCGCCCTGGCATCTGCCCATCATGGCCCTTGCACGGTATTTGACCGCACCTACAGTCTTTACCCCGAGCGGGTTCGAAATGGCGTCGATAATCTCGCGCTTCGTGATCTGTTCGCACCGGCAGACGACTTCCCCATAAAGAGGGTCTTTTGCGATGAGATCGGACTTCTCCTCGGTCGAGAGTTCGTGAAAGTACCGGTCGCGGCCGGGCCGTTCACTGATGAAATCCGGTTTTTCCTCGAGCCTTATCCTCTCTCCGATCAGTTCCACCGCCATTTGGGCTATGGCCGGCGCGGAAGTGAGGCCCGGGCTTTCGATGCCGAAAAGGTTGATAAAGCCCGGAACATCCTTGCGGCTCTCGATGACGAATTCCAGGTAGCCTCCGACCCCCTTGGGCGTGCGCTTGGGCCGCATGCCGCTGAAGCTGCGGATGACGTCGCTCGTGGTCAGCTGCGGCAGAAGTTCGTGCCCTTCTTTCCTGAGCTGCCGCATGATTTCGGCTGTCGAGGCGAAGTCGCAGGGATCGTCGATGTACTCGTTGCTCGGGCCGACCAGGATGTTGCCGTCAACGGTGTTCGTGAGGTGAATGCCGAGACCTGCGCCGTGTTTGTGCGGGGCAGGGTAAACCAGGACCGACAGGGTGCCCGCGAGCCTTTTATCCAGAACGAGGTATTCGCCCCGGCAGGGATAGAGCCTGTATTCGTCGATTCCGACCATACGGCAGATCCGGTCGGCATGGAGCGCGGCAGCGTTGACGAGAACGGAACTTGTCCAGGCCTTCCCCGTAGCGGAGCTCACCTGGAAAAGACCGTCCAGGCGCTCGATCCCGACGACTTCTTCCCCCAGGTAAAAGGCTGCGCCGTTTGCCAGGGCGTTTTCCGACAGGGCGATGGTGAGGCCGTACGGGCTGATTATGCCTGTAGAGGGGGAGTGGAGGGCCATGATGCCGCCGACGCCCGGCTGAATCATCTCCATTTTTTCGCGGCCGAGCAATTCGAGCCCCGGCACGCCGTTGGCTTCACCCTGCTCCTTTAGGCGGTGGAGCGTTTCCACCTCGGATTTGTCCTGGGCGACGGTGAGTTTGCCGATGTATTTGATTTTCACCTTGAGCAAGCGGCAGAGGTCAGCCATCATCGCGTTGCCCGCCACGTTCAGCTTTGCGCGAAGACTGCCAGGCTGGTAATGGATTCCCGAGTGGATGACGCCGCTGTTGCGGCAGCTGATCTCCTGGCCGACGTCGAGTTCCTTTTCCAGAACGGCCGTCTTCACCCGGTAACGCGAGAGTTCACGGGCGATGGCATTGCCGATCACCCCGGCGCCGATGATAATCACATCATAATGGTTCGGTTGCGAATTCAAGATCGAAACCCCTGTTGAATGGCTCACTCTCCGG
Organism: Pseudomonadota bacterium; assembly: GCA_023442755.1. Classification (GTDB taxonomy): domain Bacteria; phylum Desulfobacterota; class Syntrophobacteria; order Syntrophobacterales; family Syntrophobacteraceae; genus SbD1. The sequence continues at coordinate 32,536 of JAEZXS010000267.1, read as the reverse complement.
GGACCAGCACAGGTTTTACGACAAGCCCCTTCCCGGCGGCCTCGAATGCCTCGGCGGCGCTGTCGAGAGGGAAGCGGGCGGCAAGGGGCTCGAGCCTCATCCTCCCCGATGCCAGAAGATCAAGAGCGTATCGATAGTCCCGAAACGACGATGCATAGCTGAAATGGTACGTGTGCTCGGCTCTCACCGAAACGGTCGGAAGCCAGCTCATGTCCCCGGAATACATTGCGACCACAACAATGCGTCCACCCCGGGGCATCATTTCGATGGAGGCTTTCAGGGCTTCCATGGAACCGGAGGCTTCCACCCAGATATCTCGCGGCACTTTACTGAAAACTGTTGCCAAACGCTCGCTCTCCACATTGATCGTGGCAAGTCCCAGCTCGCGAGCTACAGGGAAGCGGGCGTGCTCGTCGGCATCCGTCCCCGCCAGAACGACGCCGGCGCCGGCCATCCTGGCAAGCATAGCGCACATGATGCCGATCGGACCCGCGCCCGTTACTGCCACGCGGTCCCCCGGGCGAATGCCGGCCTTTTCCATTGCGTGGACAGCAACGGAAAGGGGTTCCGTCATGGCTGCCAGGACGATATCCAGGGCTCCGGGGATCCTGACCAGAAAAGCCTCGTTCACAACGGCATAATCGGCCATGCCGCCGTTCAGATCAAGCCCGATTACCTTCCTCGTCGTGCAAAGGTTGGTGCGCCCGTCCCGGCAGGAGCTGCATTCGAGGCATCCCTGGATTCCGATGACGGCGACCCTGTCGCCGGGCCGGAATCGTTCCACTCCGGGCCCGGCCGATTCGATGACGCCAGTAAATTCATGACCCAGGATCACAGGGGGGCGGACCCATTCATAACCGGCATCGGCCTGGTAAGCATGCAGATCGCTGCCGCATATTCCGCATCCCGCGACTCTGATCAGCACCTCGCCTGTGTGCGGCTTTGGTTTCCGAACTTTTTGAATGGCGCTTTCATAAGGCCCTGCGCCATATTTGACGAACGCTTTCATGAGCCTACATCCCGAGATAGGCCTTTTTCACGTGCTCGTGGCCCGCTATTTCACAGGTCGGACCGCACATGACTATATGCCCTTTTTCCATTATATACGTTGTGTCGGAAATTCTCATGGTATGGTGCACCTGCTGCTCGACGAGCAGCACCGTCACACCCGTGGAGGAGATGCGCCGGACCATTTCGAACATGTGCCGCGTGAGAAGGGGCGATAACCCGAGAGACATTTCATCGATCAGAAGGAGGCTCGGTCGAGCCATGAGACTCCTGCCTATGGCGCACATCTGCTGCTCTCCGCCGGAAAGCGAACCGGCTCTCTGGTGTATCCGTTCCCTGAGCACCGGAAAGAGTTCGAATACCTGCTCGATAGTCTCCTTCTGGTGCGAACGGGCTCTACGGCAATAGGCGCCCATTTCGAGATTTTCCCTGACCGTGAGGGTTTTGAACAGTTTGCGGCCTTCAGGCACGATCGCTATCCCGAGTTCCACGATGTCTTCCGGTTTCAGCCTGTTCAGTTCCTTTCCGCGAAAGGTGATGCGGCCCGAGCGGCATCTGAGCAGGCCGGTCACGGCGGCGAGGGTCGTCGATTTGCCCGCGGCATTCGGCCCCAGCAGAGCCGCTATTTCTCCTTCCTTCACCGCGAGCGATACGTTGCGCAGGACCTGGAAATCCCCATAAAAGCAGTTGGCGCCTTCAATTGACAGCATCGCTCGCCTCCTCTCCGAGATAAGCTTTGATCACGCAGGCATCGCTCGTGACGTGTTCCGGGGTTCCAACACAGATGAGCAGGCCGTGATCCATGACCAGGACCCGTTCCGATACGGCCATGAGCGCGTCCATCAGGTGCTCGATGAAAATTATGGTCAGGCCGTCGTCGCGCAGTCGGCGGATCAGGGGGAGGTTTTCCGCGATCTCGGTCGGGTTCAGACCCGCCAAGACCTCGTCGAGCAAGAGTAGCTTGGGGTTGGTGGCAAGCGCGCGGGCGACCTCGATCCGTTTGCGCTGCGCGAGGGTCAGGCTGTCGGGCATGGCGTCGGCAAGATGCGTCAGCCCCATGGTTTCGAGCACCTCCCTTGCCCTGGCCTCCGCCCGGACCATGTTTTTCGTGTGAGTGAGCACGGGGACCATGATGTTTTCCAGGACAGTCATTTCAAAAGGTCGCACCACCTGGAATGTGCGTCCGATGCCGATTCGACTGCGCTGGTACGAAGGCTGGCCCGTTATGTCCCTGTTGTCGAAGGTGATGGAACCCGATTCCGGCCGGTAAATTCCGGAGATGAGATTGAAAAGGGTGGTCTTTCCGGCGCCGTTCGGGCCTATCAGGCCGACGATTTCCCCCTCGAATACCTGAAAGCTCACTTCGCTCACCGCCATGAGGCCGCCGAAGCTCTTCGACACATGCTTCAATTCAAGGATCGGCATTATCTGGCATTCCTCTCCAGTTTAAGGACCGCTCGCTTCCCTTTCCCCCTCCGGTGCAGGAGCGGTGAAATGAGGGAAACGATACCGCCGGGGATAAAGCGCACGGTGGCAATCAGAACGATTCCGTACACCACGTAATTGAGACCCTGTTGAATGGTTCCGAGATAGAACCTCAGAAATTCACCAAGCGGTGTCATCACGACTGCCCCGATAACGGGTCCCCAGATCGTTCCCATACCACCGATGATGCCGTTCAGGGCGGGCTGCAGGGAGAAAAGGGGCAGGGAGAAAAGGGTGCCGGGTTCGAGAACGTACATATAAAAGGAGTAGAAAAGTCCCAGCACCCCCGTTATTGCCGCGCTCCACATAAGGGCTATGAAATTTGCGAGAGAAGTATTTACTCCGAGCGCCCGGGCTGCCTCCATGTCGGACGCTCCGGCCCTTAGGTGGAAGCCCAGGGACGAATGCCGTATGCGATGTGTCAGGTAGACGATGAGAATGGCGAGGCAGAGGAAGATGTAATAAAACGGCCTGCCGGACTGAAAAGTAAGGTTTGCCCAGCCCAGTTTGAAAGGGATATTGATGCCGACCGAGCCGTTGGTGAGGCTCCGCCAGTCGATCGCCACCATCCGGAGCACTTCCGCGAAGGCGATGGAGGCCAGAGAGAAAAAGGGCCCGCGCAGGCGAAGGAGCGGCAGGCTGAGAATGGCTCCGCCGATAAGAGACGTGAGGATGGCTGCGGGGAGGCCGATCCAGGGAGAGATGCCGTATTTTACGTACAGGATGGCGCCCGTGTAAGCCCCGATCCCGAAGAAGGATGCATGTCCGAGCGACAGCTGCCCCCCGAAGGCGGGAATGTTCCAGGCCGCCGTCAGGGCAATGTAAAAGAAAACGAGCGTGTGCATGTGCAGGACGAACGTCGAGTGGAAGAAAAAGGGGATCAGGAGCAAGGGGATCAGTACAGCACATCCCAGCAGTATTTGAATCTTTCGGGACATCATTTCAAACCCACCTCCTCGGTCCCCTTGCCCATTCCGAAAAGTCCCTGCGGCCTCACCAGCAGGACAAGAATGAAGATGCCGAAATAAATGGCTTCCTTGAGAGCGGGGGAGATGAACGTCCCGCTGAAGGATTCCACCACCCCTATGAAAAGACCGGCCAGGAACGTTCCGCTCATGCTGCCCAGTCCACCGAGGACCACGACCACGAAGGCAAGCAGGGTATACGTGACGCCGACGGTTGGATAAACCGAGCTGAAGGGCATGAGCAGCACCCCGCCGAGTCCGGTGAAGGCCGTTCCCAGCCCGAAGCCCAGCAGGTAATGTTTCTCAACCTTTACGCCCATGAGTCGCGCGACGGAATTGTCTTCGACTATGGCCCGCAGGGCCTTCCCGACGTAGGTGTATTTGAGGAACCAGTAAAGGGCGATAATCGAGACGAGAGCTGTCAGGAAGGCCACCAGCCGCGGAATGCTGATCATGATGTCGAAGACTTCTATGGAACTCATGGAATAGGACGTCTTTATCGTGCGGAAGTCGCCCTTCCAGAACATGAGCGCGAGGTTTTGCATGAGGAGCGAGACGCCCACGGTTGTAAAGATCTTCATGATTGCGGAGGTGGCTTGGATCGGCTGCACGATGAAGCGCTGAAAGGCCGCGCCGAAAAAAAACATGACCGGCAGCAGAATGAATACGGAAAGGTACGGATCGAGCCCGTAGAGACTGTGCAGCCAGTACGTGAGATACATGGCCAGCATCACGATCTCTCCGTGAGCGAAATTTATGATACGCACCACCCCGAAGATGAGGTTGAGCCCAATGGCGATCAGTGCGTAAACTCCGCCCATCAGCAAGCCGGATACGAGTACCTGCAAATACAAATCCATACCGGAATTCCTTGTGCGGACTGAAGACCCGGGGGCCCGGGTAAGAACACCCCAATGACTCAATCTCTTAAGTCAACAGTATTGAGGCCCCCTGGGGCGTTGCTGCTGTCCTGTGCTACATTTTCGGCTCCGCCACCGCGGCGCTCTTGGGCCAGACGGTAACCAGCTTTCCTCCCTGCCACTGGGTCACGAACGCGGGCGCGCGGGTGTTCTGCCCGCCTTCGTCGAACTTTACGCCCCAGCCGCTGGCGGTTTTCCCGAGAGGAACATCGAAAGACATGGCCGCCTTCCGGATCGATTCAGGATCGACCTTGCCGCCCGCCTTCTCGATTATTTCGAAGAGAACGAGCGCCCCTACGTAATTGGTGAGGGAGTGACCGGAGCGGGGAAGCTCGCCGTATTTCTCCTTGTAGAGTGCGACGTATTCCTTGAGGCCGGGGCAGAATTCCGGGTTGACCTCATACTGGGTGAAATCGGAGTTGCAGACCCCGTCCGCAACCGGTCCCAGGGCGTCTGAGAAGCTTCTCAGTGTATGCCCTCCGCCTGTTCCGAGAAAAGGGGCCTTGAATTTGAGTTCATGTGCCTGGCGGCTGAGGAGGATGGCATCCTGGGCATAGGAAACCGCGACCACGATGTCGGGTTCGGCCTTGCGCAGGCGCAGGATAACTGGGGAGAGGTCGGAAGAGTTGGCCGCATACGGTTCGACGGAAACGACCTGCACGCCGGATTCCTTGGCCAGCTTCGCAAAGCTTGCCGCCACGGACGTTCCGTAATCGGAGTCTTCATGGGCTACGGAGACTTTCACCTCGGAGGGTTTCTTCTTCAGGTGGGGAGCAAGCCATCCGACGATGAAATCGATTTGCGCCTTGGTGAAATCAAGGGCGGTCGGGTTGGTTCTCCAGATGGTGTTGTAGCCGCGCGTGGTGATCTCGTTGGCGATTGCGCCCAGTTCGAAGTAGGGCAGCCCCTTGCGGGCCGCAACTTCCGAGGCGGCCATGCACCGGCTGCTGGCGTAGGTGCCGAGTATAAGAGGGACTTTCTTCTGTTCAAGAAGCCTTTCCGCTTCCGACCGCGCTCCCGCCACAGTGCTGGCGTCGCCCTGGATGTAGACGATTTCCGACCCTGCTATTCCGCCGGCTTTGTTCTTTTGAAGCCTGGCGAGTTCGGCCCCGCGAAAGCTCTCTTCCCCCAGCAGCGCGAGGCTGTCGGTCAAGGGATAGAGCGCGCCGATCTCCAGGGTCTTCGCCGCGCAGACTGCCCCGCCCATGGGAAGCATCCAGCACAAGGCGCAAAGCAGCAGGACTAATCCTATCTTCTTCATAAGTTACCCCCTTATCCTGTTGTTGAGTTCATCCGTTGGCCTGGCGAATTGCAAGCGCGAGGCCGTATTACCCGGCTGGTCACCATTCGGGACTGAAAACGGAACGTGAAGAACGCCAAGAACTCTGAAGCTGGAAGAAAAACTCGAGCACGGACATGAGGTATAGGAGCGAGAGGAAGGAGAAGTACGTTATTTCATTTTACAGTAGTGTATTGGCTGCCCCCTTTTTATGAATGCGGGAATCATGAGTGCGACGGAATCGCCCGGCGATCAGGCGGCCATCCATCCCCCATCTACGTATATGACTTCCCCCGTGATGTAATCAGAAGCCGGGCAGGCCAGAAAAAGCGCCGCATTGCCGATATCCTCGGGGGTTCCGAATCTTTTCATTGGGATGCGCGAGAGCATCCAGTCGTATCTTTCCCGGTCCTGGAAAGCCGTCTCGGTCATGTAGGTGCGAACGTATCCTGGAGCGACCGCGTTGACGTTGATGCCGAAAGGCGCCAGCTCGAGGGCCATGGATTTCGTGAGGGCGAAAATGCCGCCTTTGGCCGCCCCGTAGACGGATATGTTCGGCACCCCGATTTTACTCGTCAGGGAGGCGAGGTTGACAATTTTTCCGCCGCCGGTCTTCAGCATCTCCCTGGCCGCCGCCTGGGCCAGAAAGTACGCGGACTTCAGCTGGATGCGGATTACCGCTTCGTAGTCCTCTTCGGTCACGTCGAGAAAAGGCTTCCTGACGTTCGAGCCGGCGTTGTTGGCCAGCACGTCGATCCGGCCGAAGCGGGCGATGGTTTCCGCTACGATCACCGGGACGGATTCCAGCCGGCTCACATCGCGGGCAAGGGTTTCGACCCTCCTGCCGGATTCCTGCGACAGAGACTGCGCGGTCTGCCTCAGTTGGGATTCCGAGCGGGCTACCAGCATCAGGTCGGAGCCTGCCCCGGCCAGGGCCCTGGCGATACCCGCCCCTATGCCTCTTCCGCCTCCGGTCACGATGCTCACCTTCCCGCTCAGGGAGAAGATATCGAGATAATTGCCCATATTGTCACCTCGCTGCAAGTGAAGATTCGACAGATGCCCCCATATTCAGATCGCTCATACCGGTTGCAGGCCAAGGTACCTCAGCTTGTCGGGCTCGGGTATCCCTTCCTCGCTCCACTGCCTGTGTTCGTAGTAGTCGGATATCAGCCTGCCTATCGGGGGCAGTTGGTTGGTGAGGCCTTCCCCCCGGCGGTTTTTCGTCAGAAAACGAGGCGGCAGCGTGTCGTCCTTCCGGCTGATGCCCCTGCGCACGTTGATCATGCGCTTCAGAGTGAAAACCCTTTCCCCTGCCTTCATGAATTCGGCCGCATCCCACTCCCTGCCCGTTATGAGGTTGAGCCAGTCGAGCTGGTTGGTGAAGGTGACAGCCCTGCCGATCTGTGCGAAGCGGCAGATGAGCAGGCAGTCGCCCATAGTCTGGAAATCCTGAAATTTCGCGGTAAATTCGGCTTTCCCTTCGACCTGGTACGCATCCTGCGGCTGCGTGATGCCGAGTTCGGGCATGGTCAGGGCCAGTTCGTAGGGGTGGCTCCAACTCGCGTTGTGACAAGCCCCTCGGGCGGCGGTTGCATAGGAGAGGGCCTGGCTGAAAAACCTTCTCGGATCGTGGGCCGACGGTTCGAGCCCTTTTACGTGGACGGCGAATTCCACGGCGTTTCGTCCCAGTGCCTCGGCCATCCGCTTGGAACCTTCTCCCATGAGAAATCCGATTCCTTCCCGGCGGCCGATCTTGTGGACCATTGCCACGAGCGCCTCGGCATTCCCCCAGGTCAACTCTATCCCGTCCGTGTCGGCCGTGGTTATCAGGCCCTTTTCATATGCTTCCATGGCGAAGGCGATGGTTGCCCCGGTGGAAATGGTGTCGAGCCCATAGCGGTTGCACAGGTCGTTTGCCATGACAATGGCCGCAAGATCGTCCACCAGGCATTCACCACCCATAGTGCCCATCGTCTCGTATTCCGGCCCGGCGCAATCGAGAGGCGCATGCGGACCTTCCGTGATCTTCACGTGCCGGCCGCAGGAAATGGGACACATCATGCACCCTTTTCGGCCCGAAAGGATGGTCTCATACATCCTGGGTCCGGAGATCCTGGGTGCTCCTTCCCACCGCGATCCTTTCCAGTTCTGTACGGGAAAGTTCCCGATCTTCTCGTAATTTTCGAGGCCGCCCGCAGTGCCGAATCTACCGAAGGTCTCCGTGATCTTGCGGATATGTTCGAGGCAGGCGTTGATATTGTCGCGGAGCGAGTCCGGTGCGGCGAGAGGTATCTTTTTGCTGCCGTAAACTACGACCGCCTTGAGGTTTTTCGATCCCCAGACTGCACCAAGACCCGTGCGGGCAGCCGCGCGCACGATCTGTCCCACGTGGGGGATGCCGGCAATCCGCGCGAGCTTCTCACCCGCCTGGCCGATAACGGCCACGGAGCCCCTCCCGGTGGTTTCGGACTTGAGCCATTCGGCGGATTCATAAGAATCTCTGCCCCAGATCGGCCTGGCGTCCCGTATTTCCACGCCCTCTTCATTAATCCAGAGGTAAACCGGTTCTTCGGATCGGCCGGTGATAACCAGGCCGTCGTAGCCCGCCTTTTTCAGGTGGACTCCCCAGGAGCCCCCGACGTTGGATTCTCCGAGAATGCCGGTCTGGGGGGACAAAGCCATAATGTGATGCCGGCCGGCCGATGGCACACGGGTCGCTGTAAAAGGTCCGGTAAAAGCGGCGAAAACATTTTCGGGACCAAAGGGATCGGTATCCCTTCCGGTTTCGGCGTGGACCGTCCTGGCGCACAGACCCGCGCCACCTACGAACCCGTCGAGGGTAGAATCGTCTATGTCCTCGACCCGAGTCCGCCTCTCGCTCAAATCTACCCGCAGCACCTTCCCGTGATATCCGAACATCGTGTTTCTCCTCAGTAAGGCGTTCAGCCCCCTACAACGGGGAGCAGCACGTCCACCTGGTCCTCCTCGTAAACCATGTCCGCAAGCCGCAGGAAGCTGCCGCCCCGCAAGAACATGATGTGTGCGCCCAGCATTTCGTCGTCTTTATCGATCAGGTACTTGCCCATTTCGGGGTACCGGGACTTCAGGAAGTAGAGGATTTGCCGGAGGTCGGTCGGAGCGGCGAGCCTGATTTCGACTTCGCTTCCGGCTATCTTGTCGAACGGACCGTGAAAATTGAGCTGCATCGATCCCTTTGCCCACTATCAGGTGTTGCTCGGAATGCAATCCATGGGGCTCAAACGCTGCCCGGGTTCTGCGCCGGATAACCATTCTGGAGCCGGTAGCCGCAGGTGCGGCGTATCACGAGTTTTGGATCGAGAATGACGCGTGTGGCCAGATCGACCGTTTTGTTCTCTATCTTATCGATGAGGCGGTCCACGGCGAGCCGCCCCATCACGGATTTTTTCTGAGAGATGGTCGTTAGGTCGATACCGGGAAGCCCGGCCATTTCAATGTCGTCAAATCCCATTACGGCCATGTCCTCAGGCACCCGGACGCCCGCCTCGCGCAACGCTTCCATGACGCCTATCGCCATGTGGTCGTTTACGGCAAAAATGGCGGTGGGCCGATTGCCTCCCCTGAAAAACTCCCTTGCACACCTTGCCCCGGATGCGCGGGAAAAATCTCCCTCGACCATCAACTCGGGGCAGGGGGTTAGGTCGTGAGCGGCGAGGGCGGCAAGAAATCCTGCCCGCCTTTCGAAAGCTGTGGATATGTCGTCCGGCCCGCCAAGGAGCGCGATGCGGACATGTCCGAGCCGCACCAAGTGGTCGGTTGCCATGAAGGCGCCCCGGGAGTTGTCGATCACGACGCAGTCGACAGGGGGATCGCCGGTATCCTGGTTCACGTTGCGCATCGCCAGGGTGAAAGGGATTCCCCTTTTGTTGAGGCTTGCAATCATGGGATCGTTACGGACCGCGGAGCAGACGATCAAACCGTCCACGCCCCTGTCCAAGAGGCCCTCCACGATCTGCTCCTGCGAACTGCCCTGAACCGAACAGGTAAAGACGCTATAATTCTTCTCCTGGGCGCGTTCTATAATGTCCTGGGCGATCTCGGCGTAGAAGGGGTTTGTCAGGGTGGAGAGCACAAGGCCGATCGTGTGCTGCGTCTTGCGGGTGACAAGCGACCGGGCGATATAGTTCGGGCGATAATTCAGGCGCTTGGCGATCTCCAGGATCTTTTCCCTGGTTTCCACGCTGATCCTGGAGGAATCGGGGTCTTTCAGCGCCAAAGAGACGGCTGTCGCGGAAACCCCCGCTTCCCGTGCGATATCCTTCACCGTGGCTTGGTTTGTCTTGCGCTCCTGATCCATAAACATTCCTGAACAGTGGCTGTATGCGGCCGCTGGAGAGGATTCTGCGAACCCGGGCAGGCCGTCAAGGTAGGGTTTAACGTTACACTTCAAATCCATTTTATGTCAAGCTAAATGTCATCTATTTTTAATGAAGCGATGACGGGATTCACAGGCTTCAAACTGTTATAGTGAGCGGAGTGAAGTCATTGAGAAGTGATGCTCGACAGGCCAGGGTATCGGCGGCTCTGCCGTCTCTTTCGGCTTGACATAGTGAATTTGGCAGTTGTACGATAAACCTTACAATTCCCGATCATCTTCGTCCAGCGGATGCGAAAAAGACCAACCTGATGTGCGATTTACGTTTTCTCGGCGACGCAAATATAAACCGGAGGGGAAATGATGACCGCCATTCTGCCAAACAAAGCCCATGTCTTCTATTCACCGCACAAGATCATCTTCGGCCAGGGCGCCGCGGCACAGGCCGGGACCGAAGCAAAAGTCCTCGGGGCGACCAGGGTCCTCATTGTCGCCGATCCCGGCGTGGTCAAAGCTGATCTGCTGCAGCCGGTCACCGATTCGCTCCTGTCCATGGGCATTACGTTTTCGCTGTACGACAAGGTCGAACCGGAACCACCGGCACGTCTTGTCGATGAGGCGCACGCGCAGTTCCAGGCCGAGACCTGCGATTTCGTGCTCGGCATCGGCGGGGGGTCTTCCCTGGACGTCGCAAAAGGGGTCTCCATTCTCGCCCGCAACGGGGGGCGAATCCTGGATTATTCCGGGATGGACCTGGTGAAAAGGGCGGGAGCGCCCAAGATACTCATGCCCACGACCTCAGGCACAGGCGCCGAGATAACCCGCGCCTTGGTCGTAACGGACGAAGCAACCAACGTCAAACACGTGGTCTACACCCTCTACTGCCTGCCTGAAGTGGCGATCGTCGATCCCCGCCTCACCTTCACCATGCCCCGTTCGGTCACGGCCGACACCGGTATGGACGCCTTGGTCCATGCCATCGAGACCTACGTTTCCATGAACGCCACCCCGTTTTCGGACATCCTCGCTGAGAGGGCGATCGCCTGGATCGGGCGTTATCTGCCCGTTGCGTGGGCGAAGGGATCGAACGAGGAAGCCCGCTACTACATGTCCCTGGCTGCAACCGTTACCGGCATGGCCTTTGCCAGCGGCGGCCTTGGGGCCGTACACGGCCTGTCCTACGTTCTCGGGACGCGCTATCATATGCCCCACGGCCGCTCGAACGCCATAATGCTGCCACACGTCATGCGCTTCAACCTTACCGGGGCGCCGGTAAAATACGCAGCAATCGCCTCGCTTCTCGGGTGTGACACCGTCGGGCTGAGCGTGGACGAAGCGGCGGTTCTTTCGGTGGATGCCGTCCTGCATCTGCTCGAAAAGATAGATATTCCTGTTTGCCTGACAGCCTACGGAATATCGGAGGAGGACATACCGCACCTGGTGGAAGGCGGCATGAAACAGTCGCGCCTGTTTGTCACGAACCCCAGGGACCTTTCGGAAGAAGACGTGAGAGGGATTTATTGCAGGTGTTTTTGAAGCCTGTGCCGTATGCCGTGAAAAACAGGCATCACACGGAATTCATCCAGCTTGGCGGCATATTTCCTGAGTGGAGGCAAAAAGCTCCTGAGAAATATTCGGGAGGAACGGTAGAAAATTACAAAGTCGTTCACGGGGGGGGCGAACAGTTCCATCGCAGGAGAATCCGGTTATTGCCGGGGCCGCTTATGCCGGAATGAATAAAATAAAGGCCGAAGAAACCTCCGGCCTTTACCGTCGTTCTACTGAAAACCATCGATTGCAAACCTAGTAGGAACGTCGGCCTCCGCCGGGACGACCGTTCGAGTTACGGCCGGAACCACCTCTGCCTTTCTTGCCGTAGCCGCCGCCACCCGGTCCGCCTTTGGTATCGTAGATGTCAAGATCTCTGCTATCGGGTATGTTGGCCGTCCGGCTTCTATTATAGCCGCCGCTCGGACCTGAAAAACCGGACCCGCTCCGATTGCTCGAGTAGCCCGGTCCCCCGGGACCACGGCTTGCCGGCCTCGAAGAGTCCCGCGGTTTGGACTCGTTCACTTTCATTGCAAACCCGTTGATTTCTCTGCCGTTTAGTGCCGCGATTGCCGCTGTAGCCTGGTCCTGGTTCGGCATGGTAACGAATCCGAATCCTCGCGACTTGAGAGTTTCGTGGTCCAGAATGATTTTGACGGATTGTACCTCGCCAAAAGCTTCAAATTCTTTTTGAAGTTCCTCTTCCGTTGTCTTGAATGAGAGGCTTCCTACAAAGATGTTCATGCTTGTCCTTTTCGAGTTGTTCCATTTTACCAGATCAATCTTTCAGATCGGCCAGAGAAGGTAGAGGCTCACCAAAGATAGCCACAATGAGATTTTGGGTTTGTTGTGGTATATTGAAGGCAATCAATGGTCATCGGAATTGATGTTGGATCACTATGTACAATAGCTATCTTAGACATAGCTGCCAATAAAAGCAACCATTGAAAGCAAGCTCCGCCCGTTCATTTTTGGCCGCTCGCTTTTTTTCTGTCGCTTAATTCCGGTTGATTGGTCGACCCAACCAGTGCAATTTGGGAAAATCCATGGAGAAATTGCCGGAGAGGCAGACTCAGGGCCGATTGCCGATGTGGTCTTGTAATCTCGCCCCAATCCGGCTATGATCCATAAGTTGTGAGCCTAGGCAGACTCTGCAACTTTTATCCTCTCACACCGAATCTTGCCGACTCTTTTCGCTGCCCCCGGTAAATTTGATCACCAGTCAAATTGTTGGGATTTCCTGGAACGCACCATCGCTACAATAACAGAAAGGAATTGCCGTGCGAGGACCGGATTTAAAACTGGCCAAAGGCGATTGGGTGTTCCATCCTCGAATGCCTGATTGGGGATACGGCAAGGTCATGGAGGTATCAGGCGGGAGCAAGGGGCGAGTGTTCTTCCTGCTTGCAGGCGAGAAGAAACTGTCCTGGGAACATGCCGGGTTGGATAAGGTTGAAAACGACGACACGGTTTCTCAAGCGGCCCTGAACGAACAGTTATCCGAGTTCAAGATGAGGCTCGCTGTGGACCTGCTTACATCGGAAGAGTGCAGCCGGGGAGTAGCCAGCACGATGTGCGAATCGCTCGGCTCGAAATGTGAGTTGTGTAACTGCACCTCTGAGAATCTGCACGTCTACAGTTCTGCGCAAAAAGGAAAGCTGTGCGTCTGCGATGCATGCAGGGACAGAATATTGCTGGAAGCGAAGAGCCAAGCAGCAATAAACCAGGATAGCCTGGAGGAAGGGGAGAGTGAGAAGCCCGCTGGTGACAAGAAGAAACCGAGGAAAACCGTAAGTCGTAAGAAAGTGAAAGCGGCTGTTTAAATAAGGAACCTGCAAGGAAAAGCCCGAGAATTCCCAGGCCTCTCTTGTGGAAATATCTGAATCGAAAATCGGCATTAGCTGCTCGAAGCAAAAAAGAGGAGAGCGAATTTGAACATTTATGTCGGCAATTTAGGCTTTGATGTCACTGAAGAAGATCTGAAGACTCTTTTCTCCGCTTATGGAGAAGTATCTGCTGTGAATATAGTCAAGGAAAGGTCCTCCGGACAGTCTAAGGGGTTTGGCTTTGTGGAAATGCTTAACAACTCGGAGGCCGACAAGGCCATGAAAGGCCTGAACGGAACCCGGTTTAAAGATCAGCTCATCAAGCTGAGCCAGGCCAAGCCTCCTACCAAACGAACGCAGCGGGGACGAAGATATTAGCAATTGCATTGCCAGTTGTAAGAAGTTTGCGGAAAACAGATTTCGAGGAGTAGATATATGGCGCAGAGATCACGAGCCACCTTTCAGAAACGTGAAAGGGAAAGAGAAAAACAGCAGAAACAACAGGAAAAGGAAGCCCGCCGCCTGGAGGCGAAGAAGGCCAAGGCGGAACGTGGGCCGATCGACAGTAATGAAGACCCTGATATAGCCGGAATAAAGCCCGGCCCCCAGCCTCTCCCCGAACAATGGTTGTTGGATAAGCGGGACGGTAAGTAGGCTATACTCACTTTGCCACTGTGATGCGCGTTTGACGATACGATACAGAGCAATCTTCAAGCATCCCGCCAATTCGGCTTTTCGGGCGGAAATTTCCGCGTCATGGCCGATCAGGGCTAGGCAGATCGAACTCCCAGATTCCGTCAAAGAAAAGAAATCCCGGTTCGCTCAATAATAAATAGTCCGGCAGCGGTGGTAGGGCCTTTTTCGGAATGCGTCGAGCTGGCCGAGCTGCCAGAGCCAGTTATCGACTTCGGGGCTGGTTGCCGGTCTGCCGGACCGTGCGAACGCCCCTTTGATTTCTTCGACTGCATGGATGGTCATCGCCCGGATCTCGACTTCCTGCTCGCTTCCGGGTGGAAGGTACCGGAGGCTGTCCACTGCGGCAGCGAGTTCCGGGTGGTAGGAGATGATCCCGAGTTCTCTCAGAACCTGGGGAAGCTTGTAATCGGCAAACGCGGTCAGGTTGTCGATATCAGAAAACGTCCCCCATTTTTCCCCGCCGAACGCACTGAATACGTCTGAGGCCAGGATCTGCGCCCTTTTCCAGAAATAGACCGTTTGACCCCGGTAGAAAGCCTCGTCGCGAAAGCTCGGGAAATGCGAGGCAACTTCCATAACGAGCCGGACGGCGCTACCGTTTGCCGATTCAAATAGTGACTGGATGTCTCCATCGAACCGATCCAGGATGACGGAGCCGGCTTCGCGCAGGTTTGCAAGCCGCTCTTCCATCATGGGAATCCGGCCATCGCCCGCGAAAATACCTTCCACCTCTTCCAGGCTTATCCGTGACAACCATAGCGGGTCGGTCACCGGAGCGCCGGATTCCAGTCCCCGTTTAAGGCTTGCGGCCAATCCCCAGTAGCCGGACCAGGGCTGCCCGCGCCACGCGACCGTCCATACGGGCTCCCCGGGGTCGGGCCAGAAGCAGTGGTTCAGGATATCGAGAGTGAAAATCCACCGCACGGTTTCCGCCGTGCCGTCGAAAAAGTGGCAGGGATGCTCCCAGCTCTGGGGAGCCGCGGGTTTGAGCAGATGTCCCCACGTTTCGACTGCCGGTCCGATCCGGTCGCGATGAAGAAGGACTGACGTGCTCCGGGAAACGACGTATTCGATTGTGGAAAGAACGGGCAACCTGGGGGTGGATTGGACCATAGCGTCAACTCTTCCCTGTTCGGTTCCGGTTTGGCGGGAGTCCTGTCAACCCCCTGCGCCTCTTTTTTTGGGTAAAGAATACCACAACAGCCCCTTCAATGTGATCCGAATTCAAGTCCCACGCCGGATAGCGGGGAAAAAGATCCCGATGATACAGTCCTTGATTTAGAATGGGTTCAATGATAGGATGATTGCACTTCGCAAAAAGAATCCCAATACAGTTCTCTCAAGAATGGAACCCGGGCGGAAAAAAGGCTTCCCGCGGCCCGGAAGGTCTGAAACATATCGGAGGCGGCTATGGAGATTCCTGTCGTTAAGCGCGTAAGCGCTACGGACGAAACCTTTCGGGCACTGCACGACATGATTATTGCCGGGCAGCTCAAGCCCGGGGACAAACTGCCGCCTCAGGACAAACTCGCTCAGCAGTTCGGCGTCAGCCGCAATACCGTAAGAGAGGCCATCAACAAGCTCCTTGTGATGGGGCTGCTCACCGTAAAACAGGGGGTTGGCACCCTCATCAACTTCAGCAGCGCATCCGGCTATATGGCTGCACTCTCCGACCACCTGTTTCTCCAACCGTCGACGGTTCGCGAATTTCTGGAGGCCCGCGTCATCATCGAACTGGCAACCGTTCGTCTATCCGTACTGAGAGCCGATCAGAATGTGCTTGCGGCTCTCGAAACCAACGTTCAGAAACAAAAAGAAGTTCTACAAAAAGGCGACGTCGAGTCCTTCGTACAGCTCGATGTCGAGTTTCACACGGGCCTGGCCGAGGCGAGCGGCAACAAGGTGCTTGTCCAGTTTCTCGGGGCCGTGAACGATCTTCTCCGAAAGTTCATCAGGGAAGTTTCGAGCCTGCCGCGCGCCACCCAGAACGCACTGGAGTTCCACAGGGATATTTTGAAGTCCATCCGCGCAAGGGATGTGGATGCTGCGGAAGACAGCATCCTGAACCACCTGAACGACGTGGTGAAAAACATCGCGAAAAATACCGGTATGGAACTCTGGACTACCTTTGATCTCATGGCGGGTAAACGGGACGTTCCCGCCAAATCCGAAGCACCGGGATGTACCCGGGACAAGTAAATCCTTGCGGCGATCCGCCGGCCGAAAATGGCGGGGGAATGGATTTGAGGCCCGGTTTCACCGGACCGAATCAGGAGGATCAGGTGAGCGAAAGCATTGAGCAGATCAGGCAAACCGTAGTGGGCGGCAAACACCGCGAAATCGAAGCAAAGGTCAAGGCGGCGATAGACGCAAAAGTCGATCTCGGTCAGATCATCAACGAAGGTCTCATCGAGGCGATGGACATAGTGGGTAAGAAATTCGGAAGCGGGGAGATCTTCGTGCCGGAGATGCTCGTAGCCGCCGAGACGATGAAAAAGGGCCTTGCCCTGATCAAGCCCCTGCTGCAGGGGGATGGTTCCGAATCGAAGGGTACGATCGTCATGGGCACTGTGAAGGGCGATCTGCATGATATCGGGAAGAACCTGGTAATCATGATGTTGCAAGGGGCAGGCTTCAATGTCATCGATCTCGGTGTGGATCTCAGCGTCGAGAAGGTGGTCGAAAAGGTTACGGAACTGAAGCCCGACGTCCTCGGCCTTTCCGCCCTCCTCACGACCACGATGCCCGAGATGCAGAAGGTCATTACCGTCCTGAAAGAAAAAGGGATCGACAATGTGAAGATCATGGTCGGCGGCGCGCCGGTCGATGAGAAGTTCGCAGCGAAGATCGGCGCCGACGGCTTCGGAAAAGATGCGGTCGAAGCGGTCAAGGTGGCCAAAGGGTTCAAATCGTAGAAGTACGGGCGATTTACTGATTCATGAGGGGAGAGCCTGGAATGACATATCCACGGTTCGGGGTTATTCGGCAGCAGTTCGAAAAAACGACGCCTCTCGATACCCCGCAAATGGTAATCGCAGAATTGAATCGCACCTCTCTGCTCAGCCGGATCAGGGAGGGTGACAGCGTACTGATCACGGCAGGCAGCCGCGGGATCACTGCCATGAACGATGTGCTTCGCACCTGTGTCGCCGCGGTCAAGGAGCGGGGAGGGCGTCCATTCCTGTACCCGGCGATGGGAAGCCACGGCAGCGGCACAGCCGCGGGGCAGGCTGAAGTGCTTCGGCACCTGGGCGTCATGGAGTCGAGCATCGGCGCGCCCGTCCATACTCTTCTCGATATGGTCGAAATAGACCGCATCGACGGCGCTATTCCCGTTTATGTCGACAAGGCTGCGGCCGCTGCAGACCACATACTCATTGTCAACCGCATCAAGGAACACACCGAATACATCGGCGATACGGAGTCCGGGATCCTGAAAATGGCGGTCGTCGGCTTAGGCCGACAACTCGGCGCCCAGACGATGCACCAGCTGGCGGTCAATATCAGCTACTATAAAGCTATTCATATGATCGCAGGGGCTCTTTTCAGAAACCTTAAGGTCCTCGGGGCCGTGGCACTTCTGGAAGACCACCACAACCAGCTCCGGAGGGTTGAGGCCATCCGCCCGCGCGATGTGTTCTCAAGAGAACCAGAGCTTTTGGAGGAATCGAAGCTCTACAAGCCGAAACTGCCCTTCGAAAATCTGGATATCCTGCTCATAGACGAGATCGGCAAAGAGATCTCCGGCTCCGGTATGGATACCAAGGTAGTCGGCAGGATCATGAACGTCTACGAGAAGGAGTGCGAAAGCCCGAAAATAACCCGCATCGTAGTCCGGGACCTCTCCGAAACCACCGACGGGAACGCCACCGGCATCGGGCTTGCCGATTTCACCACGCAAAGAGCGGCTGAAAAGATCAACTTCGAGGCAACCGTAACTAATTGCCTGACTGCCGTTGCGCCGGAAAAGGGACGCACCCCCCTTGCTTTTCCTTCCGACCGGGAAGCCATGGATGCCGCGTTCAGAACCATCGGGCTCTGGACTCCCGAGAAGGTGAGGATTGCATGGATTGCGAACACCAAAGACCTTGAATTCATGGCTGTTTCCACCGCGCTTATGAGCGAATCCGGGAGTGGGTTTGAGACCTGCCGGGATTATGGATCGTTTGAGCTTCCATATGACAATGCAGGCAATCTTCCCCATCTGAGAGATTGTCTTCAGACGGAAGGATCGGCCAAAGACGAAGTCAAACACGTGAAACCCTGAACGGGCATTCGATCATGGTTGAAGCCGCGAATCATCCCTGGCGGCTACCTCACTTCCGCGTTCAGCATTGGGAGACTCTACTGAAATGAAAACAACCCCGTACAACCTGGTCATGTCGGCTTTATACAATGGAAGAAAAGGAACCCGTCCACCGGTCGGTAATGTTACTTCGATAGTCTGCCACGACCTCATGAACCTTACGGGAGTATCCTTCCCGCAGGCGCATACCGATGCCAATGCAATGGCGGAACTGGCTCTTGCCGGACATGAGATCATCGGCTTCGACACCGTCATGCCGGAATACAGCGTACATCAGGAAGCCGCTGCGCTCGGGTGCGATGTCGACTGGGGCACACGCGACCGGATGCCCGACAGCCGCAATTTTCCGTATGGCGACTTTTCTGATGTCGTTATCCCGGAAAACATTCTCGAAAAACCTTCCATGCGCGTGGTCCTGGACGCCCTGTCGATCCTCCGCCGCCATGTGGGAGGGAAAGCGGCCGTTGTCGGCAAGGTTATGGGACCGTGGACCCTTGCCTACCATATGGCCGGGACCCAGAACTTCCTGCTGCAGGTCGGCATGGAGGAATCGGAAAAGATCACCAAGATGCTCCGCCAGTTGTTGCCGGTAACGATTGCCTACGCAAAAGCGCAGTTTCAGGCGGGGGCGGACATCGTCGTCATCGCCGACCACGCGACCGGAAACCTTGTGGGAGCCTACCACTACCAGGAATACCTCCTGCCCATACACAAGGAATTGACAGCGCAGATCGAGGGCCCCCTGGTCCTTCACGTTTGCGGGAACTGCAGCGACAGGCTGGAACTCTTTGCCGATGCCGGTTTCGACGGGTACCATTTCGAATGGCAGGTCGATGCGAAATCTGCCGCGGAAAGGATCGGAAACCGTATCTGCCTCCTCGGCAATGTGAATAATCCGCAGACGCTCTTTCAAGGCACCCCCGAGGATGTTCGCAAGCAGGTTCGCTATGCGGTCGAGTCGGGCGTCAACATCATAGCCCCCGAATGCGCCATTCCGCTCGCGACCCCGATCGCGAACCTCAAGGCGCTCGTGGCGGCAGCTCACGAAGGCTATTAGGCAATTCCAGGTCAGGCCGTGCGCGGACCGAGTTCCCCGCCCGGGTTTCAGGAAGGATTGCGGATGCTGATTATTGCGGAACGGATAAACTCTTCGCGCAAGTCGATTGCCGAAGCAATAACCACTCGCAACAGGGCGTTTATCCAGGCTGAGGCAAAGAAACAGGCGGATGCCGGAGCTGATTACATAGACGTGAATGCGGCGGTGTTCGTGGGGGAGGAGATAGAACACCTCACCTGGGTAATAGAGACCGTGCAGGAAGCGACCGATCTGCCCCTGTGCATCGACAGCCCCGACCCGAAAGTGATAGGGGCCGTTCTGCCCCTGGTCAAATCTGCTCCCATGATCAACTCCATCACGCTGGAACCGGCCCGCCTCGAAGGTCTGCTTCCCATGGTGGCCGAGTACAAGGCAAAGGTAGTCGGGCTTTGCCAGTCCGAGGACACCATGGCCGAGAGCACGGAGTCCAAGGTGGAACTTGCCGGCAGACTGGTGGAAGCGGTTCAAAAAGCGGGGGTTCCCCTGGACGACCTCTACATCGATCCCCTTGTGTATCCGCTCGGGACGAGCTCAAATTCGGCCCAGTTCACGATGGATGCCATAGACAGGATAATGACGGAGTTTCCGGGCGTCCACACGACGTGCGGCCTCACCAATGTCTCGCACGGCCTGCCGGCGCGCAAGCTGGTCAACCGGACCTTTCTCGTCGGGTGCGTCATAAAGGGGCTCGATTCGGCAATCATGGACCCCACCGACAATCAGCTTTTCGCCGCTTTGAAAACGGCCGTCATGGTATCGGGCAGGGACGATTTCTGCCTGGAATTCATACAGGCGTTCAGGTCCGGAAGGCTGGAACAGGCTTAGGTGTTTACAACGAATTCATGAAATAATCTTCTGCTTTCATCTTGAATAGAGTTCGGCCAGACAACCGGGAGTGACCGTGAAGCATGGAACGAGCGTCTCTGGTTTTCCGTTTGGCGGTTGACGGATTTATCGGCAAGTAGAAGCGAATGGGCGGTTTGCAGGCCCAAGGTCGTTCAAGGCAGGTAAGATTCTCTAGTAGTGGGGGGGCCGACGCTGCTTTCGGGGTTGTCCGCAGTCGGGAGCGCAGTTGCGCAGCATCCTGATATCGAACGTCGAAATGTTTCGTCGGCACATCGCGTGCGGCATTCCGCATTGGTTCAACATGGAAGGAGGCACAACAATGTCAGTTGAGAGAACCAGGTCATTAATTGTGTGTATTGCGATTACCGTGTTCTTGGTCGGCGCCATGGCTTTCAGCGCCGCTGCCGCCGATCAGAAGGGAAAGATCCCAACTGATCCGATTACAATAGGCTTTGTTGTTCCGATGTCGGGGGTTGCCGCTACTCTGTCGCCCAACGCCGATATAAACGCACAGCTGGCCGTCGATTACATCAATAAATATGAAGGCGGCATATTGGGTCGCCAGATAAAGCCGATAATATACGACGAAAAGAATGCCCAGGCCTCGGTCGAGTTGTTCGGAAAGCTGGTCGAGAACGACAAGGCTGAAGCCATTCTGGGATGCCTTTCCACCAGTTCCGGGCTGGCTGTCGCCCCCAAAGTGGAGACGCAGTGGAAGGTTCCCACCATGCTCCTCGAATCGACGACAATGGCTCTCTTCACCAAGGTCATTCCCAAGCCCGTATACGTATACAGGGTGGGGCCGGACGATGTAATGCAGTCCATTGCCCACGTGACCGCGCTGCTCAAGGAAAAGCCCGACCTGAAGACCGTGGCCATCGGTGCTCCTGATTACGAGTGGGGCCACGATGTTGTGAAGCGGTTCCAGCAGATCATGCACAAGATGAAACCCGGCGTGAAATTCGTGTACGAATTCTACCATCCGTTCGGGGAAGCCGGTGCCAATTTCGCCGCTTACATCACCAACGTCATTCAGCAGAAGCCCGATGTTTATGTTGGATATTCGTGGGGGTCCGATGGCGTGGCCTGGCATAACCAGGCTGAAGCCATGGGGCTGTACAAGGCGGTTCCGATGGTGTTCGATGTATTCAGCGGAACGGCGAAGGGACAAATGGCAAGGGAAGGCGTGCTCGCCGAGACCCGGGCCGGCAATGGTACTTTCCCGCCGTATGCCCTGGGATATCCCAACAGCAAGTATACTCCCGCAATTCTCGAAAAGACCGGTGTCCTGCCCACCTATGGAATGGACATTCACATGTTGACCGGTTTGCTCTACCTGAAGAAAGCTTATGAGAAGGCCTATGATCTGACCGGCCAGTATCCGACTCCCGAAATGGTTGCTAAGACCCTGGACGGACTGTCGATTATCGGTCCCGATGGAATCTCATCCATGATCAACCACCAGTCGACATCTCCCGGCATGGCCGTCGGAAGGCTTCATAAGGTGAACGGCGCCTGGGTCATGAAAGAAATGAACCTGGTGCCCGACTATTTGAAAGTCGTCCCGCCGTGGATGACGGTGGATCAGTTCATAGATACGCTGGACAAGCTGGATAAGTAAGATGTACTGAAGACGATAACCGTCCGGCGTCCTGTCGGACGGTTATCGATCGTAACGAAGTCCCTCCCGAAAAAACCATATATGTGAAAGAAATTGCGATGTTTAGCACGGCTCTTTCGTACATCTTCAACTCCTTGCCCCTGGTGTCGTACATCATAATCTTGTCCTTTTCGTTGAATTTCATCCTGTATATCGCCGGCCGCGTTTCGCTCACCTTTGCCGGCATATACCTGGTGGGCGCATACGTGACGGTCTCACTGGGTACGTATTTCCTGGGCAGCACGTTCTCTTTTCCGGCATTTATGGCGATTCTGTTTGCCGTAAGCCTGCTGGGAGCTGTGATCTCCATAGTTGTCTACGGGGTTTTCGAAAAATTCCTGAAAACCGACGTTCACCGGATGATAGCCACCGCTTCGCTTCTCATGGTCTTCAGCGGCATCATCAAACTCTGCTGGGGAACCACTCCCGTCACCTACTCGGCGCCTTTTCTGTCGATGGGAACGAGTGAGGTGCTTGGAGCTTTTGTCCCCAACTACTACTTTTTCATGTTCGGGTTTGCGCTGGTGTTGATGTTTGGCCTGGCCTATTTCCTGTACAGGACGTCGTGGGGGCTGAAGTTTCGCGCAAGCTCGCTGGATGGCGACAGGACAATGGCCCAGTCCTGCGGTGTAAACCAGAATATCGTCACCCTCATCACTTTTGGAATATCCGGGATGCTGGCGAGTCTGGCCGGAGGTCTTTATGCTCCTATCTCGGGCGCTTCTTACGGAATTGAAGGCAATGCCCTTCTCCTGGCCGCACTGACGATCATCATCGGCGGTGTCGGCAGCATCGGAGGAGCGGTCCTGACTGCTTTCATCATAGGAATAGCCAGGGTAATCACGGCCATCCAGATGCCTGTGCTGGAACTGGCAGTCCCGTTCATAATTGCGTCGGTGACGCTGATGATCAGGCCTTTCGGTATCTGGGGAAAAGAATTCAAACATTAAAAGAAAAGCAAAGTCAGTCATTATGAACACTGAAATCGGTATGACTGTTTCCTCTCGCAGCAAAAGCACCGTCTTGATAACAACCCTGGTGCTGACGCTGGCTGCGGGACTGATTCCCTTCTTCGTAAGCGGTTACCAGAGAACCCTGATACAGAAGGGATTTCTGTGGATTCCCGCGATCTTCGGCGTTTATATTCTGTACAGCCTCCTGCGGCAGGTTCATTTCGGCCAGTCGATATTCGTAGGACTCGGCAGCTATATCACCGCTTTCATGGCAGGGAAGTACGGGCTTACGAACGAACTGCTGATAATGCTCCCCGTGGCTTTGGTCATAACTATTGTTACGGCTTATATACTGGGGATTTTCATCACCAAGAGAACGGGGTTCTATTTTGCGGTGATGGGCATAGCCGTAACGATGGTTTTCTGGTCCCTCGTGTACAAAGCCAGGGGGATAACCGGCGGGAGCGACGGAATTTCGCACATAAAGAGTCCGACTCTGTTTAGCATACCGCTCAACGATCTCGGGTTCTATTATGTCTGCGTATTGGTATCAGTCGGAATGATCGTGCTGATGCTGCGCATCCTCAACTCCTCCTTCGCCCTCCAGCTTCGGGCCATTGCGGGCGACCTGGACAAAGCCGAATCCATCGGCATTCCCGTAAAGAAGATGCAGATACTCGCATTCGTCATCGCGGGGGCAAATGCCGGGATCACCGGGGTCCTTCTCGCATTCCTGTACAATTATGTAAGCCCGTCGACATTCGACTGGGGCTATGGAGGCAACTTCGTTCAATCGGCAATCATCGGCGGAGTCAATTCCGTTGCCGGTCCGATCGTCGGGTCTTTCGGTTTCATCAACCTGGAATTCTTCATATCCACGTGGTTTGCAAATCTCTGGGAGATTGTCATCGGACTGACGATAGCCATCATCGTCGTGACTGTCGGGGAACAAGGGGTCACCGGGATTGCCCAGACCGCCTATAGCAAACTCAGATCCAAATTGGGAAACTCATAAGAAAGAACTGATAGTATGTCCGATAACCAACAGCAATCGCTATTGATAACGGTAGACAAGCTGCGGAAGCATTACGGAGAAGTCAAATCCGTCAATGACATTTCTCTGGAAATCGCTCAGGGGCAGGTAATAACCCTGGTCGGCGCAAACGGGGCAGGCAAGACCACCTTGCTGAACCTGCTCACCGGGCTGATAAAGCCGGACCGGGGGGAAATCAGGCTCCTTGGGGAGAAGATCACCGGGGTGCCCGCCGATCAGAGGGCCAAGAGAGGGATAGTAAAGACCTTTCAACTGGAACACGTATTCGAGGACATGTCTGTCTTCGACAATGTCAGGACGGCGTGCTTCTCCGCCGCGGGAATTCATTATTCCCTTTTCAAAGACATCGAGGATGAAAAGGAAATAAACGAAAGGACGGAGCATCTTCTCGAACTGTTCGATCTCGCAGGCGTAAAGGATACGACCGTCAGGAACCTGGGGCATGGATATAAAAAAGTCATCGATATAGCAATGTGTTTCGCCATGAAGCCCAAGATTCTGCTGGTCGACGAACCAACCAGCGGGGTGGGTGAAGAAGAGAAATACCGGATAATGGACCTGCTGATGGGGCAGATAAATGCGCACCATCTCGCTGCGATAATAGTCGAGCACGACTTGAACCTCGTAAAAGAATTGTCGAAAGATACGATCGTAATGTGTGATGGAGAATTCATCGCCAGGGGGACCCCCGACTATGTATTCTGCCAGGAAAAGGTCATCGAGATCCTTGTTGGGAAAGGATTCTAATTGCTTGAGATAAATGAACTGACTGTTTGTTACGGGACCGAGAAGGCCGTCAACAAGGTTTCCCTGCAGGTTTCGGGGGAAGTAGTCTGCCTGTGCGGCCGAAACGGCGCAGGGAAATCTTCCGTGCTCAGGGCGGTCGCGGGGTTGGTAGGTGTGGAATCCGGCCGGATATTGATCGATGGGCAGGATGTGATAGGCATACCACTATATAAAAGGCTGCAAAAGGGCATCGGCTATGTTCCGGAGGACAGGAAACTTTTCAAGGAGATGACCGTCCGGGAGAATATCGAAGTGGCCCGGATCGGCGGGAAAACCTCCGGAAGATCGGAAATGAAGATCGAGGAACTCCTGCCCGAAGTAGCCTCTTTCTACAACAGGAAGAGCAAGTTATTGAGCGGCGGCCAGCAGAAACTCGTCAGCATTGCCCGGGCGATCGTCACCTCTCCGACCGTGCTGCTGTTCGACGAGTTGCTCGAAGGCCTTGCGCGGTCGATGATGGTCAAGATTTCCGAAATCGTCGAGAAAATAAAGGCAGAGGGAAAAGATATTCTCTGCGCCGAGTCGAGCCTGGATAAAGCCAGTATGTATGCAGACAGGATAATCTGGTTGGAGAAGGGGAAAATTGTTGCAACAGGCACCCCCGCCGAAATCAAAGAACAGATGACGGCCGCGATCAGGTGCAAAGGATAATAGGCGGTTCTCCTGTTGCGTGGATTATCCTCGGACTGACATTTCCCGTAAACCGCCAATGATTACACCCTTCCTTCCCTGAGAATGCCGGGAAGTTCCAATCAATGCGGAAACCGGCATTCCCGCCGCCTGAAAATTGCTTCGAATCGGTAGAATGAAAGGGGGCGGGCATTCCAGGCCAGTGCTCCCTTTCCTTGTGAATTCTGTAAAGTCCAAGTACTATAGGACCATCGACTGCCGGCAAACTTCAACCAGTCTTCTTGTAGAAATCAGCATGGAGCTGACCCAGGCTGGGCGTGGGCGGAATCATTGCAGTCATCAGCATCATGCAGTCGCGACGCAAGAAACAGCGTCCCCGCAGCCGGCGGTTGGACAGCGTGCTATAATTTTTTAAACGGCAAACATGGTCCAAAAGAGGTGGATGACCATACGAGATGGATACATACTACATTGACGGGAAATTCGTGGACGAGGATCACTCGTTCATAAGTGTCAAAGACATCATGGTATTGAGAGGGTTCGGGGTTTTCGACTTCCTGATAACCTACAACAGGCGCCCATTCTACCTGGAACAGCACGTTCAGCGGTTTCTCAACTCGGCAAAATATATCGGCCTCGAGGTGAAGCAACCGAAGGCCGAAATTTGCGAAATCGTCGAGGAGACGATCCGGAGGAATTCCGACCACAAGGAATGCGCCATCAAGATACTGTACAGCGGAGGGATCAGTTCGGACGGGGTGACGCCGGAAGGACGCGGCATCCTCATGGTGCAGGTGACTGCCAGGCA
Source organism: Pseudomonadota bacterium (assembly GCA_023442755.1). Taxonomy (GTDB): domain Bacteria; phylum Desulfobacterota; class Syntrophobacteria; order Syntrophobacterales; family Syntrophobacteraceae; genus SbD1. The sequence continues at coordinate 6,313 of JAEZXS010000267.1, read as the reverse complement.
CCGGACGCCGGCGTCGTGGTATGCCGACGGGGCAAAGATCATTACTGTCGATGCTGAGCGATTCATACCCTCTTCTAAGAGCAGTTGCTATCTTTCGGCCGTGTGGGCGCTCCAGCACGCAAAAAAGCAGGGCGCCATGGAGGCTGTCTACGTGGATCGCAACAACCGCGTCCTCGAAGGCACCACGACGAATTTCTTCTGCATAAAGGATGGCAAGCTGGTGACTCCTCATCGGGATATACTGCCCGGTGTGACTCGCAGCGTGATCCTGGAGCTTGTAAAGGGCGTCTGTGAGGCCGAAACTCGCGATGTTGACAGGTCCGAGTTGAAAGATATCCAGGAGGCTTTCGTCACCGCGTCCAACAAAGAAATCGTTCCGGTGGTGCGGATAGACGATTTGCAGATCGGAGACGGACGCATCGGCGAGCGCACCAGGAAGATCATACAGCTTTTCCGGGAGTATACGGATGCGTACGGTCGCGCAAAGGAACCCGATTTCGCGGAAATTCCCGCGCGGCAGGCGGCCGGGCGCTGACTGAATACTGTTCAAATGAAAAAAGAGAGCGGGGCTTTTGCGCCGCTCTCTTTTTTTGTGCAATATGACCAATAAGGCAAATAGCAGCTTATGAATCGACGCCAGGGTTAATCGATCGGCGTGTTTTCCACCAGGTTCCAGATGCCGCACGGGCAGGCGCCTGCACAGAACCCGCACCCGATGCACTTGTCCGGATCGGAAACCATCTCGAAGGTGCCGTCAGCCTTGCTCGCCTTGGAAATAGCCGCCTGCGGGCAGATCGTCGCACAAATTCCGCAGTCCCGGCACGTGCCGCAGGAAGCGCATTGGGAGGCGCACGACTGCACGCCGTCAAAGCTCATGAGGCGCGGATCGAAGTATTCGAGCTTGATGCGCGAATAATCGATCTTGCTGTGCTGCTCCGCATGCTGTTCCAGACCGGTGATGAGCGCATTTATCTGCTCGGCTGCTTTCCTGCCGGCTCCAATCGCATCGGTCAGAAGCCCTAGTTTGACGGCATCGCCCACCGCAAAGATCTGCGGATCGGTTGTGCGATAATGCTCGTCAACCTTGATGAAGCCGCGTTCCGTCTTGATGGTGTCGGGAAGGAAATCGAGTTCGGGCATGTCGCCGACGGATATAATTACCGTATCGGCCGGGATGACTTCGCCTGTTGTAAGTTCCAGTCCCTCATCGGTAACCGCCTTGCTGAAGCAGGGCCATTTGAACTTTGCCCCTGCCGCCTCGGCCGCCTGACGTTCCTTGCCGAAGGAGAGCGGTTCCTGGATATCCACCAGGGTGACCGATTCGGCGCCCAGTCTGAAGGCTTCGGTTGCGGCGTCGCAGCCGACGTTGCCCGCACCGATGATTATCACGCGCTTGCCCACCTTGGCCTTGTTCTGTTTGCTGCGGCGGAGGAATTCCAGGGCAGGAACCAGTTTTTCCTTCCCGGGGATCGGAATAACCCGGGGCTTCTGCGCTCCGACAGCAAGCACGATGAAATCGTACTGCTGCTTGATTTCTTCCATGTCAGCCGTGCCAAGCCGCTGCCGCAGGTTTATGCGCGGCAGAGCCTCTTTTACGCGGGCGAGTTCGGCGTTGACGACTTCGTCGGGAATACGCGATTTCGGGATTAGAGCGGAAATCTTGCCGCCGAGTTCCCCGTGCATGTCGTAGATAACCGCTTCATGGCCTTTCTGACGAAGCTGCCAGCCAATGGAAATGCCTGCAGCACCGCCGCCTATGACGGCGATTTTCTTGCCGGAAAGCGGGGGAAGTTCGGGAAGCTTTGCCTTGATGCTGGCTTTCCCGAGCTGCGCCACGTCCACGGGGATCATGCGGGCGGTCTGGCGCGTACAGCCCTGCATACACAGGTTAGGGCACAGATATCCGCAAACCGAGGCGGGGAAGGGCGTATAGGCTAGGGCAAGGTCGACCGCATCGTCGATCCGGCCTTCGCGAATGAGTCTCCAGCGTTCGTGCACGGGCATGCCGGTCGGGCAGCTCGTTTCGCACGGCGCCGTATATTTTCTGCTCTCCCAGACCGGGACGTAGCGCCTGAGATTGCCTGTGGTGATTACCGGTATCGGACTTCTTTCGAAATCGACCAGGTCTCCGATCAGCCCGCCTTTGCCCAGTTCGGTGTCCCAGACCTCGGAATGGAATGCCGTCATGGGGCGACGCGACTTGGAGGCTTTCTCGTGCGGGCCGCGTGCTTCCAGCAACTGCCATTCCTCGCGGACGGCAAGGTGCTCGAAGAGTTCTATGCGGCCGATCGCCTTCAGGTAGATCTCCATATTGGAAGAGAGCCAGTCCCAATCCTCATCGGTGATGGGAACCAGCTTGGCGTCCGTCTTGGAATAGCCCTTGTGCGGACCCCGGAAGAAAATTCTTCCGCCAACCATGCCGACGCACGGGCGAAAGCCCAGCACGTTTTCCGCTTCCTGCGGATGATAGCCGCAGACTACCGCGATACCGCCCGCCATGAACTCGGCGAAATAGTCGCCGGCTGAACCGAGCACCCACAGTTCGGGGGGATCGAAGCGCGGATTGCGCTTGGTCATGGTCATGCCGCGGGCGCCGATATTCCCGGCGATGTAGACCTTTCCCTGGGCCATGGCATTGGCCGTGCCGTTGGTGGCATGGCCGTGGATGACGATCTCCGCCCCGGCGTTGAGCCAGCCGACGTCGTCGGAGGCCGGGCCGAAAACATCGATCCGGGTATTGGGGAAACCCATGGACCCGACGCGCTGGCCGGGAGAACCGGTTATCCGGACATGCAGTCTGTCGTTCCCGGCTTTCCACAGCCTGCCGCCGATGCCGTGTTGTCCGAAAGCATCCACTTCCAGGGTGCGGTAGCCGCTCTCGACTGCTTTCTGCAGCCTCTCCTCCAGTATGCGCGACTCGATGCGGTGGCCGTTTTCCACACCGGAGAGGTGAAAAACTTGATTACTTTCCATATGTAGACTCCGTTACAGGGCGCAACCTGCGGGGTGCGATCCCGCGGTCCCGGGCCCGTTCTTTCCGGTCCTAAACGACGTATTTTATCTGAAGGCGCTGGGATGCGTTGTAATCATCGATCGCCAGAGCGTCCGACATGCCCACGGGAAGTGACGTGGAACGGCCCAGGGGGGCAACGATCTTCTTCAGCTCCGTGTCGAAAGCCAGGAAGACATCCACGACCCGTTCGGCCACCTTTTCCGGATCGAGGCGCCTGTAAAGGCGGGGATCCTGCGAGGTGATGCCCTTGGGGCACTGGCCGATATTGCAGATGTTGCACCTGTCCGATTCCGAGCCGAGGCACCCTGCGGCAGCCTGCATCATGTACTTGCCGACCTGGACGCCGCTTGCGCCCAGCATGATGAGCGCAGCCGCGTTGGCCGCCAGCTTTCCGTTCTTGCCGATACCGCCGGCGGCAAACAGGGGCACTTCGTTCTGCTTCCCGAGCCTCACCAGGTTGAGGTAGCAGTCGCGAATGTTGCTCGCTATGGGGTGTCCCATGTGATCCATGGAGACCGTATAGGCGGCGCCGGTGCCACCATCTTCACCGTCTATGGAAAGACCGCCCGCGTAGGCGTTTCGCGTCAGGTTGTTAAGGACCGCAAGGGCGGTGGAGGTTCCGGAAATCTTGGGATAAACAGGGACCCTGAATCCCCAGGCCATGTACATGGACTGGATCATCTTGGCTACCGATTCCTCGATCGAGTACTGCGTCTGGTGCGTCGGAGGACTGGGCAGGCTCACTCCGGGCGGTACGCCGCGGATGGCCGCGATAAGCTTGTTCACCTTGTACCACATCAACAGTCCGCCGTCGCCCGGCTTGGCGCCCTGGCCGTACTTGATCTCGATGGCGCAGGGGTCTTCCTTCATGTGCGGCAGGGAGTGGATGATTTCGTCCCACCCGAAATAGCCGCTGGCGATCTGCAGGATCGTGTACTTCAGGAAGCGCGAACGCAGCAGGCGCGGAGGACATCCGCCTTCGCCCGTGGCCATCCGGACCGGCATCCCGAGTTCCTCGTTCAGGTAGGCGACTCCCATCTGGAGCCCCTCCCACATGTTGGGGGAAAGAGCGCCGAAGGACATGCTGCCGATGATCAGCGGATAGATTTCGCGAACCGGCGGAACCCAGCCGTTTTCCCTGTACATCTTCAGGTTCTCTTCCGGGGACAAGACACGGCCGAGCAGGGTACGCAGCTCGAATTCATGCCGGCCTGCGTCCAGCGCCGGGTCGGTCAGCATCGAGATGCGGATGAACTTGATGCGGTCGAGAGTCCCGAGATTCAGGGAATCCGGGACGTTGCGGCGGCCGCCGCGGCTTCTGGCCTGTCCGCCGCGGTTTATATGGAAGCGCTGCTTGTCCATTTCGTCGGACCTGGCAGGAATGATCGCTCCGTTGGGGCAAACCAGGTTGCACATGCCGCAGCCGATGCAGGCATAGGCAGGCTCGGTCTTCTGGCGAACTCCATGGTAGACCTGATACACGTTGGACGATGTAGTGGAAGGTCCGATTTCCGCCAGAGCGGGAATCTGGACGATCCTTTTCCTGTGCACGCCCAGCTCAACCGCCTGAACGGGGCACACGGCCGCGCATCGGCCGCACAGGGTGCATTTTTCTTTGTCCCACTGAATCTGCCAGAGCAGATCCTTCACGCTTAGTGAAGAGGGGGTAATGATTCCATTTGAGACCATACCTGGACCTCCGAACGGTCAGAAGGGATTATTACTGTATCAAGGTGCATCGGCTGAAAATCCTTGCCCTTGTCCCGGTCGGGAATAGCGGCGTCGAGACCGCACATCTCCGAGGAGAAGACATACATGCCTTTCTTGCCACCGGCCACCGCGGGCCGGAGCTTCTTGCGATCCTGAACGAGAAACAGGGAATTGTCGGGAAGCCTTCCCATCACGCAGTTCGGGCCGTCTATGATGAGTCTGCGGCACGAATGCTTGAGTATTTTGAGAAATTTCGCGTTCGGGTGCTTTTCGATGTCGTCGTCCTGGAGCGGGGTAATGATGTGCTTGTAGGCTTCTATTCCAAGGCCGAGCTGGCGCGTCGTGTAGTGCGCGATATGCGTGAATACTTCGGAATCGGACTGGTAGCCTATATAGCCGGGAAAACCACGGGACGAGAGAAACTCGCGGTTCGGAACGAATGAGGTGTTCTCGCCGTTGGTCATCGACGCAATCCCCTGAATGAAAAAGGGATGGCAGGCGTACAGGTTGATGGCGTAGTTCGTGTTCTGGCGGCCCTGGGCGAGAATCACCCGGGCACGGAGTTCCTCATGGTCGAGGCGGAGATATTCGGCGACCTTCAGAGGATCACCGATTTCCTTGAGCATGATCACGTCCGGCCAGAAGCTGTACACGATCATGTCTTCCTTTTCCTCGCCCATTTCTCTCAGGCGCAGACGGGTCAGCATGAGTCGCTGCTCCCGCTCGGCCTGCGTAAGGTTTTCCCAGCTTTCCGGATATTCGTAGGCGCGAATGAGGTAGACGTCGCGTTTGGGAGTTCCTGGAGGCGGAGTCTTGGGCATCTTGATCGAAATCTTGTGCTTGGTCATGAAGCCCAGGTTCATCATATACTGGTCCAGGCGCTTCAGACCGTCATTGGTGAAAATACCGGAGAGGATCGGCGCATCCTTCAATTCTTCGAAAGGTCCGCTGAGATCACTCAGGAAAAGACCCACCCCGGAGCCGTCATGCCCTTCCCGCATTACATCGAGGGCGCGAATGGCCATGATGGGAGACTGGGGCTCCTCACTCGTCAACGCGAACAAACGACACATTGCACTCAGTTCTCCTTAGATAAAGTAACGCTCACCTGGTTGCGTTCGGTGAACGGGCAGACACCCGGAACGTATAACGGCCCGGCACACCCATTCAGGGCCGGGATGCAACAGGGCGGAAGCATGACATCGGATGGTAGCCGGGAATTCCTGTCGAAGACTTCAGATAATCGGCCCGTCATGTGGTTGAAAATGGTATTGCCGATGAGGTTTCTGCTTCTCAACTTATCTTCAAAACTTGCAAATTATAAAATAATCTGAGCATTAGCAAGACCAAATTCACCGGCTGGACGGGTACCCGGCAGGCGGGAGGTCTAATTACACCGTTAGATAACATATTAAGGCAAAAAGAATAGGGGAAAAGGCAGTCGGGAGGACGGCGCGGCGAGGGTCCAACCGGCCCGGGAAACCGGCCTACCGCTTATTTTTCCCGAAAACATGCCTCAACGGTGAATGGGAGGCAGTCCAGACGCCCTTGGCCTTGTTTACTCCCCGTAAATAGGCCAGATAGCTGTAC
>JAEZXS010000245.1 GCA_023442755.1 Pseudomonadota bacterium | reverse complement strand
GCGAAGAAAAGCCTGGGGAAAATGAGTTCAGGTTGCCTGAAAAGTTTCTAAGGGATCGAGACTGGAAGCCTTTCCCACAACCGTTCAGACCGAGAGGTGGTTACGACTCCTAAAGTTGACGCGCATGCGCACAGCATAGGAACGAGAAAAACAACTTGGCGCCTTGGCGTTTCTTCGCTCCCGCGATTCGCGCATAGCCGTTCCGCGATGTGAGAACCAGCGGGAGCGCCTTTCAGTAGCGATGCTTTGCATTCCACGCGAAGCCGTAAAGAAAAATGTTCAGCGCCCCTTCTTTTGCTCTTCTTCCCGTCGCGTGGGAAAAGATCAATCCGCACCTCCGAAGACAAAGCACCGCAGCTGCAAGGCGCGCCCACTACAACACTGTCTGAAGAGATTTTCCTTCGCGGCCTTATCGCAACATAATAGCTGAGCGTGAGAAAAAACATCGCGGCTGCAAGCCGCTCTCACAGGATACCGGGACTACACCTCCAATTCTTTATAGCCTGTTGTTCTTCGCGTCTTTCCTGCCCATGTTCACCGGACGGTGAATGCGTATCGTCCCGGCCCTCATTTGAAACCGTACTTCCGGTTGCCCGGGGTATTCAGTTGAATGCCCCGGGCTTCTTTTTTGTACAGGAAGGTATTCTCTTCAGGAAATGTACGCTTCTCCCCGGCTGCATCAATCCGCCAAGATCCGGGAAATAGCCGAATTTTTCTCAATTGGGCCGATCCGGAATACTCCGCCGGATGAAATATCTACCCTCTTTCGCACCCCCGAAATACTCCCCATGCACATTATCGACATTTTCCCCCCGAGAATTATATTCAGTTCAGCACATGTCAGACATGGATACTTTCTGTCGTTCGATTACCTTCGCACCACAATATGATTCCGTGAAAATCATTCTTTAAGGGGAACACTTATGAATTCCAAAAGAGTGCTGTCGCTTCTTTATGTCACCTTGCTTTTTTGCGTATTCTGCGAAGGGGCGCAGGCGGAGACCAAGGTCTGGATCATGTGGGGGCAGAGCAACATGTTTTCGGGACTGCCGGGTGAACTGCCGGAGGCATACGTCACCGTGCCTCACAATGTTGAGTACTGGGCCAGCATAAAACAGGGTGAAGCCCAGAGTTTCACCTCTTTCAAAAAACAGGAACTGATCGGTCCCGAGGTTGGGTTCGCTCATACCATTGCCAAACAGTACTTTCCAGACGATTCCCATTTGATAATCAAAGTCGCTGTCGGCGCAACCGATATGAGCCGGTGGACCAGGGGCGGCGATCTGTATTCCCTTCTGCTCCAAACCGTCAAGACTGTTGTTGGAAACAGGGACGTTCGCTATATGGCGGTTATCGGATGCCAGGGAGAAGCCGACAGCAATTCTGTAAGCAAGTACCTGGATTATCGTCCCATGATGGACAGCATGATGAGGGGAATCCGTTCGGAGTTGGGCGATCCCTATCTGATGTGGGGGATCACTCTTACAAATCCGCCGACGAAATACGCTTTTGAGATCAATGCGGAGCAGCTGCGAATCGTTCAAACCGACGTCAACGCCAGGGCAATTTCAACGATACAAATCTTGAAAGACCCCTGCGGCCAGGGGGCTGAACTTCATTACACCACAATGGGCCAGATTGAACTTGGGAGACGAATGGCCTATTCGATGGTTACGCACTAGCAGCCGGTTCCCGGACGGTGGTCGAGCTGGGTGGTCGCGGGCATGTCGGGGGTGGCTTGCGGCAATGAACCCTACTTGACAATGCCATGGGGGTAATTAGTTTGCGGCCTAGCAAAGAACAATTCTTAGCCGAAAGAGGCTATCTAATAGGAGGCCGACCATGGAAGCAAAAGAAATCGAACTGAAAGAAATCGAGAAAAAAGACGAAGAACTGGACCCCGTGGACATCGAAATCCTGCTCCAGGGGCGCGGCAACGACTGCTGCATCTCTTAACATGTCGCATTCATATAAATTACCTGTTGCAGTAAAAAGGCCGGGAGCGTACGCCGCCCGGCCTTTTTATTTCATACAAATTGTCAGTCCCCGGGCGCCTGGATTCAGTTTGAATGCGTCCCCGGGGTGACTGCGTCGGCCGGGCATGCGAACTGGACGAAATTTGCCGCATAGCCCACCTGGTTATTCGCGTAGCGGATTCGCATGTACCCATTCTCGCCCCAGGAAGTTCCCCAGCTGTTCCGTAATATCCAGTAGCCGTTGTCCGGCCCGGCGTCGTCCACCCATCCGACCAGGGTGATCGCATGGTTGACCTGCCCTTGCTCGTCCGCGTCGAAAATGCCCGCGTTGTATGCCTGGAAGAGAGGGCCGACGTAGACCGCGGCGGAAATGGGGCCGTATGCGTAGATGGCCTCCTTCAGGGTCCTGACGGACGGAACGGCGCCGTCGTCCGCGAGATACCCCCAGTTGCTGATCGTGTAGGTGTGCCGATAGGGGCCTTCGCATGGGGTTTCGGAGTCTTTGTACGGAAAACCGTTTTCGAGAACGGCCCCGGGCCCGGAGTTATCCTGTCCCGATTTGTCGAGCTGGTAATCGTGAGCCCACCAGCCGCCGTTGCAACCCCAGCCATCGATATTGCAGGATGCAAGATACTGCTCCGACAGGTCTGCCGTAACGCCGCACTGGAGTTTGATCTGCGCTTCGAGAGGGGCGAGCGTCCCGAATGCCCAGCAGTCGCCGCAGCCCCCCTGGTTCTTGATCGGAACGTCGGCTCCCAGCGCGCGCCAGTCCAGGGAGGATGGGAGCGCAACGGCAGAGAGCATTGGCGGCATAACCGGCGCGCTTTTCTCCCAGTTGGGTGGTTCCTTCAATCCGCACAGCTCGTCTATCGTTTTATCCATCGCGTCGGAATAGCCGACCGTGAAGGAGTGTCCGTTGCGGGCAACGGCCTTCCCGAGCAGGTCGATCTGCGCCTGAACGGCCGGATCGACGGGGATGGGCTGTGCGAAAGCCTGGAAAATGGGCGTCGCGCAGAGAAAGAGCGACACCAGGAAAAATGGGAACGCTTTTCCTTTCCACATAAATGCCCCCTGCATAAAGGGAAAACTCAATTGGGCCTGGTGAAGAGACGGTGACTGCGACGAATCGAACTCAAAAGCAAAGGTGACGAACCTGCTTTCGGGGCAGATAATTCCACCTCCGACCAGCGGGCTGCAATGCCTCGGGATTGACGTTCCCCCTGGGACCGGGAAGTCTTCCGCTTGGCGAATAGCTATTTCTTAAACGATAGTTTTTTGAAAGGCCAGAAAAAAATGCTTTTGTCGGCGGGGATTGAGAAGAAAATGTGACCGAAATCACAGCCCGGCAGAACGAGCCTGCCGGGCTGCGGGATGAAACGTCTGCTGCGATTCTTATCCGCTTACTCGTCGGCTTCCGCCTGGTCGGAAGGAAACTCCCCGGGCGCACTGCCCATGTCGCTGTCCTGCCTGCCGGGCTGTCCCATGTCGATCTCTCCCGGAAGGATGTTCTGACTTCCGATTTCGTTGTTCAGTCCGCTGTTGACGTCATTGCGGAAGTCCGGACTCGAGGGGGCGCCGAAGGTCTGAGCGAACGCGATGGGCGCGGCTAAGAGTGCTGCTAGAAATATGGCCAAAGTACCGACTGTCTTGATTGTGCTCATGGTAGCTCCTTTTCAGGTTGCCTTCTTGAATTGCCGGCGAAATTGCATGCCGCTGATTTTAAGATGGACACCGGGTTTAGAATGTCAAACCGGAGATAAGGAGAATACAGGTGATGATGGAATGGAATGCGGAACGCGCAGTAGCCGGCTTGGTCGGATGCGTTTCGGTCAGAAGATTCACCGGTTGCCGCGAAGCGCCGAAGCCTTCGAGTGAAAAAGGAAAAGCCGCGAAGAAGGCTTTATTGGGTAGTAAGAGCAGTTCCGGTATTATGTGAGAGCGGGTTGCAGCCGCGATGTTTTTTCTCACGCGCAGCTTGCTATGTTTCGATAGGGCCGCGAAGAAGAAATTTCTTTAGGCAGTGTTGCAGTGGGAGCGCCTTACGGCTGCAGTGCTTTATCTTCGACGGTGCGGATTGATCATTTCCCACGCCGAATCCCGCGAAACGCGCATTGCCGTCAACTTAACAGGAACAAGCCGCGAAGAAGTAACGACCATTAAGAAATACGGAATAATTTCAGTACTTGTGGGAGCGGCTTGCAGCCGCGATCCTGCGGAGCACATTGAATTAAGATAGCCATAAGTTTTTCTTTTCCCTCGCGAAGCCGCGAAGACGCGAAGAAAAGCCTCGGGAAAATGAGTTCAGTCTGCCTGAAAAGTTTCTAAAGGATCGAGGCTGGAAGCCTTTTCCCACAGCAGTTCAGACCTCGCGGCGGTTACGAATGCTAAAGTTGACGCGCATGCGCGAAATGCGGGAGCGAAGCCGTGAAGAAGAACAAAAGCGAAACCAACTTTCTGTGGGAGCGGCTTGCAGCCGCGCAGATTGATGACAAACCCTAAAATCATCATCATCGTCATTCCGGCGAAAGCAGGAACCCAGTGTTTTCAAGCACTTCTGGACCCCGACTTTCGTCGGGGCGACGGATTGGGGGCTTTTTCAACAGTCTGAGCGGGTTGCAGCCGCGATGTTTTTTCTCAAACTTGTTATGTTTCGATAAGGTCGCGAAGGAAGAATCTCTAGGCAGTGTTGCAGTGGGAGCGCCTTACGGCTGCGATGCTTTGTCTTCGACGGTGCGGATTGATCTTTTCCCACGCAAAGACGCGAAGCCGCGAAGAAAAACTTGAATTGTATCCGGTTATGCCTTCCCCAAAAGGATTGGGCTGAAAGCCTCTCCCCGCAACCGACATGATGGTCTGCCGGGAGTTGACGGTGCTGGCAGTCACTGATTCTTCTTCTGGGCTTCCCAAACCGGCCTGTAGTCGTATGTCGGGTAGAACTCGGTCCGGAAGGCTTCCCAGGCTCCCTTCTCTATGGCCAGGTTCACCTCGCGCAGCTTGTCCGGGGGAACCCTGAGCGTTACCACTTGTCCAATGCCCATCATCACGTACCACGAGACAACCTCAGTGCCGGCAGGGGGGAACATCTTGTAGAAGCCGGACCTTTTCAGGCGGTCCTGGATTTCGTCGAGCGTCCGGGACTGGTCGTGGCGCAGGAAGATGGTCAGGAGGAACGAATCCGGGCTGGTCTGTTCCTGTGCTTTTGCCGGCTGTGCGGCGACTGGGAGGATTAGGACGGCTGTCAGTACCAAAATTGCAGCAACAAAACGATGCATATTCAATATTCCTCTTCGACCTACGGAACGTGTATGGCCACTGGCTTTTTTCGCGCCTGGCTTCGCGAGAAGAAAAACAATGTCCAGCCCCGTCCAAGTGTGCTCCGCATGTTTTTTATCGCGGCTGCAAGCCGCTCCCACAGGGTATCTCCATCCAGTCTCTCGTTAGCGTATTCGCGGCTTTGGCCCTCATCAGCCCGTCTCCCGGCTTCCCCCCAGCCATTCGGGGTTGTGCGCGGTGCTGTCGAACCGGGTGGCGGTCTTGTACAGCTCGAACCTGCCCTTACCCGCGGATTTTGCGGTCTTGGCGAGAAGCGAATAGACCTGTTCGTTGTTCATCGGTTTGAAAGTCCTTACCGCTTCGATGGCCTGGTCGAGGACCTTCATGCTGTCGATTCCCGTCACCACTGTCGCGGTGGGCAGGTTCATCGCATAGTGGAGGCATTCGACGGGCGTAACATCCCCGCTTTCGAGAATGACCCCGGCACCCATGGGCTTCATCCCGATCACGCCGATTCCGTCGCGAACGAGGATGGGCAAAACCAACTGGCCGAAGCTCCGGAAATGGGCGTCCATCACGTTTAACGGCATCTGCACCGTATCGAAATGGAAATCGTTTGCCCCGGCGAGTTCGAGCATCCGCAAATGGACCATCGGGTCCTTGTGTCCCGTGAACCCGATAAAGCGCACCTTCCCCGCCTTTCTCGCCGAAAGCATGGCCTCCATGGCGCCGCCCGGCGCGAATATCCGGTCGGGGTCTTCGAGCCGAATGATTTCGTGAAACTGCATGAGGTCGACATGGTCGGTCTGTAGGCGCTTGAGCGATTCGTCAATCTGCTTTGCGGCCGAATCGGATGTGCGGCCGTCGATCTTGCTCATGAGAAACACCTTCTGCCGGTAGCCGTCCCGCAGGGCTTTCCCCATCCGGATTTCGCTGTTCCCGTCGTTATAGTCCCAGGAGTTGTCCATGAAGGTGATGCCGCGGTCGATTGCGCCCCGGACGATCCTGATGCTCTCCGGTTCGGATATGGTCTTTGCGATGTGGCTGCCTCCGACCCCGAGCACCGATACCTGCACCCCCGTTCTGCCGAGCGGCCGGTAGATCATGTCCCCACTCTGTGGGTTTGCCGGTGCCCCGGCCTGCGCTCCGGCCGAGCCCGCCATCGCCAGGCCCTGGGCGGCCAGGATTCCCGTTGCCGCGGTATGTTTTATGAAGGTTCGTCTATCCATGTGGTGTCTCCTTTAATCTGTCTCCAGCCCCTCACTTTGGTGATTTCATTGGGGAAAATGCCCATAAACGGGCCTTATGGGACAAAACGATAAGAAGTCCGGCACGGCTGTCAATGACGGGGGCATCCGCAGATTGTGGGGAGATGATCCGGCAAAAGGGGAGGATGCCGGTGAATATTGGTTGAATCGGCGCATGCGCGCTGTCGAATGCAAAGCCTTCTCTTTATATCCGCAGATTTCACAGATTTACGCAGATGATTTCGGAAATGCCATTTACGGTGTAATATCAGCGACCGCTCGTCTTTACCTTTTGTAAAAAAACAAGTTTTACTCGACATGCTGATGGCTGGAGTAACATCTGCATGTGATTACTCCTTTCGCGCCTGGGTTGCTGCAATACTGTAAGGTGTAGGGATTCAAACGGGAAGAATTCTTCTCTAGGTCTCTTGTTCCCCTTGGAAATGAAGTTTGTGAGCAGTTCGGATGCTCCAAGCTGGAAGGCTCCGGAGGAATTCACCATGCAAATGAGATGGATGGATAGAAAACGAGCCTACCCGATCATTCTTGCCTGCATCAACATAGGTTTGGTCGGATCGTTGTTAATGATGGGATTGTACGTTATTGCAGCGATTCTTGGATGCATAGATTGTGTTTACGGTATAGCCGCTTTCGCCAGTTTGGCCGTGTGGACCGCACTTTCGAAAAGAATACTCAAACAGCGTATGGTTCATGATCATGTCAAATTGATCGAAATTTTGATTATTGCTCTGAGTTCATCGATTTTCATCCTGGTATGGTTCAAGTACCCATTGAATATTGCTTTGATCGCAATAGTTCTGCTGGGCTGTGCCTGCTCTTATATAGCCATGTCGAAACCCTGAGGTGTTTAAATGTGGCTGACAGCGGCTCTCGCCCACCATTCACTACGAATGACCGGATTGTCCCTTCGCCCGGGAAGCGTTTTCATCAGCGTAAAATCTGCGGCCATCTGCGGATAATAAAAGCTTTCGGCTGCCTTGCCGCTGTGGGGAAAACCTTCGGACAAAACGTTTATCCCCCTGAAAATCCGCAGTTTCCTTCGCTGCTTGTGAAGATTTTTTTATGGTTGAGATTCGGCGCATGATTAAGTAGTATTCACAATTACGCAGGCTTGAAGACGGCGTTGGCCGCCGGAAAGCTGCGCGCCGATCACTTTCGCTTCCTGTTCCGATCCGGATCGATTCTCACTCTCATTTGGTTCCTGCATCCCGCTCTTGTCGCTCTAATGCTTCCCGTGAAAGGTTCCTTTTCCTTCTTCTGTTCATGGGTTTTCCTGGAAACCCGCGGGGGCGATCGAAGCGGCCCCCGACACTCAAAAAAACGCCTGAAGAACGCGGTCAGGCCGCCCGCCCTGAGTGAATCGATACCGTCCGCGAAAGCGGACCTGAACGGCCTCCCAGTCCGACAAAGGAGAGCGATCATGGATTTTCAGTTAACCGAAGAGCACCAGTTGATACGGCAGAGCGTGCAGGAATTCTGCGATCAGTACGTCACTCCCATTGCAAACGAGGTGGACCAGGAACCGCGGTTCCCGGCCGAGACGGTCAAGAAGCTGGCCGAACAGGACTGGATGGGCATCCCGTACCCCGAGGAGTACGGCGGGGCCGGGGCCGACTACCTCAGCTACATCCTCGTCCTCGAGGAACTGTCCCGCGCCTGCGCCACAACGGGCTTCACTCTCGAATGCCATACCTCGCTTGCCGGTTTTCCCCTGTTCAAATTTGGTACCGAGGAGCAGAAGCAAAAGTTTCTCGTCCCGCTCTGCAAGGGCGAGATGCTCGGTTCGTTCGCCCTCACGGAGCCCGGAGCGGGCACCGATGCCGCGTCGGGCGCAACAACGGCCGTTCTCGAAGGGGATCAGTGGGTCCTGAACGGCACCAAGATATTCATTTCCAATGCCCCCGTTGCCGGCGTGATCGTCGTCTTCGCGATGACCGACCCGTCAAAGGGCGTGAAGGGGATAAGCGCGTTCATCGTCCCGGCCGGGACGCCCGGGCTGGTGATCGGACGGCATCTCAACAAGATGGGAATTCGGGGGGCGCTCACCGCGGAAGTGCATCTGCAGGAATGCCGCATCCCGAAGGAAAACCTGCTGGGATCGGAAGGGCAGGGGTTCAAGATAGCCATGATGACGCTCGACGGCGGAAGGATCGGCATTGCCGCCCAAGCCCTGGGCATCGCCCAGGCCGCACTCGACGAGTCGATACGATACTCGAAGGAGAGGGTCCAGTTCGGCAAGCCCATCAGTTCCTTTCAGGCGATCCAGTGGATGGTCGCCAACATGGCCACGGACATCCAAGCTTCGCGGCTTCTGACCTATTATGCGGCCTGGTGCTACGACCAGGGCATGCCCTACAGCAAGGAAGCCGCCATGGCGAAGCTTTTCGCCTCGGAGACCGCTTCCCGCCAGACCGACCGCGCCATCCAGATCCACGGCGGCATCGGCTACATCAAGGGCACGAAGGTAGAGCGTCTTTACCGGGACGCCAAGATAACGGAAATCTACGAAGGAACCTCGGAAGTAATGCGAATGGTTATTTCCGGGAATGTGCTGCGCTAACCTGAGGGAAAGGTACTATGCTCAAGATAATCGCTTGCTTTAAATGGGTTGTCGACGATGCCGATATCAAGGTCGATGCGGCCTCGCGCAAGCTGAACCTGGATCGGGCCGGCTACAAGATCAGCGCCTACGACCGGAATGCGATTGAGGAGGCGGTGCGTCTTCACGAAAAACACGGGGGCAGCATCTCTGCCATAACGGTTGCGCCTCCCGGCGCAAAACCGTGCCTCAAGGACGCCCTTTCACGCGGCCCGGACGAAGCCTGCTTCATCAACGATCCGTGCTGCGCCGACCTCGAGCCTTCCCAGACGATCGACGTCCTGGCCTCTGCAATCGGGAAGCAGGACTTCGACCTGATCCTGTGCGGCGAGGGGTCGGGGGACATTTATGCCCAGCAGGTCGGGCCTGGTCTTGCCGAAAAGCTGGGGATCCCCTGCGCAACCTGGGTGAACAAGCTGACCTTTGACGAGGACGGAAAGAAGATCGTCGCCGAGCGAAAGCTCGAAGACGGGATCGAGACGGTTGAAATTCCGCTCCCGGCGCTCGTTGCCGTCCTGCCGGACATCAATTCGCCGCGCATCCCCACTCTGAAACAGGTGCTCGGTGCGGCCAAAAAGCCGGTGAACGCGACCGGTCCGGAAAAGGTTCCCGAAGCGCGTCTGCGGACCGCGTCCGTTCTCGCGGCGGCAATGGACCGCAAACGGATAAAGTTTTCGGCCGATGCGGACGGGGTGCGCGAGGCAGTGAGCGCCCTGCTTAGAGAGGGTGTCATTTCATAGGAGAGACAGCACATGGCTGGGATTTGGATATTTGCAGAAAACCGCGATCAGACGCTGGAGCTTCTGAACGCAGGCAGGAGCCTGGCGGATGCGTCTTCGACGACCCTTGCCGCATTTGCTGTAAACGGAGCGTTGGCGGAAGAGTACATAGCGTGCGGGGCCGACAGGGTGTTCGTCCTCCCCGAACTCGCTGCGGATCAGCCTCTGGAGTCTTTCGTGCCGGTGATAGCCGACGTCGCGAAAAAGGAAAACCCGGACGTGTTCCTGATGGGTGCAAGCTCCCGGGGCAAGGAAATGGCGGCGAGGCTTGCCGTTCGCCTGGAGACCGGGCTTTGCAGCGGGTGCATCGGGTTTTCGACGGGTGAGGGCGGCCGGCTGGTAATGGATCGGCTGGTCTATGGCGGGGCCGCCGTGCAGAGCGTCGTCTGCGATACCAACCCGCAGATGGCCACGGTGCCCCCCAGGACATTCGACCCGGCCCAGGCCGTTTCGGGCCGGACCGGCGAGATCGTGGAGCTTCCCGCTCCTCCGGCCTCTCCCGTTCGGGTGGTGGGGCGCACCCCGAGGCAGCAGGAATCGGTCGACATCACCGAGGCGAAGATCGTGGTAAGCGTCGGCCGCGGCATTCAGAAGAAGGAAGATATCGATATCGCCAGAGACCTGGCGCGGACTATAGGTGCGGAGGTCGGATGTTCCCGGCCGGTTGCCGAGGAGCTGCAATGGCTCCCCGAGAGCGTCTATCTCGGAATTTCCGGAAAGAAGGTAAAGCCGCTTCTCTATATCGGCATCGGGGTTTCGGGGCAGATCCAGCACATCACGGGCATTCGCGACAGCAAGGTGATCTTTGCCATTAACAAGGATGAGAACGCACCGATTTTCGAGGCCGCGGACTACGGGATTGTCGGGGACCTGTACAAAGTGGTGCCCATGATGGTGGAAGAACTCAAGACCGCACTGAAGAAGTAGCCATGTCCGAAGAAAAATTCACCGCGATCGTCGTCGGGGCCGGTCCCGCGGGCAGCACCGCGGCGCTGGTGCTTGCACGGGAGGGCCACGAGGTCCTCCTCATAGAGCGGGGAGCGGCGCCGGGCGCCAAGAACATGTTCGGCGGCCGGATGTATGCGCATGCGCTCAACCGCGTCATCCCGGACTTCTGGGAGGAGGCGCCGGTGGAGCGGCCAGTCATTCGGGAAACGATAACGTTTCTGGACGGCGGGCGCAGCGTGTCCCTCAACTGCCAGGATACCGGCTGGGGAAAAGCCCCCTACCATTCCTTCACGCTTTTGCGGGCGGAATTCGACGCGTGGCTTGCCGCGAAAGCCGAAGAAGCGGGGGCGATGCTCGCCTGCAACATCCGGGTTGACGACCTGCTGATTCAGGGCGGGAGGGTAGTGGGCATCCGCGCCGGGGAAGACGAGATGTTTGCGGACGCCGTGATCATGGCCGACGGCGTGAACTCGATCCTGGCCCAGAAGGCGGGTTTTGCCCCGATGTTTTCCGCGGACCAGGTGGCAACAGGGGCAAAGCAGGTTATCGAGCTGCCCCGGGAAACCATCAGCGAACGGTTCCAGGTCGAGGGAAACGGCGGGGCCGCGATGATGTTTGTCGGCGACTGCACGAAGGGGATGCAGGGGGGAGGTTTCCTCTACACGAACAGAAACAGCGTTTCGCTCGGCCTCGTGGTCAATTCGGGCCATCTGCAGAAAAACCGGCACCGCATGGCCGATCTTGTCGAAGATTTCAAGGAGAACCCGCATGTCGCGCCGCTTATCGAGGGGGGCGAGGTCGCGGAGTACTCGGCCCACCTGATCCCGGAGGCGGGCCTTGCCATGATGCCCCGGATATACGGGGACGGGTTCCTGATCGCGGGGGATGCGGCGGGGTTCGTGCTGAACCTGGGGTATGTCGTCCGCGGGATGGATTTTGCCATAGCCTCGGGGGAGGCCGCCGCCAGGACGGTGATCGAGGCGAAGGGCAGGAGCGATTTTTCCGCCCATTCGCTGGGGAGCTACCGGAGATATCTCCAGGAATGCTTTGTTCTAAAGGATCTCCTGGCGTACGAAGGCGTCCCGGAGTTCATGGAGAACAAGCGGCTTTTCACGGCTTACCCGGGCCTGGTGACGTCGCTTGCGTCGGACCTTTTCTCCGTTTTTGGGGAGCCCCCGGTGCCGCTGTACAAAAAGATCTTCGACCATATACGCAAAAGCGGGATCAGCCTTGCCGGACTGGCGACGGATGCCTGGAAAGGAGTACGGCGGCTATGAAACGGCTGACGACCGAACAGCTTCTGGGATTGAACAAGTTCGAAGTGGACGACGACGAGGCGCACATCACGGTGAACAAGGAGGTATGCAGGACCTGCAGCGACAAGCCATGCACCTTCGGCTGCCCCGCCGGCCTGTATACGATAAAGGACGACGAGATCAGCTTCGACTATGCCGGCTGCCTGGAATGCGGCACCTGCCGCACGGTGTGCCCCTATGCGGATAAGGCGCTTGCCTGGCGCTACCCGAGAGGGGGATTCGGCGTCCGGTTCCGGTACGGATGATACGAGGCCGCCTTCGGGCGGCTTCTTCATTTTGAGGGCTGTCCTCGCCCGTCCGGTAATGTAGTCGATCGATGAAGATGGACTTCTGTATTACAGAATATTACATGTGTATCCATACTAAACATGAATCACTGAACATATGTAACAATAATCAACAAAAGTTGTAGACAGTCTATAGATCTATTAGGCTGCAATTACGAGGCTGAATGCCTCATCTCAGTACCATTCACACCGAATACCGATTAATCCCAGTTATCCAGGCGGAATATTCAAATTTCATATCCATAGGCCCATCCATCATTTGATCGATTACCTCATATATGCAGAGTCCGCACATTTCCCGTATTCTGGCATTCTGATTGCATAACCCGATATGCACGTATGCAGAATGGCTATATTCGGGATTCATTCGATATGCGGTCGTATTCCACCTTGAACCGGTTGGACGCCGCTTTCGAATGAATAAAATGAGGGCTCGGCAGGCATGCCGAATACGTACAGGGCGATACTCGTGACGGATTTTGCGAAGCAGCAATCCCTGACAGAAGGAATATCAAACCGGTCGCGGTATGCAGATAACCGGATGAAGCGCGACTGCAGAGGACATGTACTCGCTGTGGAGCAGATTGGAAAATTAAAGTGAAGGGGTTGGCCTACACACTGTCGGGCTGAGACTACAGTGTCTCGGGGCACAGAGTGGCGGCATAACCTTTGAGTACTGAGCGAGAACCAGGGGTTGTACTGCAAAAGGGCATGAGAGACCGCGGTGAATGCATTTCCCTTTGTCCGGACAACCGCGAGTGGAGATTACGTTGATGATGTACGTGTTCGTATTCCTGATAGGCATCTATACCGGGATGATCTTTATGGGTTTATGTGTGGCGGCAAAGAGACGCGTCCCCAAACCCGAGGCCGATGATGAGCATTTACCCGGGCAATTGAGACAAATGCGACCGTAGTTCCGCCGCCTCGAGAGGGGTTACATTCCGCAATCGGCTATGGGGAAGGATTCACGCCCTCACTTAGTCGCAAGCTCTCGTTTCGAAATCCATCTCTCCTGTAGACTCCACCCGGAAATCCTCTGTAAGTTTGTGGAAACAAACACCTTTTCTTTCCTTCCGCTCCCACGGATACACGGATACCCCCTGCCTCAACGTCCACTGTAGTTCGATAGAAGATAACGCCAGGGCCGCGTGACAGAGAATTATCCTTTTACTTAGTAGAGTCTACGTGATCGAGGCGTTGTCCCTGCGCTGGAAGAAAGAGCCGGACCCTGGATGCTGCGAAGGGAAGGCCTGCGATTTCAGCCGCAAAGGAGACGGTGCCTGTCCTATCTGCTAATTATATTATGTATTATTAGTAGAAATGTCATGGGAGCAGGGACAAAATGGACGAAGAAGCGGTTCATTCCGGATTCGAAGATTTGCGGCGCCGGGCCGAAGAGTTGCTCGAAGGGCAGGGCAAGGAAGAATCCCGGTTTTCGGGTATGGATATCCTGGCGCTCATTCATCAACTGGAAGTCCACCAGGTCGAACTCCAGATCCAGAATGAGGAGTTGCAGCGGGTGCGCGGGGAGCTGGAAAAGTCCCGGAAGGAATATGCGGATCTCTACGAGTTTGCGCCGGTCGGGTA
>JAEZXS010000167.1 GCA_023442755.1 Pseudomonadota bacterium | reverse complement strand
CCTGCCTGAAGGATGAGTTGGGAGGCTTCCGGAATGGTCATGAAATAACGGGTCACTTCCGGGTGGGTAACGGTAACGGGCCCGCCATTGGCTATCTGCTTTCGAAACAGCGGAAGAACAGAACCCGAAGATCCGATGACGTTACCGAACCGCACAGCCATGAAACGCGTGTTTCCATTTTGCATCGACTGCAAAACCAACTCGGCCAGCCGTTTGCTTGCCCCCATGACGTTCGTTGGGCGTACGGCCTTGTCGGTAGAGACCAGGACGAACCTCTCGGCTTTGTATTTCAGCGCCATTTCCATTACTACACGACTGCCGATCACGTTATTGAAAATCGCTTCCCAGGGGTTTCTTTCCAACATGGGAACGTGCTTGTACGCTGCGGCGTGGAAGACGACCTCGGGGCGGTAGCTGCTGAAGACGTCTTCCATCAGGTGCTGATTCTGCACCTTGGCCAGGATGGCGCTATACGATTTGAAGCCAAGCTCATGGCGAAGTTCCATCTGCATGTCATAGAGGTTCTCTTCGCCGGCATCCACCAGGATGAGTTCCTCCGGTTCAAATCGAATCAGTTGCCGGCACAACTCCGAGCCGATGGAACCGCCTGCGCCCGTCACCATGACCCGCTTTCCGCCGAGATAGTCCTGGATCCCCTTGGAGTTCAGCTCCACGGGGCTGCGCCGCAGCAAATCCTCGTAGTTTACGTCGCGCAAGGCTTTGATGCTGACCTTATCGTCCAAGATCTGGCCGATGGCGGGGAGAGTCTTGAAAGAAACAGCGCTGCTCTTGCATATATTCACGATGCGGCGCATCTCGGGTCCGGTTGCCGTGGGCATGGAAATGATGACCTGGTCTATGCTGCGGCGGGCAAGAACTGTCGGAAGATTGTCCACGTCTCCCAGGATCGGGACGCCATGGAGAGCGCGGCCCAGCTTGGAAGGGTCATCGTCCAGAAAGCCGATTACCTTGTAGTTGATTGTATGATTATCGAAGATTTCGCGAAGTATCTTTTCCCCGGAACCGCCGGCGCCAATGATGAGGATGTTTTTGCAGCGCGGGTTCGAAGAATGCCACGGAAGCCGGAACAGCGAACTGCCTATCAGCCCGGAGGTGATTCCGTAATAGGTACGGATCGCCATTCGGGTCCCGCCTGCCAGGACGAATGTCAGAATGCAGTCGAGAAAGAAAACCGCGCGGGAAAATCCCTGGAACCTGTGCAGAATCAGAATGAAGCTGATGATCAGGAGCGAGGCCAGGAGTGTGGCATGGCCGAGGCTCCAGATATCGTGCAGACCCGAATAGCGCCACATTCCTCTGTAAAGGCCGAAAGAAAAGAAAACGCCCAGCTTCACTACGATGAGCCAGGGAAGAATCGAGGCGACCTGGTAAAGCGAGTCGGCGCTCAACTCGAATTCGAAACGCAGTAGATATGCCCCCAGAAAGGCCAGCGAAAACATGGTCATATCCAGGAGCGCCATTGCATAGAGTCTGGGATTTCTTAGCTGAAGAAGCATGTCCTGCCTGGTAACCTCTCAACTGTTGTTAGATACAATTGAAAAGATTTTTCCCTCATGGCGTTCACGCCTTAGACATGTTCTGTATTCATCAAACTCTTTAGGATGGAAGGAATGGGAATTCGAACGGAAACAAGTTGGTGAGACCCTGGGGATCGGCCGGGAATGAAGAACCGAAATCTCTTGCGGCGCACCCTAAAAGGAAATGCGGCCCTTAACACTCACAAGTGTTGTTCGCAACTGGCAGGCAGTATAAAGCCGTTTCGAAGACAGACCTCTTCGCGCGCGGCATCGTGGAGATCGCTCATTACCATTTCATGGATAAGGTCCGGGAAGGAAATTTCAGGGTGCCAGCCGAGTTGCGCGCGAGCTTTGGGATTCAAGCCTCGACAGGTGATCAGCATAGGCCAGGCGGATTCCCCGGGCAAGCCCGATTGTGGCTTTCCAGCCTATGCGGTTTATACGGCCTACGTCGAGCAGCTTGCGGGGAGTCCCGTCCGGCTTGGAACTATCCCAATTGATAGAGCCCTCAAACCCCACTATTCCGGCAACCTGCGATGCAAGATCCCGGATTGTGACGTCCTCGCCGCATCCTATGTTTACGAGGTGCTCCGAGGCGGTAAAGCCGCGCTGGTAAGACTCTTCGAACACCAAATCCAGCTTTTCCATCAAAAGAACGCAGGCATCGGCCAGATCGTCGGAATAGAGAAATTCCCGTCTTGGCGCGCCTGTGCCCCAAAGAGTAATGCTAGAGGCCGCCTCTATGTTGCGAAACTTCGACTCGAAGGGTTCAGGTATTGAATGTCCCTGGAATTTCGAGATTGCAGCCAGATTTGCTGCGAAATCATCCGGAATCGGGCCGAAAACGGCTTCATCCAGGAGTATGCCCTCCCAGTTTCCCTGCGAGGCGTTTTTGGCGAGATGAAATTTTCGAATCATCGCCGGCAGGACATGAGAATTCTGCAGGTGATAGCTGTCATTCGGGCCGTAAAGATTCGTCGGCATAACGCTCAGGAAACGCGTCCCGTACTGCCGGTTGAAAGACTCGCACAGCTCGATGCCCGCAATCTTGGCTATCGCGTAGGGTTCGTTGGTCGGTTCCAGCGCACTGCTCAGCAGGTACTCCTCCCGGAGAGGCTGGCTGGCCAGTCTCGGGTAGATACAGGAACTTCCGAGGAACAGCAGCCCCTTTACCCTGTGCCGCCATGACGCCTCAATTATATTGTTCTGGATTTTGAGGTTGGAGAGCAGAAAATTCACAGGATAGGTGCTGTTGGCATGGATACCGCCTACTTTTGCCGCAGCAAGAAAAACGAACTCCGGTCGTTCTGCAGCGAAGAGCGCCTCGACGGCGTGCGGATCTTCAAGGTCCAGCTCCGCATGCGTCCGGATGATGAGCTTGTTAAAGCCTCCCGACTGGAGGCGGCGTGTGAGGGCCGATCCGACGAGGCCGCGGTGGCCTGCGACGAATATACGGGACTCGGTGTTCATCTTTCCCTTATTTCCCTGAACTCGTTCTGCAATCATTGATGTGTGTGAGACATGAACCCCAGGAAGGAGAAGATTTTGCGCGAAAAAGAAACCTTCGGCGGCGTAGCCGCGAAGGGGACCGGTTCATAAAAATCTATGCTTTCGCCGGCAATAATGCGTCCTGGATTTTCGTTGACCATCAGGTCGGCCGCTTCCTGTCCCAGAATGTCACGCACCTTCTCCCATGAGTCCCTGAGAACAGGGGCGCGCAGTCGGAGAGAGTGGGCATCCGTCCCAAGGATATGTACCAGTCGGTGTGTGAGAAGCACGAGAGAAAAATCTCGCACTTCGGCGCCGAAGCGCCCTATGACACTGGCGGACGTCAGCTGTACATGGCATCCCGATTCAACCCAGCGAAAAAGGGGCATCGGGTCCTGCATCAGGCTGTGGTTTCTTTCGGGATGGCAGATGACGGGCGTAATGCCGCGATCCAGCATATTTCGAAAGAATACTTCCAGGTTTTGCATCAGGCATATGTCGGGAAGTTCAATCAAGGCAAATCGACCGGTGTCATTTAACGTCAGGAGTTCGCCCGATTCGATCCGCTGCGGCAGGTCGGGCGCAAGGCGAAGTTCTGCTCCGGGATACACTTTAAGCGGGATCACGGCTTCCCGGAGTTTTCGTCGAAACTGTTCGACAGCGGACAGGACAACTTGTCGGGTGTTCCGATAAGCTCCAGGCACCCAATGGGGCGTGCAGACGACCTCGCGTATGCCTCCCGCCAGCGCCAGCCGGGCAAGGGCGAGACTCTGATCCCAATCGGGCGGACCGTCGTCCAAACCGGGAAGCATATGATTGTGAATGTCAAGCATTCCGCATTACTTCTCAGGATAGCTTAGGGTTT
Source organism: Pseudomonadota bacterium (assembly GCA_023442755.1). Classification (GTDB taxonomy): domain Bacteria; phylum Desulfobacterota; class Syntrophobacteria; order Syntrophobacterales; family Syntrophobacteraceae; genus SbD1. The sequence goes on along the minus strand of JAEZXS010000167.1, from coordinate 7,892 downwards.
TCATCAAAAGGCATGAGACGAGGCCAACGCCTTCCCGCCATGCTCGGAAAGGCCCGAGGAGATTTCCTTATCTACGTACTGGCAAAGCATTTCCGCTATTTTCGGGGGAGGCTGGATCGCAAAGTAGTGGTCCAAAATGGCATGTCCCATCTCATGGGCAAGCATGCCGGCCGTCAGATTTTCCGTCTGTATGTATATCGTATTTGTTTTCTTCCAGTAAAAGGAAGGAGCATTGTTCGACCCCCCGGTAAGCTGCGTAAACATCGCGGCAACTTCCTTCTCGTTCCCGTAAATCCGAATCTCCACACGCAGCTTGGGCATGGGCATATCGAGGATAAGTTGGACGCGTTTGAAAAGCCCGTCGATTGCTTCTCCCAAATCGGCTCGTGATGTTGTCTCCGAAGGGGACGATCCGAACAATCTGCCGAGGGGGTTTCCACTGTCGGCCGGTTCGGAGGATTTGCCTCTGCCTGCAAGCACCTGGTTCAACATGCGGTTTAGAGCCCCAACCCGTATTTTTTTCCCAAAATTATCCAGCTGGACCGTTTGACTGTAGTGAATGGTGGACGATTTTGTCTGGAAGACCAGGTCTTCCGCATGAGACGGAGCAGCAACCGCAACTTGCAGCAGCACCAGGAAGAACAGGCGTATACATAGCCGCACCCCGGGCTGCCTGATTTGAAAATTCACACCGCACATAACGAATCCCGGCCCGTCCAGTAGATGATCAACTTTGCCCGTAAAAGGCATCTTCAGAATGATCGTGAATTTGTTCGGGCATCATGAATCAATTTTGTGAGAGCTGACTTCTATTATTATAATACATTCGGGAATCGTTCAGGAGTGCGTGTCAAACGCTGAACCTGGCAGCCGATACGGATTGTGGGTGTCGAATTTTCAACGGCCGCGGCTTCTATTTCGTCTTGAAAAGCTGAAAAACCGTCTGATGGAGAAGGTCGATGTCATGTTGGAGCACCCGCTCATCGGCATCGGAGGCATGCGCCCTGTCTCTTAGCCGATCGACCTGACCCTGAAGTTCACACACCTTGCCTCGCAGACTCTCCGTCATTTCATTGATCTGGTCGGCAAGCTCTTTGAGCTGATCTTTTTTGCGCAGGTGGATCTGCAGCTGCAGATCGCCTTCGCCGATCGCTTTGAGGCTCTTCCCGAAATGCCAGAGGGGGCCCCCGATCTTATGCGAAACATAAATGGTCATAAAAATCGTTGCGCCCAGAAAACAGAGCAGGACGACCCCGTTGGTTATCAGAAGGGGCTTCAATATCGCTTCGGCGGTGGTCCGCAGGGCCAGGTGATGATACTGGTAGGTGGCCGTTATGGTGTCGCGTGACAGAAGATAGAGCACAGTGGCGGCTATGCCCATCGCCGCCAGGGCGACCAGCGAAAATCTGAGAATAAAGCTGCGCTGGTACTCCCTGTGTATATATACGATCCGACGCCGATATGGTTTGACGCTCGCTTCCTGCATATTACCAGCCTTTCTTATCCGCGCAGTATCAACGAAGAGGCGCCAGGTTCTCTTCGTAAATGGTGATGTTTGCCTTTTTAAAAAGATTCTCGGTCCAATCTTCGAGAGCTTTCGTCTGCTTCTCGTCGCGGATTTCCTTCTCGAGTTCACGCCTCAATTCCGTCGTGAGCACCGGAGATTCTTTTCCCGGTTGTACGATCTGTTTGAAACGCTTCTCGATCTCCTCCTCGTTCACGATAATCCCCGTATCGAGCGCAGCACACTGACGCTTTATGAGCGAGGCTATCAGTGTTTGCTGCCAGTAGCGCTCGATTGTCTGCCGGAATTCCGCATCTTTGTCCAGTCCCTGGTTGATCGCTTCCTGAATGAACAGTTCCTTGCGAATCTCATCATCGAGAATGCTTTTTTTGTCCGCAATGCTCAATCCGACGATATCATGTAAGTTTGCGGACCTTGCCAGTGCCTGCCTGAAATCATCAGAAGAGATGACGTATTGATTTACCCGGGCGACAGGTTTCGACGAATCGGAAGCCTGGTTGGAGCATGAGCACAAAAGGGCGGTTACGCCTGTCGCAATTATGATTAAAAAGCGGATCATTTCGTCCTTCTCCACGCCTACTTACGAGCTTGCCTGATGCCGGCGGCGGTTTTGGGTGCTTCATCCCTGCGGTAATCGCTCACTATGAAAAGCGGAATTCCGGCAGGGAGGGGTTCTTCGATCCCGACACCCTGCGGAAGGCGATCCCGGTTCCAGTACAGAATCAGTTCCGGTGTGATGTCTTTCCCCCTGGCCGTGACTTCGTCGTTCTTGCTCCCGGTCACATCGAACGCATCGGCCACATTCTGGGCTATTTCCTTCAGGGTCTGGTCTTCGGCCGTATAAAACCGGTAGTCTGCGGTGGAAGTCCCTTGGCCGGACGACAAAATCGTTGTCGTAGACGCCAGTTGCGGAATCACTACGGTATCTCCGGTTTTGGGATTTAGCGGATAGCGGTCCCTGTAACGTTTGTTCATGGGATGCGCCAGGATGCTGTGCAGATCGATGCCGAAGGTCCGCGCCAGTTCCCCGAGGGAGTTTCCCTTCTGGAAGGTGTAGAGGATGCAGCAGTTCGATTCGTTTGCAGGAGGGGCGGCAGCGCCGGTCGGCTCGGCCTTTTGCTCGCGGTCGGCGTCGGGCGGGCAGATATCCTCCGGTTCTGACGAAGTCGCAGAAGCGGCTGCGACCACCGTTTCTTCCACAGGATTCTTCACCCGGGCGGATCGGACCTCCGCGCCGGAATCCGTGACGAGGGCATAGCCGCCTGTGCTCGCATAGCAGTAAATGCGTTCTGCGTTAATCAAATCCTGGTTGCGCGCCAGGAGGTCTCCGTGTCGGAGTGTCAACTTGGCTATCGCCACCGGCTCACTTATGTTCTGATAGTGAACCCCGGCGGCGGGCAGCCGATCGATGCGGGTTTCCTTGACAAAGCGGTAAACACATGCGGCTGCCAGACACTGCGGGATGTATTCCCGCGAAAACGGTTCAAGCTCTCCGTGGTTGAATATGGGGCTGAACGAACGGACCTTGGATCGTTCCGCAACTGCCAGCAAAACCTGCACAACCTTCATCGAACCATGGTGATACGCTCCCAGAGCAAGGACATTTGACCCGAATACGTTGCGGCTTTTTACGAGGTAGCGGGCTGCTGCATTGGCTTCCTTCTGCCAGTCGAGACGATCGTCCTTTCCCGAACCGTTCACGGATATTCCGGAGGGCACCTGCATGCCATAATCCCTGGCAGTGCCCGGCATGAACTGGAACATTCCCAGAGCGCCTGCCACGGAACATGCCGATGTCGTAAAACGCGACTCGACGAATGGAACCGCAAAGGCGATGTCTTCATGAAGGTTCTGTGAGGCAAAAGCATCGCCCACATAAGGCATGTATTTCCTGCTGCGCTCCAGCGCACGGTTGGTCTTTTCCGTTTCGCAGAGAGCAAAATATTTCACGAAATAGCTGACATGGCGAACAAGCGTATCATCTACGGAAAATGCGGTCTCGCCCCATTCCGTAAGCATGGATTCGAGTGCAACCTTGAGCGTGTCGGGATTGAGCGAAGTGTTTATGTCCGCGACATCATGACTTCTCACCGGTTCCCAGGCTTTTTTCCCAGACCGAGCCTGGGCTTCGAGCCTTGCGAGCATGGCGGCACTATAGGGCTTTCCATATGCCGGGGCATCCTTGAGACGATCGGCAAGAAACTGGTAGACCGTTTCGTCGGAGACTTTGTACTTGGCGGGGCGGCCGAGGAACATATCGGCACTCTTCCGCGCATTCTCCATCCCGGTCAGAAACGCCTCCCGGTCTCCCCCTTCCTGAGACGCCAGCGCCGCCTCCAGGGAGGCCTTGATCTGTTTGTAGTCGGCAACGTTTGTCTGCATCACTATCACTCTGGAAGGCTGGCCGACGGATGGTGACGACAGCGTTTCGCATCCCGATGCCGCCATCGCCGCCAGGAAGCACACGGCAGCCATGCGCCAGGATTGCGATTGATTTTTCGATGCCGGAGCTGTCATGATTGGACCCTCGGAAATCAATGTTTCGTCCAGGAATAGCGCCCCATTACCAGACCCGTGAGACAGGCAAACAGGATCCCGTTGGAGGTTATCTGGATATTGAAGTCGCTGATACTGTGCACGAGAATTGCCGTGATTCCGCCAAGAGAACCCAGGACGGTGCCGGCGTGAAGCCGGCTGGAAGTGGTTCGATAGGAATGCAGGCCGGTTCTGTAAAGAATAATCAGCCCCAAAACGATCGGAACCAGCACCGGAATACCCACGTCGGTGACAATCTGCAGATAGTCGTTATGCGCTTCCCACCAGCGCGCCCGCAACCCAGGCGGTCGAAAATCGCTAAACGCCCAGGGAAATGTTCCCAGCCCGGTCCCCGTCAACGGATTCGCCTTAATCATCTGCAGGCAGCCGCTCCATACCACTGCACGCTCGTAGAGATTGACATCCGGACTCGTCAGTGTTTGCAGCCTGGCAATCATGCTATTGGACCCGAGAATCGTTATCGCAACCACTGTGAAGAGACTGAAAACGACAAGCCTCAATTTGAACCTGCTGATCTCTTTCTTCAACAGGAACAGGCCCAGCATAAGTTCCACTGCTGCAAAAACCGAGATCCAGGCTCCTCGGGACATGCTCAAACACAGCACTATGAGCATGAGCAGCAGTGCGCCGCTCCATACGAGTACGCGTTCGTTCGTACGGTGGTACACAAAACCCAGGCCGAGCACGAAGGTCATTGCGAGATAACCGCCCAGGTGGTTGTGGTTAACGAAAGGGGAGTTCATGCTGGACGGATCGCTCCTCCAATAGGAAGGAAAGGGTGCACCGCTGTGTGCGATGAGCGCAATGAATGAAACGAGGAGCCCCATTCCGACCACGCCCCAAACGAAGCGCCTGGTGTGTCGCCTTGACTCGGTAATCTCCACGGTCAGGTAGAAGGCGCTAACGTAAAGCAGGAGACGCAGCAGTGCCCAGGCTGTTGCATCCCTATAGATCGATCCGAACCAGGATGAGGCGGCAAGCACGATCAGGAGCGCAATAGGAGCGTTCAGCGCAGTTTTTGGAATGAGGCTTTCGTCCTGCAACATTCTACGCGTCGTCATGGCGGCAAAGGATATCAGTGCAAGCCATACCGCGATGCAAAAGCCCCAGGGCCGCGCGGCTCCTCGAGCAAGTGGTGTGAAGAGGAGGAACATGGCAAAGAAAACGTGCTGCACCCATAAAAGAAGCAACGGGAGCCGGGAATGTGTTGACGCCGCAGCGGCCGATGCAGGCACAGGATTGCTGCAAACGGGATTTATGGAAGAATGGGACATATGGGCGCCGTCCGTCATTTGTCCACAACAACAATATCCTGGGTTTCGGAAGGCGTTTGATCAGGGTCGTGTATCGTGAGCAAATAGAAAAATATGACGCCAACGATCACTCCGATCGTGATCAAAGTCCCGTATGGCAATCTGATGCTTCCCGTCCGTTGTACCGCCCGGGTAAAGCGTCCCGCAACCTGAAGGAACCGGGCTTTGCAGTTCCTGCAGTAATAATTTCTGCTGGCGGGTATCAGGTACATCCAGATATCACGCTTCTTACGTCGGATCGCCTGATTTTCACAAAACGGGCATGTGCCGTCATGGTGTAGTGCAGGGATGCGCGAATCAAAATTGTGCATGTTTTCGGTATATTTACGCAAACGACGTGATTTTGCAGGTGACGAGGCAGGTTTCAGAAAATATCCCGTTGTCTTACCGGACATTACGCGCGCTAGTTAACGGACTCCGGACGCATCATGGCCCTCACGGACTGGAGTTCCTTCCGGATCAAGGAGTTACCCGGGTCCAGTTTCAGCGCGTGGAGGAAGAAGTTTTCGGCCTCGGCGAAGTTTTTCAACATCAGATAGGCCTGCCCAATCTGACGCACGTATGCGGCGCTCTTCGGATCGGCCTGCCGTGCGGATTCCCATGCCTGGATAGCCGCAGAGTAGTCAGTTACCCCCCAGTAAAGCCAGCCCTGCAAGTCGTAATAGAGGCCATTCGACTGCCCTGCATATTTGATTGCCAGCCTGATTGCATCGAGAGCTGGCGCATACCGGCGTTGCTCCTGGAGAGAGCGAGCAAAAAGGTAATGGTAATAACTTTGCCGAGGGTCCAGCATAGTGGCGCGATTGCTTTCCAGTTCGGCCTTGCCCCAGTCGCCGCGCTGCATGGCAATTTCGGCGAGAAATCTGTGCGAGGCGGCGTTGTCTCTGAAACGGATCGCCTGTCTAAAGGAGGCTTCCGCGTTGTCAAAATCCCTCGCAAGATAGAAATAGGCTTTTCCCCTGATAAAGGGGGAAGCCGAGGATACCTCGCCGTCGATGTCGGAGACGTCCTTCACAACATCGAGATACGCATCGGCCGCGTCGACCTTTGCATCGAAAAGTCGCCACAGAAGGTAATCCAGAGTCTCCGGGCGATTTGTTGCATATCTGAGACCAAGGACAAATGACTTTTTAGCTTCAGCTTTACGACCAGCGAGCAATTGGTAGCACCCCAGTTCGAAATATGTTTTTACCGGCCTGTTCTCTGGGTTTTGGCGAACGGATTGCTGAACATACCCGGCGGCCTTTTCCCAGTCTCCAGCTTTTGCGGAGAGAGCGGCAAGGACTGAAAGCGCAGGGGCTTCCGTGAGACGATTGGAAGCAGCGATGTTCAGGCCACGCACGAATCTATCCTGCAGGCTGCTATTCCACCCTGGGTGTTTTTCGAGGTTTTCCCATGCTTCTGGAAAAACACGGCCAAGCTGCTCCAGATAATCGGCGCCCCGCTCCGTTCTTCCTGTTGCCAGATAATAATCGATCAGAGCGTATAGAAATTTCCCATTGTTGGGATCAGTCTTGAGTGCGCGGAGAAAAAGCGATTCCACCTCTCCACCGAGATGTTCATGACCTTTAAACTTGCTCAACCACCATTTGGTTTGCGCCAGACCGAACCATGCATTCCCTTCCGCGGGAGCAAGTTCCGTTGTTCGAGCATATGCCGGAGCGGCTTTCTGAAGTAGGGCTAAAACGGCATTCGTATCCGTACCCTGGGTCGCCAGCGTATAGAGACTTCGAGCATAATGTATCCGATAGTCGGGGTTGGAACCGTCCAGGTCTATGCTACGGGAGAAAAAGGATGCAGCGGATTTGTAGTCGTTTGACTCGAGCCGTTTCTCACCCAACAAATCGTATATATCGGCAAGAGCAAACATCCCGAGTCGAACCGTTGCCCATGTTACAATGAGAGCAACCGCCGCCAGAACAACGTACCTGCAGCTTGTCTTACCAGTGAGCATACGGGTAAAGCTTCGCCAACTCCCTTACATTCCTCTTCTAACGAATGAACAAGGGACTTACCAGTTGCACCATATTCAAGGCCTGTCGACATCCATGCGGCAATATCAACATTGGCCCCACTACAAACATTCTTTATGTCTTCTTTAGCTAAATACTCATTATATCTGACTAAATTGCCTTATCTCTTTCCTGATAATAATTATCGTATCTTTTGTAGTAGTACCGGCCGTAGTAATAGGGGTCTTTTTTGAAATCGAGCATGTTCAGCACAAGTCCGACAGTTGGCGCCTGCACTGCATCCAGTTTCTCCTTGGCGCGTTTCAGTTCGGTGATGTCCGTGCTCCCGGCCTTGACCAGCATGATCAACCCGTCACTCAAAGAGGCAAGGACCGCAGCGTCGTTAACTGTTGCAATGGGCGGCGAATCAACAATGATCATATCGAATTGCTGACGGAGTAGCTCGATCAGTACACGCATCCGATCACTGGCGAGCAGTTCTGGAGGGTTAGGTGGGGTTTTGCCGCTGGTCAGCACCCACACATT
>JAEZXS010000124.1 GCA_023442755.1 Pseudomonadota bacterium | reverse complement strand
GGCCGTCAGACCGATGGAGAAAGTAAACACCAGGGCTGCGATCGAAAATAGCGTGATGCGTGTGGTTTTCATAGTCCCTCCCGTTTGAGTTTTCTATACGCCTGCAGCTTTGAACGTGTTGCCCACGATTTCCTGTGCTTCCTGCTGTATTCTGGCGAGGTGATCCCTCCCTTTGAAACTTTCCGTATAAATCTTGTAGATGTCCTCTGTGCCCGAAGGGCGCGCCGCAAACCAGCCGTTCTCCGCAACGATCTTGATCCCCCCGATGGGGGCTCCGTTTGCCGGGGCGTGGCTCAGCCTGGCCAGAACCGGCTCGCCTGCCAGGGTGGCGGCCTGAATCTTTTCGGGGTCGAGGTTTTTCAATACGGCTTTCTGGCCGGAACTGGCCGGAGCATCCATCCGTTCATAGCAGGGATTTCCGAACTTTTCGGTAAGAGAGCCGTATACCTCGGAGGGGTCTTTTCCCGTTTTGGCCATGATTTCCGCCGCAAGGAGGTCGAGTATGATCCCGTCCTTGTCGGTTGACCACGCGGTTCCGTCCATTCGCAGGAAAGATGCTCCCGCGCTTTCCTCTCCCGCGAATCCGTAGGTGCCGTCAAGCAGTCCGTCTACAAACCACTTGAACCCGACGGGAACCTCGAACACCTTCCGGCCGAGATGTTTCGAGACGCGGTCGATCATGCTGCTGCTCACAAGCGTCTTGCCCACCCCGGCATCGGCCTTCCACTGTGGCCGGTTCTGAAAGAGGTACCAGACGGCGACGGAAAGATAATGATTCGGGTTCATCAACCCGCTGCGGGTGACGATCCCGTGCCGATCGCTGTCCGGGTCGTTGCCGAACGCGATGTCGAACCGGTCCTTGAGGTCGATGAGCCTTGCCATGGCGTAAGGAGATGAGCAGTCCATGCGGATTTTCCCGTCCTTGTCGACGGTCATGAATCCGAATGTGGGATCGACCATGTCGTTTACGACTTCCAGGGACAACCCGTACCGGTCGGCTATCGGAGCCCAGTAGGGGAGAGACGAGCCGCCCATGGGATCGACGCCGAGCCGGAGCCCTGCGGAGCGGACGGCCTCGAGATCGACCACTGTACCCAGTTCTCCGACGAAATTTCCGATAAAGTCGTGCTTGTGCACCATGCCGCTCTTCAATGCGCGGTCGTACGGGATCCGCCTGACTGCCCTGTTCCTGTCGCGCAGAATTGCATTGGCCCTGTGTTGTATCCAGGAGGTGATTCCGGTATCGGCGGGGCCACCGCTCGGGGGATTGTACTTGAAACCGCCGTCCTCGGGCGGGTTGTGGGAAGGGGTTATGACGATGCCGTCGGATATCCCGCCCGATCGGCCGCGGTTGTGCACGAGTATGGCATGCGAGACGACGGGGGTGGGAGTGAAACCGAAGTCCGCCTGGACCATTACGGAAACCTCGTTGGCGGCAAGGACCTCTATTGCAGTCTTGAAGCTCGGCTCGGACAGGGCGTGTGTGTCTTTCCCGAGAAAAAGGGGCCCGGAGATCCCGTTGGCGTTCCGATACTCGCAGATGGCCTGGGTAATCGCCAGGATGTGGTCTTCGTTGAAGCTGTTGCGGGAGGAAGAACCTCTGTGGCCGGAAGTGCCGAATTCGACCATTTGGGTCTTTTCTGCCGGATCGGGGTGGTTGGTATAGTAATCGGTTATAAGTGCGGAAATGTCTGCCAGCAGCGACGGCGGGGCCGGCTTGCCCGCCAGTTTGTCCAGAGCCATGTTACTCCTCCTGTGTCGTCCTGAGGGTATGGGTTCGGAAGGAGCACAAAATTAATCATTTAAGAAATGCATGTCGAAGTGCAAAAGAAAACAAAAAATGGGCGCTCCCAAAGAGCGCCCATTATGATCCATCCTTAACCTGCCATCAAGAAAAAGCGAGCCGTGAAGCGGCGCGGGGTGTGAGGGATAACAGGCCCCCACACCATATTCGCATTTTCGAGACAGCTTTGAATCAGCTTTTTTTGGCAGCGACGACCGCTGCGAGGCGGTTGTCGATCAGGTCCTGAACCACGGCGGGTTCTGCCAGGGTCGAAGTATCGCCGAGGTCGGCAATTTCGTTTGCCGCGATTTTACGCAGAATCCGGCGCATGATCTTGCCCGACCGGGTCTTGGGGAGTCCCGGCGCCCACTGGATATAATCGGGGGTCGCGATCGGTCCGATTTCCTTGCGCACCCACCGGACGAGTTCTTCGCGCAGAGCATCGCTGGGCTCCCTGTCGGCTTTCAGGGTGACATAGGCTTAGATTCCCTGGCCCTTGATGTCGTGCGGGAATCCGACGACCGCGGCTTCGGCGACTGCGGCATGGGCCACGAGAGCGCTTTCCACCTCCGCCGTTCCGAGGCGGTGGCCGGAAACGTTGATGACGTCGTCAACGCGGCCGGTGATCCAGTAGTAGCCGTCTTCGTCGCGCCGCGCGCCGTCACCCGTGAAGTAGAGCCCGTCATAGTTGGAAAAATAGGTCTGTTTGAAGCGATCGTGATCGCCGTAAACGGTGCGAAGCATGCCGGGCCACGGCTGCTTGATCACAAGATAGCCGGAGCCGGGTCCGTCGATTTCCTGGCCCTCCGGCGAAATGATTGCCGGTTCGAGCCCGAAGAACGGACGGGTCGCGGAGCCCGGCTTGAGGGATGTCGCCCCGGGCAGCGGCGTTATCAGGATGCCGCCGGTTTCCGTCTGCCACCAGGTATCCACAATGGGGCACCGGGCGTCGCCGACCACGTTGTAGTACCAGAGCCATACCTCGGGGTTGATCGGCTCGCCGACCGTGCCGAGAAGCTTTATGGATCTTCTCGACGCTTTTTTGACCGGCCCCTCGCCCTGTCTCATGATGGCCCGGATGGCCGTCGGCGCCGTGTAGAAGATGTTCACTTCGTGCTTGTCGCACACATTCCAAAAACGCGACCAGTCGGGATAATTGGGGATTCCCTCGAACATTACGGTTGTCGCTCCGTTTGCCAGCGGGCCGTACACTATGTAGCTGTGCCCGGTGACCCAGCCGATATCGGCGGTGCACCAGTAGACGTCTCCGTCGTGATAATCGAAGACGTATTCATGGGTAAGTGCAGTATAAACGAGATAGCCTCCGGTGGTGTGCAGCACTCCTTTGGGCTTCCCGGTGGAGCCGGAAGTATACAGAATGAAGAGCGGGTCCTCGGCATCCATGTACTCGGGCGGACAGTCGGGGGATGCCTTGCTCATCAGTTCGTTCCAGTCGAGGTCGCGGCCCGGGGTGACGGAGACGTTGCCGCCCGTGTGCCTGAACATGATAACGTGTTTGACATCGGGGCACTTTTTGAGGGCTTCGTCGGTGTTTTCCTTGAAAGGAACGGGCTTGCCGCCGCGCAGACCTTCGTCGGAAGTAATGACCACTTTGCCGCCGCAGTCCTGAATGCGTCCCGCCAGGGACTCGGGTGAAAAGCCGGCAAAGACTATGGAGTGAACTACGCCTATGCGCGTGCAGGCAAGCATGGCGACGGCAAGTTCCGGGATCATGGGCAGATAGATCGTCGCCCGGTCTCCCTTTTTCAACCCGAGAGATTTCAAGACGTTGGCGAACCTGCAGACCTGCTCGTGAAGTTCGCGGTAGGTTATCTTCTTGCTGACTCCGGGGTTGTCGCCTTCCCATATTATGGCTACCTGGTCGCCTCTCTTTTCGAGATGGCGGTCAAGGCAGTTGTAGGAAACGTTGAGCTGACCATCCACAAACCATTTTATCCGGATGTCTCCCGTGAACGATCCTTCTCTTACCTTGGACCACGGTTTGAACCAGTCCAGCCTTTTTGCCGCTGCTCCCCAGAATGTTTCCGGGTCTCGAATTGACTGCTCATACATCTGCAAGTACTTTTCATTGTTGCAGTGTGCCGTCTTTGTCCAGATTTCAGGAACAGGAATCACGTTGGCCATTGAGACCTCCTATGGCTTGGGTTGTTGAAATAGCAAACCATCCGCCCTGTTGCGGCATCTCGTATTTTCAGCAGAAAAGAGGGAAGGGAAAACTCAGGGTTGAATCGTTTCTACGAGTTCGAAGAAGAAATGCACATGCACAGGTGAGCGTGGTTGAACCGCGCACTATCCGAAATAGCAACGGATTTCGGCAATGTCAATACGAAAAGTTTTTTTGAGTGAAAATGAACAAGAAGTCGGAGGCAAACTCAGTGTGAAACTTGCGCCTCCTTTTTTGGCTGATCGAACATACATTCCATGAAAAGCATGTCTTCCTCGTACGAAGTTCTGACAGCGAAGGGAAGGGATTTGAAAAGTCCCACCATGGACTTGTTGTTCATCGACGTGTAGGCCATGAGGCCCGCGATTCCGTTTTCGCGCGCGACTTCCGCAAGCTTTCTCATAATTGTTTTGGAAAGCCCTTTTCTCTGCCAGTCCTTCGATACCGAGAAGGCAACCTCCGCCATGTTTCTTTTCGGTTCCAGGACGTAACCGCCGACAGCGATGACCCTTCCGAATCCGAATTCTCCCACCACGGCGACAATAGTCATCTCTTTTACGTAGTCAATCTGGTACATCGTGGCGACATCGTCCCGGACGAAGGTGGTTTTCTTGTGGAAAAAGCGGGATACGACATCGTCCCGATCCAGGTTGTAGAAATGTTCCTGGAGCCGCCTTTCATCGACCGGCTTGATCGGACGGATCATGACGTCCGTTCCGTCTATCCTGATGCGTTCCTCGACCTTAATCGGATAGACGGCGTGAATGGATTGTTTCATTGTGCGTTCGGTCTCGATAAGTCCGAGTTCTTTTGCCTGCGAGAACAGTTCGTCACGGAAATCGGGATGGGCGAGGCTGATCAGCGCTATGGCGCGCTCTTCGAGGCTCTTGCCGTAAAGATTTACCACTCCGTACTCGCTAACGACGTAGTAGACGTCGCTTCGCGGAACCACTACTGCCATGTTTTCATGCAGGACCGGCACGATGCGGCTGGTCTTGCCTCCCCTTGTCGAGGGGACTATCAGAATCGATTTGCCGTGAGGCGCCATGGCCGCCCCGCGGATGAAATCGAGCATCCCGGTTACCCCGGAGAAGTAGTTTTCAGGCTGTGCGTCCACCGCTACCTGGCCGGTCAGGTCCATATAGGAGGCCATGTTGAGTGATATCATCTTGTTATGGCCGGCGATAACAGCCGGGCTGTTCACATAGTCCGAGGGATGGAATTCGATGGAGGGGTTGTCGTGCAGGAATTCGTAGAGGTTGCTCGATCCGATGGCATGGCTGGCAACGATCTTTCCCTCGTTGAGCCCTTTTTTCCTGTTGGTGACCACGCCGCGCGAAACCAGTTCCATAATGCCTTCGGTCAGGACCTGGGTGTGAATGCCGAGGTCGTTCTTTTCCGACAGCGCCTCCATGGCGGCCTGGGGGAGTTCGCCGATTCCGAGTTGTATGGTCGAGCCGTCCTCGACCAGCTTCGATACGTGGCTGGCGATTATTTTGGCGATATCGGCGCGCGGGGGTTCCGGGATCGTTATGAGTTCCTCCTCGTGTTCGACGATCAGGTCGGCGTCGTTGACGTGAAGGAAGCTGTGCCCGAGCACGCGGGGCATCCTGGGATTCACCTGTACGATCAAAAGGTCTGCAGACAGGGCTGCCGAAAGGGTGATATCGACGGACACCCCGAGACTCATCCACCCGAAATCGTCCGGCGGAGAAACCTGCACGAGGGCGGCGTGAATCGGTATCTGGCGCGTCTGAAAAAGGTGGGGCACGGTGGACAGGTTGATCGGGATGGAAAACCTTCTGGTGCTGGCGAGCGCCTCCGGCATTGTGGAACCGGTATAGAAAGACCGGATGCTGAAGCTGTGAGAGCGGGAGCGGCTGGCGATCAGGCTGAGAGGGACCGTCTCGAGGCTCTGGAGTCGAATGATTTCGAGATCGGTGAAGTTGCCGGCCTGTGCCGCGAGTTCCCTGACAAGGTGCTGAGGCTCACCGCAGGCTGTACCGATGAATATGCGCTGGCCGGCACTGATGCGTCCGATTGCCTCTTTTGCGGTGGTTTTTTTCTGAAGATATTCGTCCGGCCAATAGCTTCTCATGTACGCCTCCTTACAAAGCCTGTCGCTAAGAACCTGTCAAACGTAATTATGGAACATTTTTTGTTCAATCTCCATAGATTAGCGTGGAAACGTGAAAACATGTTTTAGATGCGAGAACGGATCGGAAAGAAATGCAAAAAAAACTGTTATCGGTAAATATGACCACTTGGTAGTCTTAACGAGATAAGATTGTGTAATAAAAGGTAAAATAAGGCATGCTGTGAGGATGTGGAGCGCAATTTCAAAGTGCGTTTGTGCTTTTCCAACAAGCATAATTGTGGTAGTAATTCTTACTTGCCACATAAGCTAGTTAAATTGTGAAAAGATAAGCCTGGCACCGTATTTTGATTGTGCATCAGGAGTGGGCACTTCATGATCGAAGTCTATGACTTTCTCGCCGGCCCGGCCCTGTGGGCAGCTTTTCTCATCTCCATCGGCGGCCTGGCGCTGCGCCTGGCATATCTTTTCGGGCTAAGCCGGGAACGTGACAGGGAATTCTACAACCACGCAGAATTCTCAAGCGCCTTCCGGTCAATAATGCACTGGATGCTTCCCCTCGGAAGCGTCTCACTCCGCGCTCAGCCTTTGTTCGCGGTTGCTTTCTTTCTGTTTCACATTCTTTTGTTAGGCATTCCCTCGTTCCTTCTTGCACATAATACGCTCCTTCAGGAATATTTCGGCCTCAGCCTGCCCGCCTTGTCGGATTTCGTCTCCGATCGGCTCACCTTAGTTTTTCTCCTTTCGGCGCTTTTCCTGCTCCTTCGCAGGATTCTGCGCCCGGAAGTCCGGATACTCACCCGCGCTCGGGATTATGTACTGCTCATAATGACGGCTTTGCCGTTTGCGACCGGTTTTCTGGCATACCACCAGGTCGGCCCTTACCAGTCGATGCTCACCTGTCATGTCCTCTCGGCCGAAGTCCTCCTGATTGCCATCCCATTCAGCAAGCTGGGGCATTGTATTCTGTTCCTGTTTACTCGCGCCTTCATAGGATTCGAGTTCGGGCATCGGCGGGGAGCGCGGTCTTGGTGAGGCTTCGGTTGGGACATTCTTCAGGGCGGTGCATCGCATTCCCGGTTTTCGACGGACGGGCCCTGCAGTGATGGAAGAAAGAATGGAAAAGCCGATCGACACAAAAGCAATTCGGGATCTGCTGGAAATCAACCGGAGCGCCCGTGTCGACACATGGCTGAATATATGTTCGAGCTGTGGATTGTGTGCGCAGAGTTGCCTTTTTTACCTGGCAAACGGCAAAGAGCCCGGCATGAGCCCTGGCTACAAGTTGCAGGCAACCCTTGTGGAACTCTATCGCAGGAAGGGCCGTGTGGATCGGGCCTTCCTGGAACGATGCAGGGAAATCGTGTGGGCCGAATGCACGCTGTGCAGGCGCTGTTCGCTGTACTGTCCTTTCGGCATCGACATCGCGGCTGCGCTCGGCATCGTACGCTCTATCTGCCACTCGCAGGGGATGGCGCCCGAAGGGCTAACGGTGGCCTCGGAGAACTATTTTGAAACGGGCAACCAGATGGGAATAAGCAGGGAGGAATTCACCAACACGTGTGCCTGGATGGCAGAGGAAACAGCGGCGGAGATTAGGGGGCTGCGGATCCCGATCGACAAACACGGGGCGTCGATCATGTACACGGTGAGCGGCCGGGAGCCGATGTACTATCCGCAGGAGCTTGCCATGATGGCGAAGATTTTCACGCTCGCCGAAGAGGACTGGACGATGCCCGGCGCCGGGTGGGATTCCACCAATTTTGGCCTGCTGGCTGGAAACAGGGCTCTTGCCGGGCAGATGGTCAAAAATATGTACGACAAGGCATTGGAACTGGGCGCGCAGCGGATTGCAACGACGGAGAGCGGGCATGCGTACAGTTCGGCCGCATTCGAAGGGCCCTATCTGGCCGGCTGCCGGGACGGCAAACCGCCTGTGCCTGTCGTCCATTCCGTCAGGCTGTTCTACGAATACCTGTCCGAGGGACGGATTACGATAGACCCGGACAAAATGATCGATGAACCGGTGACCTACCAGGACCCCTGTAACGTCTCCCGCAACGGCGGGCTCTGGCGGGAGGGCAGGGAGATCATAGGATATCTCGCCAGGGATTTCCGCGATATGTCGCCTGGTTGCGAATACAACCACTGCTGCGGCGGCGGAGGGGGATTTACCCTGATGGGTTCCTCCTATAAACATGCGCGGATGAGGGCGGGGAAGATAAAGGCCGAGCAGATCAAGGCGACGGGGGCAAGAATCGTCATCGCGCCGTGTCACAACTGTTCGGACCAGATCAAGGAGCTGAACAGGGAGTACAGCCTGGGGGTCAAGGTGCTCTCATTCAAGGAAATAATATCCGAATCCGTGATGGTACCGGAAAGATTCAGGATGCCGCAGAGCATCGAAGACTAATGCTCCGTCGGGGGGGAGCCGAGAAGAAGAATGACCCTGAAGTAATGATCGCCGTGAAAAAGGCATTGGAAAAGCGGCCCTAAGAAATTTGCCGGGTCGGACCGTTGTTTGAAGAGGGGCTGTATGAAGTCAGGAGCATTGTTGCCGGTGGTGTTGTTTGTAGCCGGTATCGCTTTGCCTGCGTTTTCCCAGGAACCGGTGATCGTGCTCCTACATAAAGAGCTTGGAAAGCATCAAAGGCCTGCTGTTGAATACAATCATGAAAATCATGCCAAAAAGATTGATTGTCTTCAGTGCCATCACGATTACGACGCGTACTTGAATAATCGTGGAGGGGAGGGACAGCCGTGCAGCACGTGCCACGGGCCGGAGGCTGTGCAGGAGACGATCTCCCTCAAGGATGCGTTCCATCTTCAGTGCAAAGGGTGCCACGAGTCCATGCGTTTTCAGGGAAAACCCGCAGGGGCGACAACCTGTGGCAAATGTCACGTGAAGAAGAAATGAGGGAGGTCTCCATATTCACTCTGCTCGTTGTTGAACAGGATCTCTAATTCAATCGGAATTCCGGGGACGTGAGCAGTCATCTCCCCTGCGGTTAATGGAACTGTTGCCCGTTTTGTCAAGCTCTCAATCAAGGATGCGTGTATGGAGAAGGGTAGACCGATGCTTCGGTGGGCGGGAATCCTGCTGGTAAGCGCCGCCATCTCAGTCGTATGTATCGAGGCCCGGGGAGGTAAAGAGCCGGTCAAGACACCCGAATCGGTACGATCGGATGTCGTCATGATCGACACCCTGGCTGCCTACGGCAAGCTGGAAATGCCTGCCGTGACGTTTTTGCACGATAAACACACCGACGTCTTGCTGAAGGAGAAGAAGGACTGCAAGACCTGTCACCTGCTGGAGGATGGCAAGCTCTCCCTTGCCTTCAATCGCAAGAAGGCGAACAAGCCAGACGAGTTCAAAGACATCTACCACTCCAACTGTATCGGGTGCCATAAGGAGATGGCCGGAGAAGGAAAGAAATCCGGTCCCCTGGACGGTGCGTGCCGTTCGTGTCACGATGCAGCCCCGAAAGTCACCTCCGCCCCGCTCGCCGTCGAGTTGAACAAAGTCCTGCATTTTCGGCATGTAGATTCGAAAAACATCGCCTCGAATTCGTCCGATAAGGACAATTGCGGCCGATGCCACCATGAATACGACAAGCAGGCCAAAAAGATTTTCTACGCTAAGGGCAAGGAATCGACCTGCCGCTACTGCCACCTGGAGGCGCCGAAAGATGACGTTAAGAGCATGCGGCAGGCCTCGCATCTGCAATGCGTGCAGTGCCACCTCGATCTTGCGGCAAAAGGCGTGAAGGAGACCGGTCCGTATGTTTGCGCCGGCTGCCACAGTGCCAATGCTCAGGCCCTCTCGGCGCAGAAGAACCAGGAACTGGCCGCGAAATTTCCCGACCATGAAGTCCCGCGCCTCAAACGGGAACAGCCCGACAATGTCTTTATGAGCTTCGATCCGAAGATGGGCGACGGTAAGGCTGGGGACATGAGGAACGCAAAGCCCATCCTGATGAACCCCGTGGCTTTCGATCACAAGGCCCACGAGAAATACAACGACAGCTGCAGGGTCTGCCACCATGCATCCCTGGATTCATGCCAGAAATGCCATACGCTCTCGGGGGTGAAGGAAGGCGATTTCATTGGCATGGAGAAGGCAATGCACCTCACCCGGAGCAATTACAGCTGCCGCGGTTGCCATGCAGTGCAGAAAAACGAGGGGGTGTGCGTCGGGTGCCACAGCCGGATGACAGGCTCCGTTCGTTCCGACACGGCATGCCGGAGTTGCCATATGGAACTTCCCCCGGGAGTATTGGCTGAAGGAAAAAGCCCTCTCGACCTGGTTTCTCTCCCGACTCAGGAAAAATCCGGGATTGCCGAAAGCATGCTGAAAACCCGGCGCATGATTACGGGCACTTACGCGATAGAGGACATCCCGGAAAAAGCGATTATCGGAGAGCTTTCCAATCAGTATCAGCCGGCCGAGATGCCGCACCGGAAAATAGTCCTCACCCTCATGAAGGGCATGAAAGACAACAAGCTTGCGGGCTACTTCCACAGCGATCCGGGCACGATCTGCCAGGGCTGCCATCATAAAAGTCCTGCCGCGAAGCAGCCACCGCGCTGCGGCAATTGCCACGGAAAGCCTTTCGATGCGAGAGAGCCGAACCGACCGGCTCTCCAGGCGGCATTCCACCAGGAATGCATGGGCTGCCACAAGGCGCTGGGTGTGAAGCCTTTCGCCACGGCATGCACCGAGTGTCATAAGGAAAAACAGAAGTAACCCGCCTGGGGTGAAGGAAAGGAGCGAAACGATGTTAAGACGGACTTTTCTTGGCCTGCTTGGGACAGGCGGCATAACAGCCGCACTCGGCCAATCGGCCCATGCAGCCGGGAACAAACAATTTGACGGATATTCCGGGAGTTTTGGAGTCCTGTTCGACGCAACCCGCTGCATCGGGTGCCGGAAATGCGAGGCCGCCTGCAACAAGGTGAACGAACTGCCCGGCCCGGCCCGGCAGTTCGACGATCTGAAGGTCCTGGACCTGAGGCGCCGCACCGACGCCAAGACATACACCGTGGTGAACCGCTATGACAACATACCCGGAGCCCCCGGCCCGGTGTTCCGCAAGTTCCAGTGCAACCATTGCCTGGAACCTGCCTGCGCTTCCGCGTGTTTTGTGCAGGCCTTCACGAAAACTCCGCAGGGTGCGGTGACCTGGGACCCTTCCGTCTGCGTGGGGTGCCGGTATTGCATGATAGCCTGTCCTTTCGAGGTCCCGGCCTACGAGTACGACGAGCCGCTGACGCCTCGGATCATGAAGTGCACCATGTGCTATCCGCATATTGCATCCGGAAAGCTGCAGGTTCCCGGATGCGTGGGGGCCTGCCCCAACGAGTCGCTTGTTTACGGCAGGCGCTCCGACCTGCTCCGTTTGGCGCGAGAGCGCATCCACTTCTACCCGAACCGCTACATAAACCACATCTATGGAGAGCGGGAAATGGGCGGCACCAGTTGGCTCTACCTTTCGGGCGTTCCGTTCCGGGAGATCGGAATGCGCGAAGACCTGGGGACGGCTTCGGCGCCGGAGCTGACGTCGGGCGCCCTGTCCGTCGTTCCCGTCGTGGCTGTGGCCTGGCCGGCGCTGCTGACCGGCATCTATGCCATATCGAAGCGTAAGGACAAGGTCGCTCGCGAGGAGCAGGAAAAGGCTCTCCTTGAAGCCCGGGAGAAGGCAAGGATCGAGCTGAACCAGGCTTTGACCAGGGCGGAGGTCGAGAAGAAAGCCGCCGTGGAGAAGGCGGTGCGGAAGGCTCTGGAGGAAGCTGCCAAAAGCCAGGCCAAGGAGGAGAAGTAATGTCTACCGGAGAGACTTCGGTCAACAAGACGCTGTTCACGCCGTTCAATGTTGTTGCAGGCATCATAATAGCGATCGGAGTGGTGCTTACTTTCGTTCGCTTCACAAAGGGGCTTGCCGGCGTTTCCAACCTTTCGGACAACAATCCCTGGGGCATATGGATCAGTTTCGACCTGCTGTGCGGAGTTGCGCTGGCGGCCGGCGGCTACACCACTTCCGCCGCGTGCTATGTGTTTGGTCTGAAGCGCTACCACAGCGCGGTCAGGCCCGCCATCCTCACGGCTTTTCTGGGGTATTCCCTCGTCGTTCTCGCCCTGCACTATGACGTGGGCCGGCCCTGGCGGCTGCCTTACCCGTTCTTCGTACAGGCGGGCACGACCTCGGTGCTCTTCGAAGTCGGCCTGTGCGTCATGCTCTACCTCGCTACGCTGTTCATCGAGTGGTCGCCATCCTGCCTCGAGTGGCTCGGGTTCAGGAAAGCCCGCAACACCATCGTCAATGTGACGCTGGCTCTCACCATCTTTGGCGTCATCCTCTCCACCCTGCATCAGAGTTCGCTCGGGGCGCTCTACCTGATTGCGCCGTCAAAGCTGCATCCGCTCTGGTATTCGACCTACCTGCCGCTCTTCTTTTTCGTTTCGAGCATCGCGGCGGGCCTGTCTATGGTAATCGTGGAGAGCACCCTCTCACACAGGTACATGCACAACAAGATGGACGCGACTTACCTGGAGGAACATTCCGGGGTGACCTTCGGATTTGCCAAGGGAGCATCCCTGGTGTTGGCCTGCTACTTCGGCCTCAAGGTCCTTGGCATAACCATCGACAATAACTGGCATTATCTCCTGACGGGCTTCGGCGCATGGTTCCTGGTGGAATTGCTGGGATTCGTGGCCCTGCCGTGCTTCCTCTATGCCATGGCGGTTCGCGAAAAAAGCGTCAAGATCGTACGCATCGCTGCCGTGCTCACTGTGCTGGGCATCGTTCTAAACCGCTTCAACGTCTCGCTGGTGGCGTTCAACTATCATTTGCCTTCCGCCGACCGGTACTTCCCGAGTTGGATGGAGATTGCGATCTCTGTTTTCATCGTCACGGTCGGAATCCTGGTATTCCGGTTCGTAGCTTCGCGAATGCCGATCTTTTATGAACATCCCGCATTCAAGGGGCACGGAATCAATCCTGGGCAGGCAGGAAAAGAGGGTGAATTCGATACCGCAAGCCAAGGCTTCGGACACTGAAGGAAGAAAATATGGAAAATTTTCATACACTGCAGGAATTCATGCTGTTCACGAAGGGCGGCGCCTATGTTCTGATGGGCGTGGCGGTCCTGGGCATCACGGGCTTCTGGCGCTACCTGACGGGCAGGGATGAAGATAAGGAAATCAAATAGCTGGACGGACCTTTTCGGGGTCTTCGGAGGAATATAGCATGTACAATTTCTTGACCGGACCGATGCTGTGGTTGTCCTTCGGTGTTCTGGTAATCGGCCTGATCGTTCGGACCGTGCTCTACATTCGCGGACTGGACTGGCGGCTTGAGCGTGTGGCCTACAGGGCTCACCTGAAACTTGGCATCAGGGGCGCATTCCGCTCGATCGTTCACTGGATCGTACCCTTCTGGTCTGTGGGTTGGCGGGCAAAACCCATTTTTGCGACCATCTTTTTCGTGTTCCATATCGGACTCGTGGTCACGCCTGTCTTCCTGGTGGGCCATGCCATCATCGTCAAGGAACGCTTCGGTGTGGACTGGCCGACCATTCCCATGAGCCTGGCGGATGTCCTGACCGTATGCGTCGTTTGTGCCGTCATTTTCATTGCCATCCGGCGGATTGCACTGCCGGAAGTGCGCATCGTCACCACCTGCTATGACTATCTCCTGCTGCTGATCAGCGTGGCCCCTTTCGTGACGGGCTTCCTGACCGTGCACCAGGCCCCCGGTGAGCAGTTCTGGCTCTATGCGCATATTCTGAGCGGCGAGGTGATGCTCATCGCCATTCCGTTTACCAAACTCTACCACGTGGTCGGCTTTTTCCTCTCCCGTGCCCAGATCGGCATGGATTTCGGGATCAAGCGCGATTTCAAAGGCAAGGGCTTTGCGTGGTAAGGGGTTTATAAAATCTTCAAGGAGTAACATCCATGCCGGAAGGAATCTTGTGCAACAAGAAAACGGTAGACAGCAAGGAATATCTCGATGCCCTGCTGGCCGACAAGCGCGGGAAACAATATTACGAGGAGTTGAAAAACCTCGAGGTCGACAAGGAAAAGCTGAGCGCCGCATTGAAAGCCACGTGCAAGTCACGTACGCGCACCTGGCTGGAGATGTGTTCGCACTGCGGGCTGTGCGCGGATTCCTGTTTTCTGTACATGGCCAACAAGCGTGATCCGACCCAGGTGCCTTCTTACAAGATCCAGTCTACTCTGGGCGTAATGGTCAAACGCAACGGCGATGTGGATAACGCATTTATGCGGTACTGCATGGACGTGGCATGGTCGAAATGCACCTGCTGCAACCGGTGCGGCTCGTTCTGCCCCTACGGGATAGACATGGGAGTCCTGTTCAGCTACCTGCGCGGCCTTTGCTTTTCGCAGGGATTCGTGCCCTGGGAACTCAAGATCGGCACAGGCATGCACCGAATCTACAAGGCGCAGATGGATGTGACGAGTGAGGACTGGGTTGAGACCTGCGTGTGGATGGAGGAGGAACAGCAGGACGAATGGCCGGGCCTCGAAATCCCCGTCGACAAGGAGGGGGCGGACATCATGTACACCTGCAATGCCCGCGAACCCAAGCACTATCCGGACGACATCGCCCAGGCCGCCATCCTGTTTCACCTTGCGGGCGAGAACTGGACGGTGCCGAGCCAGGGGTGGGACCAGACGTGCCTGGCGCTTTTCGCTGGAGACTGGGGTGCCTGCAAGATGCAGGTCGAAAACGTCTACGGGGCCATTGAAAGGCTCAAACCCAAGCGCGTGATCGGTACCGAATGCGGGCATGCCCACCGGTGCATGGTGGTGGAGGGTCCGTACTGGGCCGGGCGTGAGGACGGCCGTCCTCCGGCGCCGTACCTGCACTATACCGAGTGGGTTGCCGAGGCGCTGCGCACCGGAAAGATTAAGATCGACCCCGCCAAACGGATAAAGGAACCGGTCACGTTGCAGGATTCGTGCAACTACATACGCAACTACGGGTTGAAGGACGTCACCCGGGAAATTATGAGTTACCTGGTGGAGCCGGGATACTTTGTGGAGATGTCGCCCAATAAGGAGTATAATTACTGCTGCGGGGGAGGCGGCGGCATCAACGGAATCGGACTCTACCGGGAACAGCGAAACGTGGGCCTGAAGGTCAAACGGGACCAGATTCTTGCCACCGGATGCAAACTCGTCATCGCCCCCTGCCATAACTGCTGGGATGCAATCCGGGACCTCGAAGAGGTCTATCACATCGGCATCAAGTGGACATTTCTGAAGCCTTTGCTGATCAAAATGGCGATCGTGCCCGATCACCTTAAGCCGCAGGAGGAAGAAGAGGAAGAATAACGCACAGCAACAGCCCTTCGATTATTACGCAATTCTTTTCAAACGTGATTTTTTGTTCCGAGTGGTTTTAGGCTGTCACAATTTACCCCGCAGGAGAAGGCATGCGTACGTTTGAGTACAAGGGCAAGAGCTATGAAGTCGATGAAGATGATTTCCTGATCCATCCCGATCAGTGGGACCCCGATTTTGCGGAGGGCATGGCGCCCCGGTCGGGCATCCACGACGGACTCACCGATATACACTGGGCTATACTGAAATACATTCGAAAGGTATTTGCCGATACCGGCGAATGCCCGATGGTGCACAGGACCTGCATGGTCCACAAGCTGCGCTCGCTGGACCTGGCGAGGCTTTTTCCTGCCGGGTATCGCCGGGGCGCATGCAAACTCGCCGGTTTGTCCTATCTGGCCGACGATATCCTGCTTCCGTGCTACCGGTCCCAGAAGGCGGCAATGCCGTCAAGGCCGCCCGAGGAAAACAAAGTCTACAGGGTGGATGTCAGAGGGTTCCTGGTCGATCCTGCGGAATGGGATGAGAATTTCGCCGTTTTCAAGAGCCGGGAAATGAAGATGTTCGACTGCCTCGAAAAGAAGCATTGGCAGCTCATTCGCTATATGCGTGACAAGTATGCCAAAACCGGCGGCATTCCCACCGTTTACGAGGCCTGCGCCGATAACGATATCGAGATTGACGAACTCGGAAGGCTGTTCCCCGACGGATATCACCGCGGACTGATCAAACTCTCCGGCCTGCGCGGATAACATCCGCGGTCGAGAAAACTGTTCTCCATAACGATCTGTCATTGCCGGCCCGCATGCCTGCGGGCCGGCGGTTTCTCCCTCCGCTTCCGCTGTTGTTATCTGCCGATTCAAATTCAATGGCCGTCTGTGGCGCTTTGTCACATAGTTTCTTATCTTAGTGCGTTGAGAAGAAACAATGGATTCAGTGTGCAATTCCATAACGCATATGAGGCGAAGCAATGGTGGAGACAAGTCAGAACGCGCAACAGGAAGCTTCCTGGGGAACCGATGTTGAAGCCAATCTCAGGGCCGCATTCGACGCCCTGCCCAACAGTGTTCCCATCTATCTCTTTACGGGGAAATCGCAAAACGACGTCCTGAATCAGGCGGCCAGGGAACTGCTCGGCGCATTCCGGAAGATATCGAAAAGGATTTCCATAAAAGAACTGGATATCGACAGCCCGGAGGCAAAGAAGTGGGGGGTCGCCACCTCGCCGACACTTCTTTTCGATCCTGAACGCTACTCGATACGCTACATGGGGGTTCCTTACGGCGAAGAGGGCAGGACCCTGGTCGGGATGATTCTGCTGGTTGGTTTTCGGACGAGCAATCTCAGCGAGCAGTCGGAAAAGATTATCAAGCGGCTTGATTCGAACCGGGATATCAAGGTTTTCGTGAGCCCCACCTGCCCGTACTGTCCGGATCAGGCCATCAATGCGGTCAAGGCCGCCCTGGAAAGGCCTGATGCAGTCTCGCTCCAGATTATAGACATCCAGGCCAACCCCGACCTGGCGAATCGTTATTCCGCTTTCAGCGTACCGCAGACTTTTGCCAACGAGGTTCTCATCTCATATGGAGCCCAGGCCGAAGAACTCTTCATGCTCTCGCTGGAAAAGCTCGAACAGCAGACCGTTTTCATACCGGAAACCGAGGCTGAAGTTATTGAAAACGACGTGGTGATCGTCGGCGGGGGACCGGCCGGGCTGGCAGCCGGAATCTATGCAGTTCGCAGCGGACTGCGGACCGCCGTAGTGGAGCGCGGCCCCCTCGGCGGACAGGTGGCCTTGACGCCGATTGTCGAGAACTATCCCGGATTCACTCGGGTGCCGGGAAAGACGCTTGTGGATATCCTGGTCAGCCATGCCCTGGAATATGTCCAGATATTTCAGGGCGAAGAGGTAGTGGACATTCGTCCGGGAGAAATGATCGAGGTTATTACGAGCAGGAGAAAGTTTTTCACCAAAGCGGTCATACTGGCGACCGGAGCGAAATACAAACGGCTGGGGGTGCCCGGCGAAACCCGCTTCATGGGCAGAGGGGTGAGCTATTGTGCCACGTGCGACGGGCCTCTTTTCAAAGGGAAGAAGGTTGTCGTGGTCGGCGGGGGCAACAGCGCCGTGACGGAGGCCCTGTATCTGCACAATATCGATGTCGACGCCACGCTCATACACAGAAGGGATACTCTGCGAGCTCAGGAACACCTGTCGCGGAATATTTTCTCCAACAACATCCCGGTTCTCTGGAACACGGAGGTGGTGGAGATCAGAGGAAAGGAGAAGGTCAGCGAGGTGCTGCTCCGAAACAACCAGACCGGGTCCATATATCCTATGCCGGTTGACGGCATGTTTGTCGCCATCGGTTACGAACCTGCCGTGGACCTCGCCAGAGCCCTCGGTCTCGAAATAACCGCGGATGGTTTCATAAGGCATGACACGCACCACCGGACGAATATACCGGGCATATACTCCGCCGGCGATGTCGAAGGAGGCTATAAGCAGATTGTCACCGCGATGGGGCAGGGGACCGAGTCGGCCCTTTCCGTATTCGAGGACCTCATGCATCCATATTGGCACGAGGAAAAAGGAGAAAAAGCGGCAAAACAATAGCCATCATTCAAATTGTTGCGCAAAAGTACGCATGGCGGCGTGATATTCTGGGCGAATGAGTTATAATTGTGTTCGGAAAGATACCATCTTTCCTCCTTGGGAGAGTCAGGTCCTCCTCCTCCTTTCCTGGCTCTCCTCATCTTTTCATCCTTTCGTAGAAATCTTCAACAACAGAAGGCGCCTGAGGGCTTCAAATCCTCTTCCGACGTTTCAAATCCAGGAGGGCCGTCGCACTTTGTGATCGTCCAGGGACCGGGTGCCTGATGGTACGTTTGTCGGCGATGTATGTTCCTCATGCACACTTTCCATTTGATCGGCAGGTTTCCATGCGGTAAATAGAAACAGGAGACTGGGTCGGATACATCTTTCATGATTCGGGTTTGCCTTGAAATCGAGCGAGATTCTTTAGTAAAATCAAATTGAAGATTGTACGGAGTGTCTCACTCGAAAACAGGAACCCAAACATTATCCGAAGGCGTGTGTACAAAGGTCTGAAGATGGAAAGAGATCAGCCGACGAGGGAAGAGCTTCTCGCGAAAATTCGGGACTTGGAAGAACGCCTGCTGGCAGCCGAACGGAAAATTGAGGTGTTGCAGCGAACTGAGGCCGGGATTGCCGAACCCGGTGAAGGGGGTTACGACCTGCCGGCCGGGGGAAGCGGAAAGGCCAAGAGGTCGGTTGCGGCGGAGCGGCATCTTTTTTTCAATGTCCTGGAGACGCTGCCGGTTTATGTCTGTCTGCTGACGCCGGACTACCACGTGCCTTTCGTCAACCGCGTTTTTCGCGAACGATTCGGGGCATCCACGGGCTTGCGTTGTTTTGAGCATTTGTTCGAGCGCAGCGAACCGTGCGAGATCTGCGAAACCTTCTCGGTACTGAGAACGGGGAGATCCCATCAATGGGAATGGGCCGGCCCCGACGGCTGTTATTACAATGTGTTCGATTTTCCGTTTACGGATACGGACGGTTCCCGCCTCATACTGGAGATGGGAATCGACATTACCGAGCGCAAAAAAGCCGAATCCGAGCTGAGAACGACCATAGAAAAGCTCGAAAAGTTGAACCAGGAGCTTCAGGATTTTGCATTCATTTCATCCCACGATCTCCAGGAGCCCTTGCGTAAAATACAGACTTTCGGAGACATGCTCGTTGGAAGATACGCGGATAGCCTCGACAGTACGGCGAAGGACTACCTTGGCCGCATGACAAGGGCTGCGAAGCGAATGTCGGAGCTGCTCCGGTCTCTGCTCGATTACTCGAGGACCGGCACGCACGAATTGAATTACCGGTCCGTTTCTCTGAGCGGGGTTGCCAGGGATGCAGTCAATAATCTTGAGATATTGATCAACACGGCGGACGGGAAGGTGGAAATTGAGGATATGCCTACCGTGGAGGCCGACGCGGTGCTCTTGCGCCAGCTCTTTCAGAATTTGATCGAAAACTCCATCAAGTACCGGAAACCAACGGAGTCGCCCATCGTAAGAGTTAACGGGACATCAGCGGATGGAGTCTGCCGGATCACGGTAGAGGACAACGGCATCGGCTTCGACGAACGCTACAGCGATCAGGTTTTCAAGCCGTTCGAGCGGCTTCACGGCAAGAGTTCCACTTATGGGGGGACCGGCATGGGACTCGCCATCTGCAGGAAGATCGTAGACAGGCATGGCGGAGACATCATGGTTGAGAGCGTCGCCGGGCAAGGTACAAGGATCATCGTGTTCCTGCCCGAAGAGCAAGGAACAGGGGCTCGATGGAAAAACAGAATCTCCCTTCCATAATTCTTCTGGCCGATGATGATGAAGACGACTGTCTTCTGGTGGAATCGGCTTTTCTGGAAATCGGTTGTCATCACGATCTGCGTATCGTGGGGGATGGGCGGGAACTTCTGGCCTACCTTCACCGCGAGGGGGAATTTGCCGATCCGGGGAAATCCCCCCGGCCCGACCTGGTCCTTCTCGATTTGAACATGCCGCGGATAGACGGGCGAAAGGCCCTGAGCATCATCAAATCCGATCCGAAGTTATGGGATATTCCCGTACTGGTGCTCACCACATCCCGGGAAGAAAGGGATATAGCGCTGGCAATGCAGGCCGGTGCGTCATCCTTCCTTTCCAAGCCCGAAATTTTCGAGGACCTGGCGAGAATGCTGCAAAAATTCTGTACGGCAATTCTACATGATCCCAATACTCCCTTTCAGGTGGTGAGAGCCTGAGGCGGTCCTTAAATATGCAACTCCCGGCCGCAACGATTCCATGCAGGGCGCCGGTCTGCTGCAATCACCTTAAATCGGTCTTCGTCCCGGTAGAGGAATGCCCGCTGAAAATACTGCTCCCTCTATGCCTATTTACACCTTTCACCTGATTTCAAATGCAATCCGCATAGGCTAATTTCCACCCTGGCGTTTGAACCCGAACGGATACCACGAAATTGCATCCTCTACTGTGGGACCTTCTCAGTTCGCGAGAAAACTTGTCCGGCAAACCCGAAGGAGATTCAGATGGCATTCCGGAAATGTGCGGAATCTCGCAGGCGCGGCGAAGACCGAAAGAGGTTGATAGCCGGTTTTCAACGCCCGGGAAACGATGAACCGTGCTGTTGTCTCCTCGGGCGCGATTTGAGCCGGGAGACGCGCGGCCGGATCATAGAAGCCTATTTACGGAGCCTGGACGGGTTGCGGGAGTCGATAGGAATAGATTCCGAGCTGCCTTATCCGAAGGAATTGATAGCACTGGCGATCTACCAGGAACTGGTGGAATGCGATGACGCCGACAGCCGGGGGCGCCTGGAAATAGCCTACGTTCAGCTGGAGTCGTTTGTCCCCTATTCTGACTACAAGATCGTATCCGATTTCAAAAGCGCGAGTGTACAGGCAACGTTGATGGTCGACTGCGCCGATCCGATGAGCCTGGTCAGGTCTGCCGAAGTTTTGAAAAAGGTGAAAGGGGACCGGGCCGTAAGAATCCAGGAGCAGGTCTCGGAAAATATGCGGGACAGGCTCCGGC
>JAEZXS010000008.1 GCA_023442755.1 Pseudomonadota bacterium | reverse complement strand
TGTGCCGGGTGCCGCGAAGGGAAGCCGGCCCGCTGCGTGTCCTTCGACGAACTGAATTTCGGCGGAACGCGGCTCGATGGCTCCCCCGCCGTCCGGGATGCCGCAGGATATCCTGTAAGCGCGTTCCTCATGGGGCA
Source organism: Pseudomonadota bacterium (assembly GCA_023442755.1). Taxonomy (GTDB): domain Bacteria; phylum Desulfobacterota; class Syntrophobacteria; order Syntrophobacterales; family Syntrophobacteraceae; genus SbD1. The sequence continues at coordinate 5,274 of JAEZXS010000008.1, read as the reverse complement.
GTCATCCCTTGCCTTCCATGCACTGACCCGGGAAAGAAACGCGGTGCGGGTCGATGCCGCAGACGATAATGCACTGGCAACTCTGGCCCCTTTGGGATGTGGGATTCAGGCGGGCGCCGGAACCGTGCTGAACGAACTCAAGCCGCGGTCCGGCCAGGCAATAGCGGTTTTCGGTACGGGAACTGTGGGGTTGGCCGCCGTGATGGCGGCGCGCCTTGCCGGAGCATCCCCTATAATAGCCGTCGACAAGATCGCCTCGCGGCTGGACCTGGCCCGGGAACTGGGCGCCACAGCGGTGATAGACGGCGGTCGGGAAGACGTCGGCGCCGGGTTGGCCAAAATTGCAAAAAACGTCGATTACGCCGTCGAGACGACGGGACTTTCGCGCCTGATCGACATTGCCATACGGGCTCTTACCCCGGACGGAAAAGCCTCCCTGCTCGGCATCTCGGCCGATGCGCCGGGTGAAGGCGTATCTCCCAAAAGACCCGGCCTCCGCCAGAAAGTCTTCTACAGTATCGCCGGTGACAGCAACCCGCAGGAGTTTCTTCCCTTCCTGATCCGAAACTGGCGGGCGGGAGACTTCCCCTTCGACCGGCTGATACGCGAATACCCGGCATCGCGCATCAATGACGCCATAGAGGATTCCGTCAACGGAATAACCGTCAAACCGGTCCTGCGGTTTTCGTAGGGAATGATTCCCCCGCGCCCCCCTGGAGTTCTTGACAAATCCCTTGCTTTCAATCTGCGAAAATCTGCGCAAATCCCCGAAATCTGCGGATAAAAGTCTTTACATCGACAGGTGCGATAAACTACCGGGAATCCAAAGCGCTAAAAGCATCGAGGCTGGAAGCCTCTCCCACAAGGGATTAATCGGTTTCTCTTGTGGACACGGTATCCGCGGATTGAAATGCTGTCAGTCAGGGACAAACTCCCACGTGTCCTCTTCTGCGGATTTTGCATGCACCTGGAGATGGCCGCGCCAGTTGCTGTCGTCCTGGTCAGGGAAATCCTCGCGGAAGTGGGCTCCGCGGCTCTCGCTTCTTCTCAGGGCAGCTTCGATTATGAGCCCCGCTACGCGTGTGGCGGACGAGACTTCGACCACTTCCCGGATGTCGCCGCAGCTTCCGGGGGCACCCGGGAAGATTTGGCTTCTGATCTGCCGGATATCCTCAGCAGTGCGGATGAGCCCTTCGCGGTTGCGTAGCAACCCGCCTTCCCGCCACATGATCTGCCGGAGTCTTTCGCGGATGTTTTTACCGGGGGAACTCGAATTTTGCCATCTCGCGGCAAGCGTTTCGAGGCGCGGCATTGCCTGCGATCCCTTCCCGGCGCTTCCGTGCGCCCACGCAGCGGCGGAAGAGCCGGCGCGCGCACCAAAAACCAGGGTGTCGCTGAGCGCGTTTCCTCCCATTCGGTTCGCGCCGTGAATCCCGCTCGCTGCTTCCCCCGCTGCGAACAGTCCCGGAACGGACGAGGCGCCCGATGCATCGATTTGAATTCCCCCCATAGAATGGTGGGCCGCAGGTGCGACGCGGACGGGGCGATGGAATGCTCCGAAGCGCTCCCCAAAGATATGCATCACGTCGTGGGCAAACGGGTCGCTCGTCCAGACCTCCCGGGGCTGCCCGGTAAGATCGAGTCGCACGGTCTCTTCCCTGCGGTGGATCTCCTGGAACAGCGCGCGTGACAGCCGGTCACGGGCCCTCTCGCCGGCCGGGCGTTCTTCGATGCCGTACTTTTCGAGTATTTCCTCGCCGGTGGTGTTCGTGAGCCGTCCTCGGTCGGCAAGTCTCGGAGGAATCACCATGGGCGGAAGCCCGGGTTCGGCCAGGCAGAGCGGGTAGAACTGCACGAATTCCATGTCCTGGAGCACCGCCCCGGCCTCCAGTGCCAGCCTGCAGCCGTCGCCCAGCATCCGTCCGGGATTATCGTGGCGCAGGTACAATGCGGCGGCCCCACCGGCGGCACAGACAACGGCCTCGGCGGATATGCCGAGCCATTTGCGCGAGGCGTACGCGTAAGCGAGGACCGCGGCCGCATCATCTTCCATCATAAGGTTTGTCGCGAGAAGACCGCCGAGGAACCGGGTGCCGATCTCTTCGTTTCGCCTGATGAGGCAGCGAACGATTTCTTCCCCCATTATGGGAGGCGAGCCTTTCGCAAAAAGGTAGCCGTTCTGGAATTCGGCGCGGATGCCCCAGTTCACGAGTTCGCAGTGTCGGAGGGGGGCTTCGTTGACGAGAATTTCGACGAGGTCGGGCCGGTTCAGGCCGCGTCCGGCCGCGAAGGTATTCTCGGAGTGTTTGACATGGGTTGCTTCGTCACAGGAGCCTGCCATTACCCCGGCGCTGAATCCGGTGCAGGTAGCCTTTCCGGTTTTTGCCTTGGACAGGACGATTACTTCGGCCCCGGCCTCGCGGGCCGCTATGGCGGCTCTCAAACCAGCCGCGCCGCTTCCAATGACGAGAACATCGCAGGAAATGTGTTCCAATTGCCGCCTCCTCGGGGGCCGCAGTATCGTCGACTCTCGTCAACCCGAGATCTCCCAGCCGAGTATACTATTCGTGGGAGAGGCTTTCAGCCTCGATGCTTTTGAGTAAAAATACCGGGACCGCTCAGCACCTTCGATTCCTCGTTCCGAAAGGCTTTTTCGAACTTTTCCTTCTGCCGGAGGAAATAGTCCGTCAGGTCGGCTCCCTTCCCCGGCTGGGCCTCCTGCCTAATGAGGGCTTCTTCGATGGTGTCGATAGCATCCTCATAGCGGCCGTTTGCATAGTAGGCTTCGGCCAGGGTGTCGAGTACATGAGGCGTCGGGTCGATGTCCGCGGCCTTGAGAGCGAACCTGAGCGCTTCCTCGGGTTTCCTGTGCGGTGGAGGTGAAGTCGCGTAGAGCCAGGCCAGGTTGTTCAGGATAGTGGAGTTTTGGGGATCATGGCCCAAGGCTGCCCGCCAGACTGACTCGGCCTCCGAGTAGCGTCCCCTCTCGAAAAGTATCCCACCGTAAGCCGCCTGGATCTGGGTGTTTTCGGGTTGCTTTGCAAGTTGCTGTTCGACAATTCCCAGTTGGATGTCGTTTGCCCAGTTCTTGACCGTCTTGCTCTGATTCGACTGGATGCCGGCAAATGAAAGGGCGGATACGATCACTATGAACGTGATCGCCCAACTGTAAAGGCTCCGATTGTGTTTCCGGATCAGAGCGCGGTTCTCGAATGCTGCGAGCAGAAACTGGATCCGCTGCCGGATGCTGTAATGGTGCCAGCTCGGAACATCTTCTATCCTGCCGCTGTGATAGGCGATCTTTTCGAACGAGGATACCAGGGGAAGGGGGCTCCCCAGGAGTTCCATGGCGTAGAGGTCGGCCTGCCGCTCGCAGTTGCGAAGGAAAAAACCGAAAATGAAGCGGAAATAGAGGACCATGAAAATGACCATGGTGATGCTCGTAAAAAACGAGATAAGGGTCGAGCTGGAAAAACCCGATGAGAGCACCCATTCCAGGACTGTCCTGTTGGACAGGAGCAGGAGCATCGCCGTATCGCTCACGCTGTAGACCAGCACCATGAACAGGATGAAGAGCAGGACGAAAAGGAGGAGGTGCTTCTTTCGCACATGTCCCATCTCATGGGCCACGACGGCCTTTATTTCGGAAATGTCCAGTATTCTCAAAAGGCCGGACGTGATCAGAATGTAGCGCAGCCCCGGCAGGATGCCGACGATTCCCGCGGTCAGCATTTCACCGCCGAAAAGCGGCCAGAGATAAAATCCGCCAACCCGGAACCCGTGTTCGCTGCAATACTGTTCTATTTCCGTCGTCCTGGAATCCGAGGGCAGAGGCTCGCATCTCCACAGCCGTACGATCAGCCATGGGCCGAGCAGCACGAAGCCGATCATTGCCAGGGCGATCAGGATGACCTCTCCAAGTCCCGAAGAAAAGAACGACGGCATTTTTATGAGCTGAAGCAGGTCGAGGACGATCGATATGAGAAGCCACGGGATGAGGATGACCATGTTGAAGGAAAGATGGCCACGGATGAACTTGAAGCGGCTCACCTCCGAGCTGTGAATGGTCCGGTATATCGGGTAGCTGCAGTACCAGATGACGGCCATGTGTGCGAGGTAGATGGCGATCCCTGCGAGGCCCGACACCGTGGCGAATTCATTGAAGCCCGGCACGTACAATTGCAGGTAAACGTCCAGGTTGAATATATAGATATAGAGGCAGAGCCAGCCGATTGCCATCACCGACAGCCGGGACAGCGCCCGGTGATAGCTGCGGGTAATTGATGAGAGAAATACCTGTTCGGAAGCCTGGCGCTGGATTTTCTGGAAAACCGCCCTGGAATAGGCCGCAAAGAACAAAAAGGTAATCAGGATGTAGGGGATGTTGATGTTGGGAACTGCAGCGGGAGGTTTGCCCGACTGCTGCAAATTGAAAATAAGCAGTACGACGATGAAGTAGATGAGCTGATTATACATTCGGAGACTCTAAAGGCCGAACCGGACGAAAGACAATCGAACCGGTTCGGCCCTGCATATGTTCATGAAAGTGAGATGCCGCGGGAGCGGGCTGTTCGAGTCACCTGGTTATTTTGCCTTTCTCGCCTTCTCCTCGAAACAGTTCTTCCGCACTTCCCGTTCGAACAGAACGGGGTATTCGCCTGTAAAGCACGCAAGGCAGAACGGATGTTTTTCCCGGGTGGCGCCGGCACCTTCCAGGAGTCCGTCCAGGCTGAGGTAGTTGAGGGAATCCAGTCCGATGAAATCCCGGATCGCTTCGACCGAATGCGTTGCGGCAATCAGTTCTCCCTTCGTCGAAAAATCGATGCCATAGGGGCAGGGATACCTGTGCGGCGGGCAGCTTACGACCATGTGCACATCTTTTGCCCCGGCCTGCCGGAGAGCATTGATGCGCGTGCGGGTCGTTGTGCCGCGGATGATCGAATCCTCGACCAGGATAACACTTTTCCCGCTCAACAATTCCTTTACCGGGTTCAATTTAACACGCACGCTGAAGTCGCGCATCGCCTGGCTGGGTTGAATGAAGGTGCGGCCGACATAATGATTTCTGATTATGCCCATCTCGAGCGGAATGCGGGATTCTTCCGCATATCCCAGGGCGGCGTAATTGCCGGAGTCCGGAAAGGGCATGACCAGGTCGGCGTGCAGCGAGGGATTCTCCTTTGCCATGAGGTGCCCGAGCCGTTTGCGGCAGGAATAGACGTTGTGGCCGAAGATGTTGCTGTCCGGCCGTGCGAAATAGACGAATTCAAAGAT
>JAEZXS010000363.1 GCA_023442755.1 Pseudomonadota bacterium | reverse complement strand
ATGTTCGAGACCGGATATGAGAACCCGGTCCCCCGCATGCAGGTAGCCCTTCAGGACCGTATTGATGCTTTCCGTTGCATTCTTCGTGAAGATGACGTGGTCGGGATTGGAAACGCCGAGCATCCGGGCAGCCGCAGTCCTGCATCCGGACATGATTTGCATCGACTTCCGGGCATGCTTGTGAGCGCCGCGGCCCGGGGATGCGCCCACTTCCTCGATTGCCAGGCGAACGGCCTCGATCACGGCCTTTGGTTTGGGAAAACTGGTGGCGGCGTTATCCAGGTAGAGAGACATCGATTCTTTCCCGCCCGCTGTAGACCGTGAACTTACCGGCCCGGGCAAAACCTATGAGCGTCAGGCCCAGCGACCGGGCAAGTTCCAATGCAAGACTTGTAGCGGTATTGCGGCTTACCAGCACCGGAATGTTCACCTTGGCGGCCTTTATGAGTATTTCCGAGGTCAAGCGCCCGGTCGTTATCAGAAACTTGTCCGTAAGAGGCATCCTGTTCAGGAAAGCATGTCCTACGATCATGTCGACGGCATTGTGCCGGCCGATGTCCTCGCGGAAAAGAACCAGTCTGTCCGGGACCGCCAGCGCCGTATTGTGCACGCCGTGCGTGCGCCGGTAAACTTCGCTGAGCCTGTTCAGGTCCTCGACCCTGTCCAGGATTTGCGACGGGCTGATATGAAGATCGCTCACGACGGGCTTGCTAAGCAAGGCGTCCAGAGCATAGTAGAAAAGGGAACCCTTTCCACATCCCGACGTGACCGTGCGCTTCTGGAAAAGCTTTTCCGAAAGGGGCGCCTTAGCGGCAGTCCTGATGTCGATCTTCCCCGCGGCCTCATCCACTTCGATGCCCTCAATCTGCTCGGGAGAAGAAATGAACCCCTCGGAATAGAAAAATCCGGCGGCAAGCTCGTCGAGATGGTTGCCCGCGCACAGGAGCGTCACAACCTCGCGTCCGTTTATGTAGAGCGTCACCGGTTTTTCGGTGATGACCCATTGCGTCTGTTCGAGCCTGATTCCGCTCCTGTCGTATATGCCCACCTCGGTGGGCGTTACGGGCGAGGACGTGGGACTGTCAGGCTCCTGCACGGCGGTATTCTCTCTCATCGGATTCGCATTACGTGGTTTATTGTCAATCCGGTTCATATGACCGGAATAATCATTATAGCCCAATCTTCAGGGATTCAGAATAGTCGGCCAGGATGCGGCCATGATCGAAGGCCAGATTTTTCGGAAGGGCATCCAGCGGAAATACGCCGAGATTCTTTGCATCGTCGGCCGCTTTGGGGATGCCCTTGCCCTGGCCGATGAATACGACCGTTGCCGTGTGGTGCCTCGGGTCGCGCCCCGGGTCGGAGTAGGCATGGAACTGCCGGATCTTTTCGAGTTCCATCCCGGTTTCCTCCCTGGCTTCCCTGATGGCGGCCGATTCCAGGCTCTCGCCGTAATCGACGAAGCCGCCCGGCAGCGCCCAACCGTAAGGAGGGTTTCTTCGCTCGATCAGGATAATCCCGCCTTCGGTTTCGATGATGATGTCCACCGTAAGAAAGGGGTTGCGGTAGACCGTGACCGTTGTTCCGCATTTCGGGCAAGCCACCCTGTTTTCGCCGCTCAATGCCTGTCTCCTTCCGGCGACTCCATGCCGCGTTTTTCGCGCATGATGATATGTTCGAGTATCAGCACGAGCAGAATCCCAAAAATGAGCCCGTTTCCAATGAATACCCTGAGTACCTGTGGTACGGCCTCGATAAGCCCCTGTGGCAGGAATCCCGTCAGCGTACCCATGAGAACCGGCAGGCCTACAACGGCATAATCGCGCCGTTGGATGCCCTTTTCCGCGATAATAGCCAAAGCCGCCCCTATCTGGACCCCCATTGCCGCGCAGAGAGCAGCTCCGACCACGGGGGGCGGAACAAGGGAGAGAAGAGCTGCGAGCTTGGGCACCAGGGCGGAAAGCAACAGGAGTACGCCACAATATGCGGCGGCGTACCTGCTTGCCACACGGTTGGACAGGACGACTCCCGGACTTATGCTGTAGCTGACCGTTCCGATGACACCCATCAGTCCGCAGACGACCCCGCCGATCCCATTGATAAAAAGCCCGCGCGGTATCGCCTGCTGCAACCGGTCGCGGCTGGTGATGTTGGCTATCCCCTGGATGCTGCCGATGCTGTTTATCACCACGGCGACGTAGGAGACGGCAAAGGCGATTACGGCCGGGACGGTGAACTCAGGCCGGGAGGGGACCAGGGGCTGGGGAAAGGAAAGCCACGATGCGGAAAGCAGGTGCTTGAGGGAAGGGATTTCGATGATGAAAAAGCACACCGTTCCAACGATCATGCCGAGAAGAAGGGACACCGACTTGAGAAAGCCTTCTAGTCTGTATGCCATCGCGGCAATAACGAGTACGACCGCGATGCTGAACAGGAATTTCGACACTTCCGCCCCGCCGGCGGTATCAGCTCCGGTCAGAAGGCGGCTGAGGAAAGGCAGAAGAGTCAGTGCAATCAGCATCAGTATGACCCCTACGACGTTCGGGGTCATGATATATATGATTCGCTTCGGCTTTACCAGGATGACTGCGATGGTGAGGAGCAGGCCGCCGATGAGCGTTCCTCCCTGAATGGCCGGTATTCCATAAGGTGCGAGCACTAGAAACGTGAGCAGAAGGGCCGTGGAAGGGCCTTCCAGGATGGGATACCTGTGTCCCCAAAGGCATTGCACGCTTGTAAAGATGCCGGAGGTGAGCAGGGTCAGCTGAAGAAACCTGACTTCCTGGGCGGGGCTCAGGTGAAGTACCCCTGCCATGAGCGCGGCGGCGGTAATGAGGGTGGGGAAGAGGATGACAGCCCATTGCAGCGCATAAATGGCGGCATGCCTCAGGGGAGGCCGGTCATCCAGATCGTAGATGAATCGAGGTTGCTCCATTCCGTACGGCCATAATTATCGCCACCCCGGCGGAGGGCCGAGGCGGCGGATTCTTATGCGGCTGAAAGACTGGATTCCGGTTGGCGCCGAAATGACGGATGGCCGGCGATACTCTTCAGCCTGGCTGAGCGAACGCTAGTGCAGAATCTCGAAAAGGGTGCTGATGGAGTCTTCGTTGTGAATATTTCGGACGGCGGCGGCAAACAGCCTGGCCGAGGATACCACTTGAATCTTCTGGCACTGCGCCATTTCGGGCCTTGGCGGCAGGGTGTCCGTGACAACGAGACTCTGAAGGGCGCTTTTTTCGATTCGCTCGATAGCGGGGCCGGACAGAATAGCGTGAGTCAAACACGCGTGAACGGCCTTGGCTCCTTTTTCCAGAAGACTCCTGGTAGCTTCGACAAGCGTTCCGGCCGTGTCCACCATATCGTCGAGAATGATGGCGGTTTTGCCTTCCACTTCGCCGATGATGTTCAACGCCTCCGCCTTGTTCGGATCGGAGCGGCGCTTATCGATAAGGGCGAGGCCGGCCTTGAGCAGCTTGGCATAGGCTCGGGCACGTGGTACGCCGCCGGCATCGGGCGATACGATAACCATGTTATTATGGAAATGTTCTTTGATGAAAGGGAGCAGAATAGGGGAAGCATAGAGATTATCGACCGGGACGTCGAAAAAGCCCTGTATCTGCCCTGCGTGGAGATCCATAGTGACGATGCGGTGTGCACCGACGCGTGTAATCAGGTCTGCAACCAGACGGGCGGTGATAGGCACGCGGGGCTTGTTCTTCCTGTCCTGGCGCGCATAGCAGTAGTAGGGCATGACGGCCGTTATCCTGCGGGCGGATGCGCGCTTGAACGCATCGATCATCAACAGCAGTTCCATCAGGTGGTCGTTTACCGGCACCGCTCCGCTCTGGATGACAAAGACATCGGCGCCCCTGACATTTTCGCCGATCTCGACCCTGATTTCTCCATCGCTGAACTTCGTAACCAACGATTTCCCGAGAGGGATTTCCAGGATTTCGCAAATGTCCTTAGACAGCCCCAGATTGCTGTTACCTGCGAAAACCTTCATACCATATACAGCCATGCTTCTTTACCTCGTCACTTATGAAGTCTTTGGGTGTGACGCTTCATATTATACCGGCGAGCGAAAGGCAACTGTTTTTGACCTGAGCAAGCCGGGAAATGCATTACCTTTTCCGGAAATCCGCGAATAGAGTCAGGAGAATTTAAACAACTTCCCCGGTTCTCGGCGCGAGCCGTTTATGGCCGCTTCAACCAGCACTAGATGCTGTCGATTTCTTCTTCGGACACGCAATAGCCTTCATGTCCGGGCCAATAGAGAAAGCGATGGCAGTGAGGACACTGCAGCATAGCGTCATCGCGCTGCAGTTCGATGAATTTCTGCGGCGGTATGTTCATGTGGCATACCTGGCAAACCCCGTTTTCCACGGAAGATACGGCGATGCCGGCCTGTTTTAGAAGCAGGAAGTCGGTCTTTTTCAGCAGGTCGGGGTCAACTTTTTGCCGGACCTTCTGGCGGATGACCTCGAGGCGGTCGAGGCGGCCCTTCAACTGGTCTGCCTCAGCCTGGAGAACCGACTTGCTCTCATCGAGCGCTTTTCGTTTTCCGGCGAGTTCCTCTTCGAGCTTCTCCAATTCCTTGCCGAGCGTCTCGATGGTCCCCATCAATTCGAGGTTGCTGTCCTCGTTTTTGGTGATGTCCTTTTTCGATTCTTCCATTTCCTTGAGAACCGCCTGGTATTCCTTGTTTGTCTTGACTTCACCGAGGCGGACTTTCTGCCGGGCATGGCGTGCCTGAAGGTCCGCTATGCTCTGGTCGAGTTCCTTGTGCATTTTTTTTGCGTTGTCATGTTCCTGCTTTTTCGAGAGATACTCGCCCTCAAAGGACTCGAATTCCCGTTCAAGCTCCCCGATGCGCTGAGGGGTTTTTTCGCAGCCCCGGATCAACTGGTTCTTCTTGTCTTCGATCTTCTGATATTCTATGAGGCATTTAAGCTGGTCAAGCAATTCGTACCCTCCTAATGGAATGCGGCATGGGACACGCAAGATCCCAGGCAACTGCCGTTCAAATCACAATAACATTATTCAGATAGTGTTCGAAACGGGTCACGTTCCGATTTTGCCACAAATATTTCCAGTTCATCCTTTCCGCTGTGGGCGCAGGCGCGGAGATGCCCGGCAAGCGGAGCGAGGATGAGTTTTTCCGAAGCAAAGTGCCCGATATCTATCAGGGCAAGACCGGTTTCCTCGGCCAGCTTAGCATCGTGGTACTTGATGTCTCCAGTTATGAAAACGTCTGCGCCTGCGGAAAGGACTCGTCCGATCAGGCTGGCGCCGCTCCCGGAGCAAACGGCGGCGCGCCTGAGCATCTTTTCCGGATTGCCGACAACCCTGATGCCTGTTTCGGGGAGAGCTTTCCGCAACCGGGCCGCAAGCGAGTCCAGGGACAATGGAGCGGGCAGATCGCCGGTCATTCCGATTCCGGCATATCTGTCATCGCCGGATGGAGAGGTCTGAAGTTCGAGGGCTTCCGTTCCGGTCAATTCAAGGAGTTGGATAAGTTGAGCGTTAGTGCCTTCGCGGGCGGCATCGAGGTTGGTATGGGCGGCTATAAGGTTGATTTTGGCGTTAAGAGCGTGGGCAATGATGTTTCCGGGCCAGGAGTCGGTGCGAATCGTTTTGATGGGTTGGAAAAGCAGCGGGTGGTGGGTAACGATGCACTGGCATCCGAGCCGTTCGGCTTCCTCGATCACCCCGGAACCCGGGTCAAGTGCAACCAGGATTCTGTCTACCGGAGCACCGGGGTCTCCTACCTGGAGCCCGCAATTATCCCAGGACTCGGCAAACCGAAAGGGCGCCAGGGAGTCGATCCATTGCAGGATGTGCTTTACCTGAACCATTTGTACCTAATTTCCTAAAAGTCGAGGGGTGTTCCTGTTTGGAACACCCCTCTGCCTTACACTGGTCGAGTTCGATGCCGGGACCCGGAATCGCGCCGCCGTCTTTTTGCGGAACTAATTCTCCAAAGGAGAATTCTATTTGCTGAATGATCCATAGTACCGATTTTTGCAGAATATGTATTGCGTGGGCCCACCTGGCCTCGAACCAGGGACCTGCCGGTTATGAGCCGGATGCTCTACCAAACTGAGCTATGGGCCCTCCATAAAAACAGACAATTCGAAAGTATAATTGCGTCTATGAAACTGTGTCAAGCTAAATCAAAGCTCTAGGTTTCGATAAAACTCTTCAATTCCTTACGCCGGCTGGGGTGGCGCAGTTTGCGCAATGCCTTCGCTTCGATCTGGCGGATGCGCTCTCGGGTGACCGTGAAATCCTGCCCGACTTCCTCCAGGGTATGGTCGGCTTTTTCGCCTATCCCGAATCGCATGCGCAGGACTTTTTCCTCTCTTGGAGTCAGCGTCGCCAGAGCCTTGCGGGTCTGCTCGCTGAGATTGAGGTTGATAACGGCATCAACCGGGGATGCCACTCTCTTGTCCTCGATAAAATCGCCCAGATGGCTGTCTTCCTCTTCGCCGATCGGTGTTTCAAGGCTGATCGGTTCCTTGGCGATTTTCAAAACCTTGCGCACCTTGTCCACCGGAAATTCCATCTTTTCGGCAATTTCCTCGGGCACCGGCTCGCGACCGAGTTCCTGAACGAGGTAGCGCGAGGTGCGAATGAGCTTGTTAATTGTTTCGATCATATGGACGGGAATTCTGATCGTGCGGGCCTGATCGGCAATGGCGCGGGTGATCGCCTGACGAATCCACCAGGTGGCGTAGGTGCTGAACTTATACCCCCTCTGGTATTCGAACTTGTCGACGGCCTTCATCAGTCCGATATTGCCTTCCTGGATGAGGTCCAGGAACTGGAGGCCGCGGTTCGTATATTTCTTGGCTATGCTCACCACAAGGCGCAGATTGGCCTCTATCAGTTCGCTTTTGGCCAGCTTAGCCCTGAGCGCGCCATCCTTTACCCGGCTGAGGAGCTGCCGAAGGGAGCGGGAATCCATTTTTGCTTCCATCTCGAGCCTGGCGATCCTGTCCCGGGATTCGATCGCCCTGCTTACCACCTTCTGGAATTCCTCCCTGGGAAGACCGCACTCATCGAGCAAAGAGGCAAGTTTCGATTCCTCGAGGCAATCGGGGGTGGTCTTGGGGGTGGTCTTTTCATACCCGATCCGAAGCAGGCATTCCTTCAGCATCCTTTCCGAACTTTCGATGGTAAGGAGGTGGTTGTTCAGCTTGTCTATAATGCTGTCGATATGCCGCCTGCTGAGCTGGAGTCCTTTCAGCAGATTAACGATCTGTTCCTTGTTCTGTTGAACCTGCCCCTTCAGCTCGAACTCGATTTCGGATTCGACATCCTCGCTGAGCAGCTTCGTCTGCATGGCCTTGTTCAATTCATCCAGGCGCTGTACTTCGTCCAGGATGGTTATGACACGGTGCTTCTGCGCCGCTTCCTCCTCTTCGGATATTTCTTCCTCGACTTCGCGGAGAATATCGTTGAGGCGGCAGTTCTCTCCCTGGAGCCTGTCACGAAGGCTCATTATTTCTTTGATGCCGATGGAGGATTCCATGATGGCATTGAAAATCTCCCGCTCTCCCGCTTCGATCCGCTTGGCGATCTCTACTTCTCCATCGCGCGTGAGCAAAGACACCTGGCCCATTTCCCGCAGATACATCTTTACCGGATCGGTTACGCGATTTGTGGAATCCGCTTCGAGCTGAAGCTCGTCCTCCTCTTCCTCCATGAGGCATTCCGAGTCCGATACCGGTCCCCGTACAACCTGAACCTGCTGATCGGAATCAACGATCTCTATGTCCATTTCATCGAAAATCATCATCATGTCGTCAAGCTTGTCGGCCGAGACGATTTCCTCGGGCAACGCATCGTTGACCTCATCGAGGGTCAGGTAACCTTTTTCCTTGCCCGCTGCGATGAGACGGTTCAAATCATCGATTTCCGGTTTGTTGACTGCAGGATCGCGCCTTTGCTTGGCATCCTTCTCCGTCATTGGTCACTATCTCCTAAACGTTATCAGATAAATCGCTAACGTCGGTCTTGGCCGCAAGATCCCTTATTTCTACCAGAATGGTCCTGATCCGGGCTGTATCACCACTCCTTTCGGCTTCCCGGAGCATCTTCTCCAATTCTTTTTTCTTCTGCGTCTCCTGTCTTTTCATCAGGGCTTCGAGCCAGTCGAGCAGCTGAATTTCCGGCTCGCTCAGTTCGTAAGGCTCCATCAGATAACGCGCATAGAGTTCCTGCAGATCCGATCCGGGCAGCAAATCATAAACCGATGTCGCACCGGGATCTTCACTGTCGCAAAAACCAGCCTGGCAGAGAACGTCCGCTATAGCGGACAATTTCGATTCGCGAAAACAGTACAGCGCCCCGGAATCCCGTACACATTCGGTCAACCCAGGGTATTTGATCATTATCCTAAGAATCTTCTCTTCCAGAGACTCGATTTCCGGCATCCTGGGGTAGTTCACCGCAGTAAACTGCCGAGCGGCGGGCTTGTTGTCGGGCCGCCCGCGCCTGTCATGCAGTAACTGGGCCTCGGCCACCTCCTCGGAAATGGAAAAGCCATCCGCAATCAGCCTCAGGTACTCCATCCTGAGAACTGGCTGGCGTACGGCCTGGAAAACGGCTTGCAGTTCGGTAAAGATCGCGGCTCTGCCTGCAGCGCTTCCATCCCATTTTGAAAGGGCCTTTCTCACCGTGTAAGCGCCCAGTTCCTCACGGCGGGCAACGAGCTTTTCGAGTTCCGTTATCCCGCTTTTCTTGAGAAAATCATCCGGGTCCATATCCATCGGGAAATGGATGCAGCTTACGGAAAGCTCGTCCTGCAAAAAGAGGGGTAGGGCTCGCAGCATTGCTCTCTCGCCCGCGGCATCGCCGTCGTATGCCAGCACGACCTCATCGCAGATCCTGGAGAGCAGACGGACCTGCTGACTGGTAAGTGCGGTACCCAGCGTGGCTACGACCCTGAAGAATTCCTTGGTATGAAAGGCGAGCAGGTCCATGTAGCCTTCCACGAGCAGCACCTGTCTTTTCTGCCTGCATGCCTCACGCGCCGCGCCGTACTGGTATAGCATTCTCCCCTTGTGATAAACCGGGGTTTCAGGGCTGTTCAGGTACTTGGGCTCATTCTGATCGTCCTGGGACAGAATGCGCCCTCCGAAGGCGACAATCCTGCCGTGCTCGTCCGCAATGGGGAAAATCAGACGATTTCGGAAACGGTCGTAAAACCGGGATGGATCGTTGGGTCTGTGTCCCAGAAGTCCGGCCTTGGACGCCAATCCCGGATCGATCCCGCTCTTTCTCAGATGTTCGAGCAGACCGTCCCATCGTGCGGGTGCATAACCTAATCTCTGGGATTCGACAACCTCCGGAGGCAATTCACGCCGGATAATATAGTCCCGCGCGATTTTACCTTCGGGGCTCATATGGAGTTCGCGGTAGAAAAAATCGGCAGCGCATTGAAGAGCGGCCAGAATCTGCTCGCGCTCCCTTCTGTCTGCCTGCAGTGCGGAATCTTCCGCACGATAGCTGTCTTTCTGCGGGAGCGGAATATTGTACCTGTCGGCAAGAAACTTTACGGCATCGGTGAAGCTGAGGTTCTGATGCTTGGTGACGAAACTGATGACGTCTCCACCCGTGCCGCAGCCAAAGCAGTAATAGAGCTGATTTTCGGCATCCACCTGGAAGGAGGGAGTTTTTTCCTGGTGGAATGGACATAGTCCGACGTGGCGGTTGCCGGAGCGGCGCAACGGGACGACCCGGCCTATCACATCCACTATATCCACTGCTTGTTTTACCAGAGTGGCAATACCGGAAACAGTCACGTCAACAAGCCTGCATTGAGAAAAGCCAAGAGAAAATGAACATCATTGCCAGATGGAAAACCCCCAATTCTTAGCCCCTGACGAAGGTCAAATCAAGGTTGAATTCCATCTTTTTCAGGTAAACGGTCGAAAAAAGCCTGGGGCAGTTCAGCCGCCGAGTTTTTTCCGGACCATCTCGTTGAGCTGTTTTCCATCCGCGCGCCCTGCTGTTTTGGGCATCAGGACTTTCATCACCTTGCCCATCTCTTTGGGGGACGCAGCTCCGGCTTCGGCAATCGCCTCATCGACAAGTTTCTCCAGTTCGCCGGCGGAGAGCTGTTTGGGGAGAAATGCCTGAAGAACGATGATTTCCGCTTCCTCTTTCGCGGCAAGCTCCTCGCGTCCACCCGTCCTGTACTGTTCCGCCGAATCGCGGCGCTGCTTGATAAGGCTGGTGATGGTCTGCTGGATTTCGGCTTCCGCCGGCTGCCTCTTGAGTTCCTTTTCCTTGACTTTCAAAGCGGTGAGCAGCATCCGCAGAGCGTCCCTCTTCGTCTCGTTCTTCTCCCGCATTGCGCTCTTGAGAGCCTGTTCGATTTGCTGCTGCAATTCCATGCCCAACCTCTTTCCTGAAAGGTTACAGTGACGAACCGTCGTTTTGCCGGGCGCATACTATCGCGTCACGAAGATTCAACGTTCCCTCGTAAATCGCCCTTCCCGTAATGACGCCGAGCAGTCCGAGCGGGACGAGAGGGAGGAGCTTCCTGATATCCTCTATGGTGGAAACCCCGCCGGATGCGATCACGGGTACCCCTGTTTCCTCCATCAGCCGGCCGGTAGCCTCGATATTTACGCCGGTCTGCATGCCGTCCCTGTGTATGTCCGTGTAGATGACGCCGGCGAGGTTGAGATGGCTGAACCTCCGGACCAGCGAAACGGCATCGGTTTGCGTGGCCTCCTTCCACCCTTCGACAGCCACACATCCGTCGCGGGCGTCCAACCCCAGTGCAACCTTACCGGGGTGGAGGTCGCATGCTTTTTCCAGGATTTCCGGCTGCCTCAGGGCGACCGTACCAAGAATGACCCTGGCGATTCCTGCAGCGAAATAGCTCTCCACGTTATCGAGAGTACGGATGCCTCCGCCCACCTGTACGGGAATGGAAACGGATTCGGCGATCCGGCAGATGATCCCGTGATTGACCGGGGCCTTCGAGAATGCGCCGTCCAGGTCTACAAGATGGAGCCATTCCGCTCCTTGGGACTCCCAGTGTTTTGCTACCTCCACCGGGTCCTTGCCGTAAACCGTCGCGCGTTCCGGATCACCCTGCATAAGGCGGACGCAGATTCCGCCTTTCAAGTCGATGGCTGGAAAGATTATCATTTCATCCTCTAATTCGGTTCCCGGACCGGGAACCGGGTTGGTCAACGTTCACGGCCGCTTTCGAGAAGTTCTCGAAGATACGGGGGCGGTTTTTGAACCTTGTGATCGGTGTTCATGCAGGCATGCAGCGTGTAGCCGCGGGTGATGACCTCTCCATCCCGCAGGATTTCGTATTCGAATCTCAGCTTGGCCGGACCTTCGAACGTGAACGAAGTGTTGATGGTGAGAAGATCATCGTAGAACGCAGGCTTGAGATACGAGCAGTGCGCCTCGAGCACCGGCAGGTACAGCCCCCGCTGTTCCAGTTCCCGGTAGCTCGTACCGCTCTTTCGGAACCATTCCGCCCGGCCGATTTCGAACCACTTCAGATAGTTGCCGTAATAGGCAAACCCCATGGCGTCGGTGTCGCCGTATATCACTCTGAATTGAGCCTGAAAGGCCAATTTCACTCTCCTTGTACTGCTTTTTGGATCAACAAAACCGGGAATGATTCGAAAATGAAGGATACCCCGTTTGACGAATTCGCATCTCGCATTTCAAATTCCTCAGTAGGGCAGTGCAGAAAAGGCAACGTCCACTTATCTGTCGTGATATGTCACGGTAACATGCCTAACGGGAAAATCAAATATGTAACCCCGGATTTACCGGAGAAGTCCTGTGCAAATACCCTTTTTTGCCGATCCGCCAATCAGGATGGACAGACAGGAAACTACGCGCTTGCCGTCGCCGGGAGTCTTCCAATGAATCGCTGGAACAGTTCCGGACCCGAGTTGAAGCGCAGTCCTGCCGCATGGGCATTTTTCTCGCAATATCCTCCTTCACGGCAGCCGGAACCGCTGGTGGAGCCGAGTCTGTCAACAAGCAGAAACGGCACCGGCTCCGATGCGTGCGTGCGCAGCGAAATCGGAGTCAGGTGATCGGGCATGATCAGGAGATGAACATTCTCAAATCTTTTTGCCCTTTCCACGATCGGCCCGACGATAAGCTCGTCGAACTTTTCGATGGCTTCGAGTTTCTTTTCCAGGCTCCCTTCATGGGAGGCCTCGTCGGGCGCCTCCAGGTGCACGAAAACAAAATCTTCCTTTTCCAGCGCCGCGATGGCCGCCGACACCTTCCCCTCGAAATTGGTATCCAGATAACCCGTTGCGCCCTGGACATTTACGGCTTCAAGGCCGGCATACACTCCAATCCCTTTGAGCAGATCGACGGCGGAGATCATGGCCCCCGAGATGCCGAACCGCTCGTGCATCTTCGGCATGGAAGGGGCTTTGCCCTGTCCCCACAGCCACACGGCGTTGGCGGGATTCTTGCCGGCTGCCAGACGCTCGCGGGTTATCGGGTGGCTTTCGAGTATGCTTGCAGCCCTGACCGCAAACGAATGGAGCACCGGTTCGCCGGCAAGGAAATAGTAAGGTGCGATCGGCTGGCCGGTAATGTCGTGCGGCGGGGTGGTTGAAAGGCCGGCTGGGCCGCCTTTCCAGACGAGCAG
Source organism: Pseudomonadota bacterium (assembly GCA_023442755.1). Taxonomy (GTDB): domain Bacteria; phylum Desulfobacterota; class Syntrophobacteria; order Syntrophobacterales; family Syntrophobacteraceae; genus SbD1. The sequence continues at coordinate 2,112 of JAEZXS010000363.1, read as the reverse complement.
ATGACGATAGCTCACCCCGGGATACAGTTTGAGCGGAGAACCGGCAACGGCGCTCTGCAGGGCGGAGATGAGGACATTGGCTTCCCCGGTCGAGATGTGGCCGGCGGAATAATCGCCCATCAAAACGTTATCGGACCTCTGCCTGTCGAGGTAAATCAGGTTGCAGCGGAAGGCGAGATCGTCGGGAGCGAGCCTGACGCCCATGCTGGCGGCTTCAAGCGGCGCTCGCCCGGTATGATAGACGGCCGGATCGTAGCCAAGAAGGCTCATGTTGGCCACGTCGCTTCCAGGCTCCATTCCTGAGGGAACGGTTTGCACGGTGCCCTGCAGTCCGATTCGTGCAAGGTTATCGATATTGGGTTTTCGGGCGGCTTCCAGCGGGGTGCGCCCTGCGAGCCGGTCCAGGGGATAGTCTCCCATCCCGTCGCCGATCAGGATAATATATTTATCATTCATTTCAATGAGCCTGAGCCGGGATCAATCCTGGTGATTCTCGATGCGGATAAGCGGTGTCGGCGCCACGACGACATCCAGGTTGTCTATTTCCTGCAACGCTTTTCTGACGCTGCTCTCGAGTGCTTCATGCGTGATCATGACAAGCGGTACGGAGCCCTCTTCGTGGCGGCCTTTCTGGATAACGGCCGCGATACTGATGTTGTGCTTGCCGAGTATGCCGGAGATCGTGGAAAGCACACCTGGGCGATCCAGGGCCGAAAAACGAAAATAGTAGCAGGTAGATACGTCGGAAATCGGCTTGATCTCCAGGTTCTGGAGCCGGTCGGGCAGAAAGGCAAGCGAGGGGATTCTTCCCGGCGTTTTCAGGAGAATATCCCTGGCGATGTCGATCAGGTCGCTCACCACGGCGCTGCCGGTGGGCATCATGCCGGCGCCCATACCGTAGAGCATGATGTCGCCGACCGAGTTGCCCTCGACATGCACGGCATTGTAGGCGCCTTTGACACTGGCAAGCACGTGCGTGCGGGGGATTAGGGTGGGATGCACCCGCATCTCGATGCGGCCGTTGCTGTTCCGTGCGATCGCGAGGAGCTTCAGCTGGTATCCGAACTCCTCTGCATACTGGACATCGAGAGGATTGATGCCGGAGATGCCCTCGACGTACACCTTGTCGAACTGAATGGGGGTTCCGAAAGAGAGGGCGCTTGCAATCGCGAGTTTGTGGGCGGTATCGATGCCTTCGATATCGAGGGTCGGATCGGCTTCCGCGTAGCCGAGAGCCTGGGCTTCCTCGAGCGCGTGTTCGAACGAAAGGTGTGCTTCGGTCATCCGGGTGAGGATGTAATTGGCGGTCCCGTTCAGGATACCGAAAATGGTATTGATCCGGTTTCCGGCCAGGCCTTCCCGGATGGACTTAATGAGAGGGATGCCGCCCGCGACCGAGGCTTCGAAGCCTATAGCGCGGCCCCGGCGCAAAGCGAGATCGAAAAGCTCGTTGCCGTCGTGGGCGAGCAGGGCCTTGTTGGCGGTAACAACGTACTTTCCGTTTTCGAGAGCCCTGGTGATGACGGTTTTCGCGGCCCCGAGTCCGCCGATGAGTTCCACAACGATCTGGATATCCGGATTTTCGAGGATGTCCTCCGCTCTGGTGGTGAGCATTTCCCGGGGAACATCGACAGGCCTTTTGCGTTCGTGATCAAGGTCTGCAACCTTCAAAAGTTCGAGGGGCACCCCGAGGCGGCTCTCGATGTCGCGCGCATTTTCCCGGAGTGTCTGAATCACGCCGCATCCTACTGTGCCCCAGCCAAAGAGTCCGACCCCGATTTTCTGCATGGATTCCTCTATAAAACCCGATTGCATACGCTCCCGACGCCCGAAAGAGCGCGGGAGCGGCAACGAGCCGATATAAGTTGTGGATTTACGGGTTTTTGCGAAACTTATTTGCCAACAACACTTGCCTGTTTAGGAACCCGAATGGATTTCTGCAGGGCGCGCCGCAATCCTCTGATTGCCTGTTTGGTGCGCATTTCGTTTTCGACGAGGGCAAACCTGACATATTCGTCGCCGTATTCTCCAAATCCCAGGCCCGGGGAAACGGCTACTTTCGCCTCTTCGATGAGGAACTTCGAAAACTTGACCGATCCCATGCTCCGGAAC
>JAEZXS010000354.1 GCA_023442755.1 Pseudomonadota bacterium | reverse complement strand
CTCAAACAACAGCTGAATGAGCTTGCCATACCGCAGGAGCATCAAATGCAACCCATCCCGCCGCGCTTGGCTGCAGCTTTGGGCAGGTAGCACTCGACAACTTGGAGTGACTTGGTTGCTCAAGATGTGTCAAAGCGTAGACTCTTGCGAACCTGCGCTTGTGCGAAAGCCTTTTGCGTCATTCCAGCAAAGGCCGGAATCCAGCGCTGTTATATAGATCCGCCGTTAAGGCTGTTTCAGATGAAAACTGGGCCGGTTTTACGGCCTGGATCGATGCTTTCAGGAAAAAAGGGCCACTTTAAAAAACGTATGCCAGGTTCAAGACCGCGACGGACGGGCGAGGAGGGGCGGTCCATGGTGCGTGCCTGGAGTGCTAGAAAGACGAAATATCCGCAGATTTCGGGGATTCTCGCAGATTTCGGGGATTTTTCCGGGTTTTGTTTTTTGAAGGATCATCATCTGCAGGCAGGTATTCTTTGCCCCCCAAGAATTCTTCCGCCGGCTGAACGAAAACTATCACTGGTCAGAAAATAGACTGTCCGAAGCAGAAATAGTGCCGTCAGGGAGAGCCTGGCAAGCCACTATTATTCGATGAAAAATTTTCATGCTCTTGAGGTCTTTCGAAGAAAGATGCTCCCTACCTGAAAAGAGCATCCGATATGAGTCTGAGCCGCGGACAGGAATCCCCCCCGAATCGGGGGCGATTTGCCCCGGGGCTCTTTGGAAAAAGAATAACCTGGTCCGGGTAACCAAACACGGATATCGCCGGATGCGGAGAAGCAGTTGGAGATTTTCAGGATGGGTTTGAAGATAGGAATAGTAACCGAATACTACTATTATCCGCTTCTCGGAGGTATTTCCGAAAACGTGCATAATACGGACATTTGGCTACGTCAAAAGGGTCATGCGGTTATGAATAATCACACCACATCGAACAGCTCAAATGATTTCCCGGACTCCGATATTATTAGCGTAGGCAGGAGTATATCCATTTACAGCAATGGTTCGATGGCGCTCCTGCCCATTGGGGCCCGCCTTCTGTCCGAACTGAAGAAGGCCATGCCTCGGGTATTCGATCCTGAAAAACCTGGTCCGGAAGAAGCTGGTCGACAAGCTGGAGGCCAGATAGCCGTTTCCCGGAGCTGCATCGACGCGCTCAAACCGTTTATTGCCGTAAGAGCCCGAATCACTCCCAACGGGGTCGATGTTGCCGATTTCAACCCGAATGTCCCCGGATTTCGTGACTCACATCGAGGAAAGCCAGGGACAACGGTCGGGCAGTGAACAGGCTCTTTGAGTGAGGCCGTATCATGATTAAATTTTGGTAAATAACGAAAATTCCAACTCAATACGTTCAGTACCGTTCGGGATGGCCTTGAACCGGGACGGAGAATATTTTGCGGGGGCGGCTACGTTGACGAAAAGAGAAGAGAAAGCTGGCACGGATAAGCCAGGTGGCGTTCTGGGCAACCTGTTCAACGGCCTGGCGGATCTGATCGAAAAGCTGGGAGATCTTGCCGAAAAGAGTGAGGAGTTGTCTAAGAGCGGTCGCTTTCAGCCTGGCGGGAAGAGAAAGGACCTGAAAGGTGTTTACGGTTTTTCGGTAAAAGTCGGTCTGGGGGGACAGAGGCCGAGAATCGAGCCCTTCGGCAACATACGCAGGGACAGGGAAACAGGCCGATCCGTGGTCCAGGAAGTGAGGGAACCGATCATAGATGTTTTCGAAGAAGAAGACTACATCCTCGTCCTCGCCGAAATGCCCGGTGTGGAGGCGGATGATGTGAAAGTGCATCTGAAGGAAGACATCCTCACTTTCGCTGCGCAACGGGGCGACCGTAAATACAGAAAGGAACTCCTGCTGCCCGGAGAATGCACCCGCGACAGAATTAAAGTCGGATGCAAGAACGGCATAGTCGAAATCAAGTGCATGAAGTAGTCCTGCCTTCCCCGCCTCTTTTTGACTTCAATCCCAACCATACATAACTTTTTTTCAGCCAGGCTGCAGGCGAATCCGGGGCACATGCTCACAGGAACGCCCGTTCACCTGTGAATCATTCCAGGAAGGAATTCCGGGTTATTGGAACTCAAACTCAAGGTCACCGAAGCGCTCAGCAAGGACGTAGGACGCGCCTTCGCCAGGATGGGTCCCGAAGATATGGCAAGGCTCGAAGTCTCGCCCGGCGACCTCGTTGTAGTGGAAGGCAAGCGCAAGACGGTCTGCAGGGTAATGCCCGCCTACAAGGAAATGCGCGGCCAGTCCAGGATCCAGCTCGACGGACTCAGCAGGGAGAACGCCGGAGCGGGGCTGGATGAGTTCGTGCGCGCCAGCGCAGTCCGTTTTTCGCCCGCACAGCGGATCGTACTTTCTCCGACAACGGTGGTTCCGGCCGAACGCGACATGCAATACCTCGGCAGTCTTCTGGACGGTCTTCCCGTCCTGGAAGGCGACAGGATACGGGCGTCGCTTTTCGGAAGCCGTTCGGCGGATTTCAAAGTCGAAAACACCTTGCCCAGGGGACCGGTGCTGATAAATCCCGCCACGGAACTCGTCGTCGGCAAAACCGCCGACGAGGAAGGCCAGCGCAAGCTTTCCTACGAGGATATCGGCGGCCTTAAGCCGCAACTGCAGCGCATCCGGGAGATGGTTGAACTCCCTCTTCGCTACCCGGAGGTTTTCGAGCGCCTCGGCATCGATCCCCCCAAGGGGGTCCTGCTTCACGGTCCCCCGGGGTGCGGAAAGACCCTCATTGCCAGGACCATCGCCCAGGAGACCAGCGCGAAGTTCTTCTCCGTGAGCGGCCCGGAGATCATCCACAAGTTTTACGGGGAAAGCGAAGCACATCTGCGAAAGATCTTCGACGATGCGACGCGGAAAGGCCCGAGCATTGTCTTTCTGGATGAAATCGACGCAATAGCGCCGAGGCGCGAACGGGTTGTCGGGGATGTGGAAAAGCGCGTGGTGGCGCAACTGCTGGCGCTCATGGACGGCCTCAACCGGAGGCAGAACGTGATCGTCATAGCTGCTACCAACATCCCCAACGCTCTCGACCCGGCATTGCGCCGCCCCGGCCGGTTTGACAGGGAAATCGTCATTCCCATACCAGACAGGAACGGACGCCGGGAGATCCTGGAAATCCACAGCCGCGGGATGCCGCTCGCGGGCGATGTGAATCTCAACAGGCTGGCGGAAGTAACGCACGGCTTTGTCGGGGCGGACCTGGAGGCGCTTTGCCGCGAGGCGGCAATGATCTGCCTGCGCAAAATCATACCCGAGATCGATTTCGCCCTGGCCCGGATCCCCTACGAACAACTCACGGAACTCGAGGTGAGAATGGATGATTTCATCTCCGCCCTCCGGGAGGTCGAAGCATCCGCCATACGGGAGGTGTTTGTCGAAATTCCCGATGTTCGCTGGGAGGATGTGGGCGGCCTTGACGATATCAAACAGCGGCTCAGGGAAGCGGTCGAATGGCCGCTGAAGTATCCCCTCGCCTTCGAAAAGGCCAAAGTCACCCCATCCCGCGGCATCATGATCACGGGACCTCCCGGATGTGGGAAGACTCTCCTCGCCAAGGCGATAGCCAATGAGAGCAAGGTTAATTTCATCTCGGTCAAGGGACCTTCGCTGTTGTCGATGTACGTCGGGGAATCCGAACGCGGGGTGCGCGACGTATTCAGAAAAGCCAAGCAAGCCGCCCCATGCATCGTGTTCTTCGACGAGGCTGACGCCCTGCTTCCCGCCCGTTCCGCCGGAAGAGGCGACTCCAATGTGACCGAGCGTGTCCTGAGCCAGTTTCTCGCCGAACTGGACGGCGTGGAGGAACTGAAAGGGGTCCTGGTGCTCGGGGCCACGAACAGGATAGATATGCTCGACCCGGCGATACTGAGGCCGGGCCGATTTGACGAAATAGTCGAGATCCCTCTGCCCGACGAGAAGAGCAGGACGGAAATCTTCCGAGTTCACCTCAAGGGGAAGCCGCTGACGGATGAAATGGACCTCCATGATCTCGCTTCGCAGACTGCAGCTTTCAGCGGGGCGGATATCGCGCAGGTTTGCAACCTGGCGGCAATGGAGGCCGTACGGCGTGTCGTGGAAGCGCTTTCCCGGGACGAAAACGCGCCGATCGATCCGCGCATCACACGGGACGACATCCAAAATGCCCTTGCATGGATGAAAAAGACCAGAGAAACCTGACCCGTTCAACAAGGAGACCGAATGGCAACCGGCCGGACTGCAGTCTATCTATTCTGCTTTGCCAGGGAAAATCTCCTTCCCGATGTGGAAGTGCTGGAGAAGGATACCAGGAACCCGGAATCGGGATTATCGGTCCTTGCCGCGGACGGAATCGCTGCGGTCTACACCATGGTGCCGCTGGACGATTTCACCGGGCCCGAAGCCGAATCCCGATTGCAAGACCTTGATTGGATAGGGCCCCGAGCGGTCTTCCACGAACGCGTTATCGAAGAAGCAGCCATGCATTCCCCCGTTTACCCGGTGGGCTTTGGAACCATTTATCTCACCTTGAACAACCTGCAAAAAGTCATGCAGAAGTTCCGCGAATCGATCGCGGACTTTCTCGAGAATGCCGCCGGCAAAAACGAGTGGGCGGTAAAGGGCTATGCGGACAAAACTAAGGCAGCCGAAGTGCTGATGAAGCATCTTGCGGAGGAAAAGCGGGGAAAACCTGCTTCACCCGGCGCACGGTACCTCTTTGAACAGCGGCTGCGCACAACCATCTTCGAAAAGCTCGAAACACGCCTTGGAGAGACCTTGTCGGAGGCAAAACGGAAGCTCCTCCCCATGAGTTTCGATTTCCGGGAAAGGCAACCTCTTCCAGGAGCAGCAACCGAGGAAGAGGCTGAGATGATCTGCAACTGGGCCTTTCTCGTCCGGAAACCCGACGAACCGCGATTCGAGACCGCGATACAGGCCCTAAACGACCTTTACCGGGACAAGGGAATATTCTTTCGAATCTCCGGGCCATGGCCCCCTTTCAGCTTTGCCCCCTCACTCGCCGCGGACAGCGAGGCGGCAACATGATCTGCCTCGTTTATGCCATCCTGCAATCGCGGGGAATTGCGTTGCCCGCTATGGACGGCATTGCAGGCGCCCCGATCCGGTACGCCGTCCGGGCAGGACTTGCGGCAGCTTTTTCGGAACTTCCGGGCAGCCTCGATCCGGAGATCGAGCACGTGCTGGATTTCGAAAAGGTTGTCGAAACCCTGTTTAGCGCATCACCTCTCATCCCGGTTCGATTCGGCAACTACTTCGAATCCCGGGGCAGGCTGGAGGACTTTCTGGAAGAGAATGCGACGGAGCTGCAAAAGCTGATCGGGCGCCTGGAAGGGAAAACAGAGATGGGGATACGCGTGCTCGCTCCCGCCGGCCCCGAAGACCGCCCCTCCGATGCCCCGGCGCTCCCCGAAAACCCGACCGGGAAGCAGTACCTTGCGTCCAGGAAATCCTGGTACGAAGGAAGCCGAAGGCTGTCGGACCGCAAGCTCGACCTGGTGCGTATGATCGAAAAAGCTTTCGAAGGCTGTTTCGAACAGATGAAAACGGAAGACGGGGAGAATACGCCTGCAAATTCACCCGGCGAGGGCAGCAGCCCTTTGAGACTTCTTCTTTCCTTCTATTTTCTCGTACCGCAGAACCAGGTCGGCCGGTTTCGCCAGGTGTTTTCCAACCTGGATTCCGCCGGAATGAAGTTTCTCCTGAGCGGTCCATGGCCCCCTTACACCTTCGCCGATTTCTCCCGCCCCTCCTAAAGAGGGATCGGTTTCATCATTAAAGATAACATATTGATTATACTACTTTATTTTGATTGATGCCATTTTGGTCGATGATTACTTTGCTCGTACGGGGTATGCACATTCGGTTCGAACCGGAAGGCGACGAATTGACCGAATCCTACCGGGGAAGGGAGTTTTTCTGATGGCAAGAGTACGCAACGCGAGAGGGGGGACCTTGGCGGATGTTGTGGATCTTATTTTGGACAAGGGGATTGTGATCGATGCATGGGTCCGGGTGTCCGTGATCGGAATCGAGATTCTGACCGTGGAAGCACGCGTGGTGGTAGCGTCGGTCGACACATATCTCAAGTATGCGGATGCAATCGGTCTCACGGCCTTGGCCGCAGCTCCGATGCCTACCGTTTCTGAAGCGTCCTGACAGGGAGAAAGAATGCGACTAAACTGTTTCAGATGCGGAAACTTTTTCGAGCCTGGTCCGGAGTATTCCGACTTCAAAGGCCAGGTTAGATGCAATATTTGCCGAAATGTCAGTACGATCGAAAGTGATGGCAAAATCAAATCCGTTAAGCTGGATTCCACGGAGGCATTATGTCGTTCAATAAAGCGAAAGTGACTACATAATCGGGGCATCCCGTAGGACTGGAAGAGGTTGTCTTCATGGCAAACATTTCTGAGAGCCTCCATATTTATCTTTATGCGGTAATATCGCAAACAGAGGAACAGAGCCTGGAAATGACCGGGCTCTTCGATTCCGATGTCCGCGCCGTTGCCGAAAAGGGAGTATCCGCCGTCGTCAGCGAGATACCGGAGACCAGCAAGCTGCGTCCCGAGAGAAAGCATCTCGCCGCCCACCAGGAAGTCTTGAAGAGGTTGACTGAAAACGGCGGAGCAGTATTGCCGGTTGCGTTTGGAACGGTTGCGGAAAACGAAAAGGAAGTGCGTGAGATGCTCGCTGAATACCGTGAAACATTCCTGTCTCAACTGGAAAAGGTTTCGGGAAAAGTGGACGTGGAACTCCGTGTAGCATATGAAGTGCCCAATGTATTCGAGTACTTCGTACAAAAGCACCCCGACCTTAAAGAAGAGCGCGATAAACTTTACAACAGGGACGGCGAACCGACCCGCGAGCAGAAGATCGAACTCGGGCGGGCATTCGAGCAGATCGTGAACGAGGATCGGGAAAACTTTACCGCCCAGGTGGAACAGAGGCTTTCGCCCCCCTGCATCGAGATCAAGCGCAATAAACCGAGGAACGAGAAAGAGGTCATGCGGCTTTCATGCCTTCTCGATGTGGAATCGTTCGAAAAGATCAAGCCGGCAATCGAGGAAGCCTCCAAGCTTTTCGACGATAATTTCGTTCTTGAATACAATGGACCCGTTCCGCCCTATAATTTTGTGGACGTTCGGGTCAGGGTATAATCCATGTTGCTTATCGACGATATTCTTCTCGCCCCTTTAAAGGGCATCCTGTGGGTGACAAAAGAAATACACACGGCCACGCTCGAAGAAATCGAGGCACAGCATCAGCACATCACGGCGGAATTGAGCGAATTATACATGATGCTGGACACTGGCAGGATAACAGAGGAAGAATTCAACGAAAGAGAAAGTCAACTTCTGGACAAACTGGAAGATTTGGACGAGTTGGATAAGGGCGGAGTTTAAACCGGTGCCCTTTCTTCTCCGACGCCCATTATCCTCCCTGCCGAAAGACCCAACCGTGGAACTTCCCTCATTCCTGACCGACCGCGAACCCGGGCTTATTCTGTTTTCGGGCAAGGGCGGCACGGGAAAAACCACCTGTGCCGCGGCAACCGCACTCTTCCTTTCAGGAATATCGCCGGCGGAAAAAAATCTTCTCGTTTCAACCGACCCGGCCCACTCGATCCGGGATTCTCTTTGCGACCTGCCGGTTCCTGAAAACCTGGAGGTGATCGAGTTCGACGCCTCACGTGCCTTCGAAAGGTTCCGGGACCAACACGGGGGCACACTTTTGGAAATCGCTGACCGGGGCACCCTCCTGGACAAGGAAGACATCACGCGTTTCCTGAATCTGTCCATGCCTGGACTGGACGAGCTTTTCGGTTTCCTCGAAATCTCCCGCTGGGTCCAGGCAGGAAGATTCGATCGGATTATTGTAGATACGGCTCCTACGGGCCACACCCTCCGGCTCCTTGCGATGCCCCGCTTCTTCGAAGAATGGGTCCGCGCCCTCGACTCCCTCCTGGACAAACACCGCTATATGAAAGAGGTCTTCAGCGGAGCATACGAACCCGATGACCTGGATGATTTCACGCTGGGTCTGGAAAACTCCGCCGGGACCCTGGAGCGCATGCTGCAGTCCCCTTCGCGGTCGCGCTTCATTCCGGTGATGACGGCCGAAGAACTCGCGATAAGCGAAACCGCTCGGTTCCTGGGGGCACTGGACGAACTCGGAATTGCCGCACGGGAGATCGTAGTCAACCGCATATTCGCCCCCGGCGTCTGTCCCGTCTGTTTTTCGGCCAGAAAAAAACAACTCGACCAGCTGAAAAAGCTGCCCCCGGAATTCAGCGGGCGAACCGAATGGCTTGTTCCGCTCTTTCCCGAAGAAGTTCGGGGAAACCGGTTAAGGGACTTTTGGACCACAGTCACGCCTTTCGATCCCGGCCGGCAAGTCAAACACCGGAAGACAGGCACGGTTTTGCAGGGCGGGGGACCGCTCGTGGAAAACCCTGCGCCCCTTCCGTCTCCGGGGCTCAAGCTGATTCTTTTCGGCGGGAAAGGCGGGGTCGGGAAAACGACCATGGCCTGCGCAACCGCCATTCGCCTGGCAGGCAGCAGGGCGGGAAAGAACGTGCTGCTCTTTTCGGCCGATCCCGCCCACTCGGTTTCCGACTGCCTGGAACGGGAGATCGGCCCGGAGCCTTCCAACATCCTTCCAGGCCTGTTCGCGATGGAAATGAACCCGGAGGCCGAGTTCGCCGCGTTGAAACAAAGCTACAGGAGCGAAGTGGAGGAATTCTTCGATTCTTTTCTCCACAGCATCGATCTCGCGTTCGACCGTGAGGTGATGGAAAACATCATGGATTTATCCCCTCCCGGGCTTGATGAGATCGTGGCGCTGACCGACATCATGGACTACCTGGAAGAGGGGCGGTTCGGGACGCTCGTGGTCGATGCGGCCCCAACCGGCCATCTCCTTCGCTTCCTGGAACTTCCCGAGCTTACGGACCAGTGGATAAAAGCCTTCTTCGAACTTTTCCTCAAATACAAAGAGGTGTTTCGCCTGCCGCGAATGTCCGGATGGCTCGTCTCTTTCTCCAAGCGCCTGAAAAAGCTCCGGGCCGTTCTGCGGAACGGCCTGCAGTCATGTCTATTTGCAGTGGCGGTTCCCACCGAAATGGCCAGGGAAGAAACAGCCGATCTGCTTGCGGCATGCCGTCGTCTGGATATAGCCGTCCCCACCCTGTTCGTAAACATGGTCACGCATCCTGACGGGTGCGCTTTCTGTTCGCGGCTTTATACGAACGAGGCCGCGGTGATCGACAGAATGACAAAAGAGTTTTCCGGCCAACATATGGCCATCGTTTTCAGACAATTGGAGTTGAAAGGCATTAACTTATTGAAAGCATTGGGAAATAACCTATTTTCGAGCAGTTAAGACGCCTCTTTCTGCTCTGATCGAAGGAACTATGGCAGCAGCTTCGGTGCTTGAAAACAGAAACGTGAGTCTTTGTGAAGTACTCGACCGAGTATTGAACAAGGGAGCGGTTATCTCGGGTGAAGTGACCATTTCCGTTGCCGATATCGAACTGATCCGGCTCGCGCTCCAACTGGTCATAGCCTCTTCGGGCACACTGATTACCATGGCATCGGAAGGAGAGCAGACAGATGGAACCTTCTAAAATCCAGTCGGAAAATATCTCCGAATTCGCCCGTGCCATGGACCCGGAAGCTTTTCGCATCCCAGCCCCGGAACAACTGGCGGTGTCGGCCGGAAAGATCGACATCCAACCGGAGAATATCGAAAACGGCCTGGCCCGCCTCGTCCTGACGCTTGTCAGGCTTCTGCACGAACTTCTCGAGAAACAGGCCATCCGCAGGATGGAAACAGGGGTCCTTACCGATGAAGAAATCGAAAGACTCGGGCTCGCTCTGATGAGGCAGACCGAAGAGATCAGGCATATCGCAAAAGAATTCGGGCTCGACGAAAAGGACCTCAACCTGGACCTGGGGCCTCTCGGAAAGCTCCTCTGACAGGAGACTGGAATAATATGGCGATTCAGGCGACAGCCACCCGCTCCGCAGGGACAACCAACCTGGCGGAAATACTGGAACGCGTCCTGGACAAGGGAATAGTGATAGCCGGAGATATCAAGATCAGCCTGGGTGCGGTGGAAATACTGAGCCTGCAGATAAGGCTCGTCATCTGCTCGGTGGACAAGGCAAAAGAAATGGGTATTGACTGGTGGGTGAACAATCCCGCTTTCAGTTCGAGCGCACGGCAGCAGCTGGAGCCCGAACCAATAACCAGGCTTGAAAAAAGGCTGGACAAGCTGGAAGGAATACTCGCGAGGGGCGATCAGGAAGGGTGAGAGAGGTCGGGAAGATTCCGGAAATCATTTCCTGGCGGGCCATACCACATGAATGGAGGTGCCGTTCCCTCTCTCCGACCGGATGTCTAAAACGCCGCCGGACAACTCTGCCCTTCTTTTCATACTGATCAGGCCGAGTCCGCCCGGATGGGTCTGGAACATGACCGCATCCACATCGAATCCGTCACCGTCATCTTCGATTCGGAGCCCGATCTGATGTTCTCTTTTGTAGAGCCGAATCGATGCCGTACTGGCAAAACTGTGGGCGGCAATGTTGTCCATCGATTCCTGAACGATGCGAAAGATAGTGAGTTTGAGACTGTCTGGAATTTCCTCTTCGGAAACTGCCAGTTCCTTGCTTACCGCGATGCTGGGATTGGCGTTTTCGAATTCCCGGCAAAACCAGTTTATGGCCGCCATGGCCCCAAAATCATCGAGTACGGAAGGCCTGAGCTGCGTGTAAATGTTGCGTACGCCCTCGATTGCGCCCTGGATCATCGGGACAAGTTCTTTCAGATCGTCGAAAGCATTCTCCTGGCTAACCCTGGTCAGGATGTTCTCGATACTGAACTTGATGGCGATCAGTGTCTGGCTCATGTTATCGTGTAGCTCGGTCGCCAGCTTTCGGCGCTCGTTCTCCTGGAATGCCAGGAGCTGGGCCGAAAGATGCTTGAGTCGTTTTTCGGACTCGCGCAGAGCGTCTTCCGTCCTTTTCCTCTCGATCGAATACCGGATAGACCGCTCGAGCAGATGTTCGTTTATCTGGTCCTTCAACAGGTAGTCCGCCGCCCCGTGCCTCATAGCTTCCATGTCCACGTCATAGTCGCCATAGCCCGTAAGCACGATCATTGGCGGCATTTCCCTGTACCCCGCCACGTTCCGGAGAATTTCCAGGCCATCCCTGCTCCCCAGCCGGTAGTCCATGAGGCACACATCGTAGTCTCCCTCATGTAGCTCTTTCAGCGCTCCCTCGTATGTGGAAGTCCAACTGATCTGATACTTTGTAGCCGTGATCCCCGAAAGAAGACTGCGGATCAGCATGTAATCGTCTTCGTCGTCTTCAATGAGAAGAAGCTTGATCGATCTGAGCTCTGGGGAAGGAATAGTTTTCTTCATGGAGGGTCCACGATACCGAGCCGTACTTACCTAGAGTGAGGATGAGTCCGAGCAAGCATTCGAATAACACGGCCTTTTAACGAGTTGGTTCGCTCCAATGGCATAGCCCCGGGATCTATATCATCAGCCCGATAATTATCAGCACTCCTTCGGCATGCGCCGGAGCCCTCTATCGGATCAAGTATGCAGCTGAAAACCCTGTTGAACCTGGCAGAATCCCCACCTGTACCGATCCCGTTTTGGGGAGTCGGTGATAGACTGGAAGCCATGGCGGTATGAATACCCTCAAAAGGAACCCTTTTCAAGTGATGATTTGACGAGAGTTCAGGAAGAAGTACCTCCTGTTTGACCGGAAATGAGGAGGGCCACCGGAAAACCTGAAAGCGCCGCCCCGACCGACAATCGCCCGCTCCCGCCAACCTTCGCGCCGGTGACTGCATCCACCCAACCGGGCGGCGCCTCCTCAGGCAGATCCAGGTATGTGTCCCTCCAGACATTTTCACCACATGGATATTCGGTTTCTCCGATCAATCCCGTACAGAGCCGCGGCGCGATCGAAATCGACCAGGCCGATTCCTCTCGTCGCGCAAAGGCTACGACATGGTCCGAAAACCTTCCTCCCGTACTTAAAGGGATGTAGCTTCCGTTTTTGAACAGATTGCGATTATTTTTCCGCGCCATGAGGCACCGTTGGGTGAGGAACAGCTTTATTCGCCCGTCTTGCGGGGTTGCCAGGAGGAGCTTCAAAAAATCCGGATCTTTCCGTTCGCGCGCGATCGAATCCAGCAGGGATTTGCGCCGCCGATAATCGACCTGCCGGCGATTGTCCGGATCGACCAGGCGGAATTCCCACAACTCCGAACCTTGATAAAAGTCCGGTACCCCGGGACTGGACGTTTTCAGCAGCACCTGGGCAAGAGAGTTTATAACACCGAAGTGAGCGACCTTTTTTTGAAACGGGATAAAATTTCGCAAAAAGTCGTTCTCCTGCGATCTGTCGAGGACCTGTTCGACGAATGACTCGAATGCCTGTTCGTATTCGGAATCCGGCTTGATCCAGTCCGTGTGGACTTTTGCCTCGCGTATGGCCTTGATGACATATCCCTGTATACGGCGGATGAAATCGCCCGCGTCGAATTCACCGAACGGGTATGCCCCCACAAGCGTTTGATACAGAAGGTATTCGTCGTTCAGGGCAGGCATCTCCCGCCCCTTCGCCCTGTTTTTGTGCTTCAGGTTCATACGGCCCCAGAGCCTCACCCGCTCTTCCCATTCACCCGGAATCTCCGAAAGCACGTTTATCCTGGCCCGAACGTCCTCGTCTCGTTTGGTGTCGTGGGTGGAGGTCGCGTTCATATCATAGGGCCAATTCTGTGCGCGCTTTTCATTGAAGGCATGAAATTCGGGAAGGGCGATGCCGAAACGGAAGGGCTCCCCGCCGACCTCGTTCAGGGACACCAGCCGGTTGTAGTCGTAAAGGAGCGTGTCCTCGAAGCCCTTCGCCATCAGCGGGCCACTGAAATGCTGAAATCGCATGACGAAGCTGAGCCAGTCCGTCTTTTCCTCCTCCCCCAGGTAGTCCTCGTACCTGAGCAGCAGGAACTTGGCCAGGTAGTCGATCTCGTTGACCAGATCGCGGTTTCTCCTCTTCGCCATCTCGACGGCTTCGGTAATATATTTCCTGTCCACCCCTGTAAGTGATTCCGGGCAGATATAGGTCCGGTAGACGGGGAAGAAGGACAGAACCTCGAATATGGCGCGCCTGAGGCCGTGCAGGGTGATATCCCCTCCTCCGCGATCCTTGCTCGAAATCCGCTTCATCAGGTGCGCGAGGTTGTCCACGTCACCCGTCATGAAATGCTCTATGATAATCGCCTTCTTGTCGTGCAGAAGCACTTCGCGATCGGGCTCTGCGCCGCCGTAAATGGACGAGTAAATCCGGCTGAACTCCGCTTCGTTTTCTTTTTTGCAGAATATGCCATTGAGATGATTTACGAAATCATATCCCGTCGTTCCCTGGACAGGCCAGTTCGAAGGAAGCCCTTCGTCAATGGCCAGTATCTTTTCGACGGTCATATAGATCCCGTTCGTTTTTTCAGACAGTCGTTTCAAATAGAGCAGAGGGTTTCCCAGGCCGTCGATATGGTCTATGCGAAGGCCCGTGAAAACACCCTCATCCACCATCTTAAAGACCAGCTCGTGACAGTGTTCGAATACCTCGATGTCCCCCATGTTCAGGGATATCAATTCATTGATGCTGAAAAAACGCCTGTAGTTTATTTCCTCGCTGGCGACTTTCCAGTACGAGAGCCGGAAGAACTGCTGGTAAAGAAGCTGATCTATCGCGCTGAAATCGTTGGAGCACGTTTCCCCGTTTAGAAAGCGAAGATTCGAATCGATGAATTCCTTCACCGGTTTGCTGCCGTTATAGATTTCCCAAAGCATCCTCTTGATGAACCGGATCTGGTCCGGCCTCTCGTCTTCCATCTCCTGGCATGGAAATCCCTTGAGGGTGAAGATAATGCCCATGAACTTGATGTAATCGGGATGGTCTGTACCAAGACCTTCTTTCAGGCGGGCAAGGTTGGGGGTGAGAATTGCGGCATAGGATTCGATCCTCAACGGATAGCGCAGCGAATAGTAATTCGCTGTAAAACCGTTTTCTTCGTACATGATGCGGATTTCCCCCGCCTCGAGGCTCTGTCCGTACGGCTTTCCGAGAAAGGGCGCCAGCAGGCGGCCTTTCATGCTTTCGTACGCGTGGTTCCAGTCTATGTCAAAGAACCGGTAGAAGGGGGAAAACGTCCCGTTTTCAAAAACGTCCATGAGCATCGGATTTTGGCCGTCATAGGCCATATGGTTGGGAACGATGTCCTGGAGCCATCCCATCCGCCGTTCCTTCACGGACGCAGTAAGCTCGGCAAAGTCCTCCATTGTCCCGATCTCGGGATTGACGCAGGTGGGGTCCACCATGTCGTAGCCGTGGATACTGCCCCTTCTGGCGCAGAAGATGGGCGAGGCGTAGATATCCGAGATGCCGAGTTCATCGAGGTAGCCGACGATTTCGAGCGCATCCCTGAAGGTAAAGCCCGAGTTGAACTGAAGCCTGTAGGTGGCATTTGGGACTCTCATGCGGGGACATCCCTCGGATTTAGAATAAAGTTCGGATTCGATACGCGGGAGAAAAGGCTCCGGGGTAATTCGTTCAATCAGAGGAAATATATGTCATTTCAGGAAAACAGCCACACTGTCCCCATTCATTTTAAGGGACGCACCCGGCTCCACAGATTTCGGCAGAAAAGAACCGGGCCCTCCCCATACCTGTTCGGCGGAATCGAGCGCCCTGGCAAAACCGGCATCGAGCCCGCATTCCGCCGGAGAGAGCACCTGATCGTCGTGATCGAAACTGAAAAGACACACCAGTGTTTCCTCCCCGGACTCCCGCTTCATCGACAATCCCCGTCCGGCTTTCCATTCAATCACTTCCAGATCGCGTCTGAGAGGGTCGGTTTTGAGAAAATGTTCACGGCGCATCCGGATCAGTTCCCTGTAAAAGTTCAGAAGCAGCTTGTGGTTGCCCCGGTTTCTCGCATCCCAGTCCAGTTTGGATTTGAGAAAAGTCTCGGTACTGTTCGGGTCGGGAGGTTCTCCTTTCCAGATGAATTCCTTGAATTCCTCCCGCCGTCCCTTTCGCACGGCATCGGCAAGTTCGGAGTCGGTCAGGCTCACAAAGTAGAGAAACGGAGCTTCTTCGCCATATTCCTGGCCCATGAAGATGAGGGGGACGAAGGGGGACAGGAGAAGAACGGCCGCCATGAGCTTCTGGGCTTCGAAGGAAATGAGGCTTGAGAGGCGCTCGCCCAGCATCCTGTTGCCGACCTGGTCGTGGTTTTGTGCCGCAACGACGAATTTTTCCGAGGACAGGTCTGAAGATCGGTTTCCATGGCACATTTTTCTGAATTCGGAATAGGCTCCCGAATACACATAGCCTTCCTTGATCGCTTTAGCCAGGTGCCCGACCCCGCCAAAATCGAGATAGTACCCTTCCCGCTCTCCCGTCAGCAGGGAATGAAGCGAATGATGAAAATCATCGGACCATTGCGAGTCGAGCCCGTAGCCCCAGACGTCCTCCCCCCTGATCAACCTGGTGTCGTTCAGATCGCTTTCCGCAATCAGGAAGCCGCTGCGGTCCATGGCCCCGACTTCATCCGCAAGACGGCTCAGGAAAGGAATCGCACTCCGGTCGTAGATAGCGTGAACTGCATCGAGCCTCAACGCATCGACATGAAAATAATTGAACCAGTAGAGCGCGTTCTGGATGTAGAAGTTTCTCACCCCGCCGTTGTAGCGGTCGTCGTAGTTGAGCGCATCGCCCCAGGGCGTTATGTATCTTCGCGTGAAGTAGGGGCCGAAATCGCGCAGGTAGTTTCCTTCGGGTCCCAGGTGGTTATAGACGACGTCGAGCGTGATGGAGAGCCCTTGCACATGGCATGCGTCCACCAGTCGTTTCAGACCGGCCGGTCCTCCATATGAATTTTGAACTGCGAACAGGCCGACGCAGTCGTATCCCCAGTTGCGCTCGCCGGGAAACTGGGCGACCGGCATGATCTCGATACTCGTGATCCCGAGTTCGGCAAGTTCCCGGAGTCGGGGTATGACGGCATCGAACGTGCCTTCCGGGGTAAACGTACCCACGTGCAGTTCGTAGAGGATGTAATCCCGCAGGTCGGGACCGGACCAGTCTCCGTCGTGCCAGTCGAACCCGGGATCGAGTACCTCCGAGGGAGCGTGCACCCCTTCGGGCTGACAGAAAGATGCCGGATCGGGTCTTTCCATTTCGTCATCGAGACGGAAAAGATATCGCGCACCGGGGTATACTTCGCCGGATTCGACGGAACAGTAGCCCTTGTCTTCCCGTTCCAT
>JAEZXS010000250.1 GCA_023442755.1 Pseudomonadota bacterium | reverse complement strand
GCTGTAACGAGCGCCATGGTCCGGGGAATGGTCGTCACCGAGTTGCCCGAGACGGACATCGGCTCCGAAATTCGCCGGGCCTGGATGAGAATTGACGATCTTGCACGCGTTCGCAGGTAAAAATCGTTTTCAGGTCGGCCGGCGTACGAAACGCCTGCCATCATATTGCTCGTATATATTAGGAGAAAAAATGAAAAGCATTACCGTAGCCGTTCCATCGTCGCAGCCGGGAGGACTGGACTCCCCTCTCGGCGCTCATTTCGGACACTGCGATCTCTACACTATAGTCAAAGTGGTGGACGGACAGGTCCAGGACGTCATGCTGCTGCCAAACGTCCCTCACCAGCAGGGCGGGTGCATGGCCCCGGTCAATCACCTGGCTCAAAACGGGGTCGAGGTCCTCATTGCGGGTGGAATGGGGATGAGGCCGCTTATGGGCTTCAACCAGATGGGAATTAAAGTCATGTACGGCGGGGGGCTGCAGACGGTAGGTGAAGCTGTTTATGCCTTCCTGAAGGGTAGTCTGCAGCAATTTACCGCCGATTTTACATGTGGAGGGAGCGGGCATGCCGGTTTGTAGTATAGCCGGTGGTCTGCAGAGCAGGTGGCTTGACGGATCAATCCAAACAGAGAGGGAGAGTTCATGGGCCAGGTTGAATTCAAGGGCAAGAGCTTTGAAGTCGATGAAGATGGATTTATCGCCAGCTTCGATTCGTGGAGCCCGGAATGGGTCGAGTATGTGAAAAGCTCCGAAGGGATCTCCGAGCTGAACGAAGAGCACTGGAAGGTGATCAACGTGCTTCAGGACTACTACAGAAAGCACGGAATTGCCCCGATGGTACGAATTCTCACCAAAGTCACCGGATTTAAGCTCAAGTATATCTACGATCTGTTCCCATCGGGACCGGGCAAAGGAGCATGCAAAATAGCCGGTTTGCCCAAACCGACAGGTTGCGTTTAAAAGGCTGCAGGGTGACCCGGAGATTTCCCGGGTCACCTTCCTGCGCCCCCATGGCTGAACGGAAGATGGTACAACTCTTGTGAGGTCATGGCGGGCGTTTTTGCGTTACCGATGGAAAACAGGTAAATGGAGAAGTGATGCTGCATATCGTTCTGTTCAGCGACATGCCCGATCGTATGCGTTTGTTTGTTGAAAGCCTGTCGGCAGACCCGGAAGTCCGGCTCGATCGGGCAACGACGGAAGCCGAAGTCCTGGGACTCGTTCGGGATAAATGCCCCCACCTGGTCATCTTCGATTCCGGGGCATCGGAACCGGATTCCCTCGAATTGGTCAGAAAGACGATCTCAGTCAATGCCATGGTGAATACGGCGGTGGTCAGTTCGCTCTCCGAGAACGACTTTCACGAGAAAAGCGAAGGGCTCGGCATTCTCTGTGCCCTGCCGCCTCGGCCCGGACCGGGGGATGCAGCGGTTTTGCTTCGGAAGTTACGGGCTGTTCTTGTCAGATAATAATGGGGAGAGGAGTAAATCGGTATGCCTATATACGAATTTCTTTGTAAGTCCTGCGGAAATGTTTTCGAGCATCTGGTGTTCGGAACAGGGGAGGGGACATCCTGCCAAAAATGCGGGAGTCCCGACCTGACAAAACTGTTGTCCGCCTCTTCCAGCCTTTCGGGCGCCAACCGGGACGGCAGGCTCCCGGGAGCCGGGGACACGCGATGTTGTGGTTCCGCTCCTTCCTCCCGGGGCTGCGTTCCGGGCAGTTGCTGCGGGAAAGCCTGAAGTTGGCGGTTCACAAATCATCGGTTTGGCTGTAGAATCGAGCGCGTTCCTTTGCACATTCCTTATAGCTATTCCTGAAAACGGGGTTTCGGTTCGAATGCACCGCGTCGAGTTCGTGTTGGAACGGTTGCTGAAGGGTGGAATGTCATGAGTGAAAAACCGATTGAAAACCTGGCCAGTGTTGCGCAAGTCGAAAAGATGCTGGAAAGTTCGGGTTACTCCGAGCGGGCCATTCGGCTCTTTATCGAGAAACCGAACATGGGAACGATCCCGGATGCGGACCACGTGAGTGAAATGACCGGTTCGTGCGGGGATACCATGAGCGTGTGCATCAAGGTCGATGACGGAATCGTTCGGGACGTCAAATACCAGGTGCTGGGATGTCCGGGAGCCATAGCTGCCGCCATGGCTGCCGCCGATCTGGTAAAGGGAAAAACCGTCGATGAAGCCTCTCGGCTGAACGACGGCGATGTTTTCCGTGTACTGGAGAATATTCCGGCACAAAAGCACCATTGCATTCAGCTTGCCGTCAAGGCGCTGCAGAAGGCTTTGGCCGAATATGAGCACAGGGCCGGGCACTGATTTGAGCGGCTCGTCAGGAGCCGCTTCGCAGGGTCGAAAGAGTTAGAGTCAAAAGGCATGACTGCGTCGGAGGGCAGGCCACAGGATGCCCGGCTGTCTTGCCTTTGCCTGCCGCCGGCATGCTCTTCGAAAAATCCAATCCGACAGCCGGCCTGGAATGCTCCTCCCCTTCAGCCGGCTTCAGCAGAAGAGAACCCGCCCGCAGCAGATATCCGGAATGCGCTCGCATTTCCCCGGTTCAGGGTAATGCGAAAAAACAGAAAGAGAGCAACTAATCCGTAGGTCCGACCTGCTGATTACGAATCAGCTGCTCTGGGGCCTATGCTTTATTCGGCCGGGACGAGAGGATTCGAACCTCCGCCCTCCTGGAGTAAACTGCTGAGTTCATTGAAGCTGGCGAAGGGAGTCGAACCCTTCGCCTTTTATATCTGGTAAGGGCTTGTAAACTGAGTGACAACAGAGGGACACCCAGCGTCAGGCGTGGAGGATTGGACCTATTTTCATATGAGGGATGCAATTAATGGAGCTATTTATTTCCAGGGTTGCAGCCTTCTCACATCCCTTAGCATACCAGAAAATAAACCCTTATGACCTTTAGCATTTCCATCAAAAACAGCCTCCACTACAACATACATATTGTTTGTTTTCCCAAATTTATTCATGTCAGCATCAAGCCAAACCGCATTTTGGAGGATATGATTGTCAAAATCCTCCTTATGAAGATACAGAGCATTTCCCTCGAATTCAAAATGGCAAAAGCCGATAAGACGGACACGTTTACCATGGTATACATCTGGATTGGCTATCAGTTGAATGAGAGATACAGCTACAGGTTGTTCCTGGGAAGCTTGGCAGAATGCTTGCTGTGCTCCAGATATGAACCAAAACAGTGCTATTAAATATACGAGAAACTTGGATTTTGAATTCATCTTTATTCTCTTTCTTAGCCAGTTGATTTGATGGCCCACAAAGGATGGTCTACAGGAATCAAGCTCTCCGGACAGAAGGAAAAAAGAGTTTTGGTTGCTGGTGATTGGGTTTCCTCATCCTCTTCCTTGTCGAGTTTGTTTGTAAATTCAAGCGGTTGATTCTACATCAAACCTGGCAAAGATGCACGTATATAGATGATTATTTCAGCAACCTGCTGGTGCCGAAGGCCGGACTCGAACCGGCACGGGTCTCCCGGACCTTCGGATTAGAAGTCCGTTGCTCTCTGCTTCAAAAGAGCGGGGAAATAGTTCCGCTCCCTCGGCTGATAGTGTGCCTCCGGACCACGAATCCGGACCAGTTGTTGCACTGGCGTGCATTCGGATTCTACCTGGATGAACAATTCGGAGAAAAGAAATGGTCGGAGAAATCATCGACAAAGCGCTTCAGGGCGCAGTATTGAACGAGGAGGAAATCGCTGTCCTTTTCGGAGTACCTCTGTTTACGCGGGAATCCGCGAGGATCGTTGCCGCCGCAAGGGAAAAGAGTGTGAAGGCCAGCAGCGGCCTGGCGGAAGTCCATGCCCAAGTGGGACTGAATATCGCTCCTTGTCCCAATAACTGCCAGTTCTGCTCTTTCGCAGCAGTGAACGGAGTCTTTGACCGGTCCTTCGAAATCTCGGCGGAAAGGGCCGCGGAGCTGGCACTACAGTTCGAAAAAGACGGCGCCAACGCCATTTATATTATGTGCACGGCGGACTATTCCTTTGAAAAATTCCTTGAAATCTCTCAGGAGATTCGAAAAGTCCTTCGGCCAGAAACCGTCATGGTTGCCAATTTGGGGGATTTCGATGTGCAGCAGGCACGCAGGCTGAAGGACTGCGGCTTTGCGGGAATCTACCACGCATTGCGACTGGGGGAGGGCACTGTCACGAAAATTCCGGCCGAACGCAGGCTCGAGACTTTCAAAAATGCCCGGGAGGCCGGGCTTGTGCTTGGCACCTGTGTGGAACCGGTTGGAAATGAACACGCCATCGTCGAACTCGTTGAGAAAACCCTGATCACGCGCGCAGCAAAACCGGCATACAGCGGGGCGGCGCGGCGCATACCCATTCATGGCACCAGGCTGGCGCAGCATGGGATAGTCAGCGAGGCCCGGATGGCCCACCTTCTTGGAGTAGTCCGGCTGGCCCTCGGGTACGACGTTCCGGGCAACTGCACGCATGAACCCAACGTCATGGGGACCGTCGCGGGCGCCAATCTCATTTGGGCCGAGGCGGGATCGAACCCGCGGGACACCGCCGGGTCGACCGAGAAGCAGCGCGGCATGACCGTGAGCGACTGCATTCGAATCCTGAATGAGGGGGAATGGAAAGTGCTGGCCGGGCCATCGCGGTTTTACTCGGAGGCTCGATCCACCGCTTTGCATTCCGAACGATAATCGCATTACCAAGTTGTGTTCAACGGCGGGGTGAAAACCGCCCCTTTCGCGAAAGGCGGGATTTCCGGAAAGGGGCGGCCTGGGGAAACGCTTCATGACCGGTTCGCTTTTCCCCTGCGGAAAGAAGCACTAAGCATGGAGCACCCGATTCTTATTGTATATCAATTTGTATGCCATTTTGCTTTTCGGACGCGGGCAGCGCCAAAAGCATAGAAGACGACAGTCATTAAGGGAACAATCTGTAACTTTTTTCAACGTTAAGGAAACCATTGGTCCCCCCCCATCATGGCATGCGGTCGACTGCCGCTACACGATGAATTCTCCGGACCTGAAACGCCTGTGCCGGCTTGTCCCCAATACCGAATCTCGTTTATGCTCAAGGATGAGTTTCGGCACGTTATTTGCCAATAGCTTCAAGTACGGCAATCACCTGGATAACGAATTCAATCTTCCCGCGATTCTCTCACCTCGTTCTCGCTTGCTCCCGGTCCCGATTCAGTGCACTCATTCCGCACCGGTTTTTTCAAGAGCGGCCGCAAAAGCCTCTTGCCGATCGAAGACTTTAAACAAGATGGAGAAATACGTGCGCCGCAGGATCCTGGTTGTTGATGAAGAATGGGATATGGGTATATTCATCAAAACTGTTCTCGAAGGAAGTGGTTTCGACGCGGTTTTCGCCACCACCAGCCAAACAGCACTGGAATCGGCACGTGCCGGAAAGCCCGAACTGATCATAATGGATATCATGATATCGGCGCAGAGCGGGGAAAGTCTGTATATTTCATTTAAAAGAGACCCCATTTTGCGAGATATTCCGATTCTCATTCTTTCCACTGTTTCGCACAGAACCCAATCTCACTATTGGAAGATAATGAGTGATTATTGTAATTTTACTCTACCAGCCCCGAAAGCACATTTGCAAAGACCGCCTGAATCCAAAAAGCTTCTGGAATATGTCAAAAAAATCCTAAATTGACTATCAGATACGTATAAGTCCATATAATGATGAATCATGTTCTTATTATTTAGGAACAGCACCCAAGTATGCACATCGAACCTATGTTCAAATTTAAGCAACACTGTTCAAAAATAAGCAACACCTGCAGCTAAATGCTTCGCTTATAACCAATCAAATCCCGCATACCGCCTGCACATCCCTAATCTACTGAATATCGGCATGCATCTTGCTCGATATTGCAGCCAGAAGAAGCTGCTTATTGACATTGTTCAGTTTCGTGCAGCCATTCCACCGCTCAAATCGCAGCATCTACAGACGGCGGCATATCTGATGTCGATCGGGATTGTTTGCCAATGTTGTAAAGGAGCAGATATGGCTAAGAGACAAACCGGGAAAAACCGGAAGGCCATTCGGGCCGAACGAGCGGACACGGTCTGCGGAGAGATCCCGCATATGACCGTTGACCAGGTGGCGGCAAGGCTGAGCCTCGAGGGCAAAGAACTGAGATGCCCGGCATGCGGGAGGATCCACCTGACGGAAGACGACCTGAAAAAGGCAAAAGCATGTCGCTTCAGCGATACGCAGCGGTTTCAGGAAATAAAAAGGCAGGCGGAAGGCGGGAAAGAGGAGTCATAGGCGCCGAACCGCAGTTGCCGCTGACAACCTCGGGTGAGAGGGCGGCCGTGCGCGGCGCTCGAGCCGAGGCGAATTACGAGGGCGCAACGAGTCATGCAGGATCATCCCAGAGAAAAAGGCGAATCGAATGTCATTGCCTCGGGTGAGAAAGAGTGTGTCTGGATGAGGGCCGGAGTGGTGAATTTCAAACTGTGCGACCGTGAGTACGATTGTGCCGAGTGTCCTTTCGACAGAGCCCTGAAGAAGGCATGGAAGCAGGAAGAGGAAGGATCATCGGATTGAGCAGGGTGCTTTCCGTTTTTTTGCCAAGATTCTCTCAACTGATCGAGGTTTGTGATGCCAGCAAAGATCGGTTTTTATATCTGCCATTGCGGGACCAACATCGCAGGAAAAGTGGCCGTAGAAAAAGTGGCGCAGTTCGCCGGCGGGCTGAGGAATGTTGTCGTCGCCAGGGACTACAAATTCATGTGTTCCGACCCGGGACAGGAGATGATCCAGAAAGACATCCGCGAACTGGGTTTGAACAGGGTGGTCGTTGCCTCCTGCTCGCCAAGGCTCCACGAGAAGACTTTTCAGACCGCCTGCAGCCGGGCCGGATTGAACCCCTATTACTTTCAGATGGCGTGCGTTCGTGAACATTGCTCGTGGATAACCGAGGACCCTGAGGAAGCTACCCGAAAGGCAAAGTCCCTCGCCGCCGCCGCGATAAACAGGGTGGCTTTCCACAAGAGTCTTCTGCGCCGAGAGGTGGGCGTGCATCCCGATGTGTTGGTCGTCGGGGGCGGAATCGCCGGCATTCAGGCTTCTCTCGACATTGCCAAAGCGGGGTACCAGGTTCACCTGGTCGAAAAAGAACCCTCCATAGGCGGTCATATGGTCCAGTTCGACAAGACATTTCCAACCCTGGACTGTGCGGCCTGCATATCCACGCCGAAAACGGTTGCCATAAGCCAGAGCCCGAACATCCATCTTCTTTCCTACAGCGAAGTCACCGGGGTGAGCGGTTTCGTGGGCAACTATAAAGTGAGCGTGCGCAAAAAGCCACGTTATGTCCGGGAAGATCGTTGCACCGGCTGCGGCATATGTGCCGAGAACTGCCCGGTTTCCGTTCCGAACGAATTCGATGAAAAACTGGGACAGCGCAAGGCCGTTTACCGGTATTTCCCGCAGGCGGTCCCTTTCACTTTCTGCATAGACAAGAAAGACCCGGCGCCGTGCAGGACGCACTGCCCTGCCGGGATAAATGTCCAGGGCTACGTTCAGCTGACCGGCCGGGGAAAGTACCGGGAAGCCGTGCAGTTGATAATGGAGAGGCTGCCATTGCCCGGCGTGCTCGGCAGAGTGTGCCCGGCCTTTTGCGAGAAGGGCTGTCGCAGAACGGAAGTCGACGGCGCAGTATCTATCAGGGAACTCAAACGCTTCGCATCCGACCGGGTCAACCTGGAAGAATTCCCGGTGCCGGAGATTTCAGAACGGCCGGAAAAAATCGCCGTAATAGGCTCCGGTCCAGCCGGGCTTACGGCGGCATACTATCTCCGTCTCAAAGGGTATGGGGTCACCATCTTCGAAGCTCTTCCCGTGCTCGGGGGCATGCTTCGCGTCGGAATCCCCGATTATCGACTTCCTCGTGAGGTGCTGGACCGTGAAATCGCCAATATCCTCCGCCTGGGGGTGGCCGCGCAAACCGAAAGACGCTTCGGAAAAGACTTCACCCTGGACGACTTGCGGCAACAGGGGTTCAAGGCGATTTTCATCGCCATCGGCGCCCATGGCTCTCTTAAGCTGAATATCCCCGGAGAGACGGGTCTCGGGCAGATCGTTCAGGCGGTCGACTTTCTGCGGGAAGCAAACCTGGGGAACCGGACGCGACCCGGCAGGCGGGTTGTGATCGTGGGGGGCGGAAATGTCGCCATAGACGCCGCCAGAACGGCTTTGCGGCTCGGCAGCGAAGAGGTGACCGTCGTCTACCGCAGAAGCCGCCGGGAGATGCCGGCATATGAGGACGAGGTGCATGATGCTCTTGCCGAGGGCATCCGCATTCGATACCTCACCGCGCCTGTTTCCGTCCGGGGTCAGGGTGGAAGGGTATCCGGCCTGGAGTGCATCCAGACGGAACTCGGCCCTCCCGATGAAAGCGGGCGCAGACGTCCGTCTCCGGTGCCGGGTTCCGAATTCATAATCGAATGCGATGCGATCATTCCGGCCATCGGGCAGCGAATCGAATCGGGGTGCTGCTCGGAGTGCGGCATAGAGACCGGCAGGGGGGGCAGGATTACTGCCGAGGTTTCCACGATGAGGACTTCAGCCGGGGATGTTTTCGCAGCCGGCGATTCAGTGCATGGTCCGGCGAGTGTGATCGAGGCCGTGGCAGAAGCGCGAAAAGCCGCTGATGCCATCGATCGGTTTCTCTCCGGCGAGGGCCCCGCGTTGAAGCCTTCCGATGAAAGCGAGACGACATCCGGGGAAAACTGGCGGGCCATTCCGGAAAAGACCGGAACTGTTCCAAAGGCGGACGTGGAACGCATCGGCACTGAGGAAGCGAGAATGTCTTTTTCGGAAATCAGCCTCGGATTATCGGAGGAAGCGGCAGCGGCCGAAGCATCGAAGTGCCTGAATTGCGGGATCTGCTCCGAATGCATGGAATGCGTGCGGGTATGCGAACGCTCCGCGGTCGATCATTCCATGAAACCGGAAGACATAGAACTGGATGTCGGATCGATCATACTGGCCACAGGATTCGATACCCTCGATCCCACGCCGCTGAAGAACTACGGGTACGGGACTTTCGACGAGGTGTACACCGGGCTCGAATTCGAGCGCCTGAACAATGCCGTCGGACCGACAGGCGGTCAGATCCTGATGAAAAACGGGAAAAAGCCGGCCGGCATCGCCATAGTCCACTGCGTCGGAAGCCGGGATGTAAACCACCATGCCTATTGTTCCCGGGTCTGCTGCATGTACGCCCTCAAGTACGGGCATCTGATCAAGGAAAAGGTCGGGCACGATACGGAGATCTACAATTTTTACATAGACATGCGCTGCTATGGGAAAGGCTATGAGGAATTCTACAGGCGTCTCCAGGAGGAAGGGATCCGGTTTGTACGGGGAAAGCCCGCGGAAATTCGCCAGGAGATTGCCGAATCCGGTGAAAAGAAACTGGTCGTCATCACCGAGGATACGCTGTTGGGCAGGCCCATACAGGTCACGGTCGATATGGCAATCCTGTGCACCGCGATGGAAGCGCGAAAAGACGCGCCTGAAGTGGCCCGCAAATTTGGAATAAGCCAGGGCGGAGATGGTTTCTTCCTGGAAGAGCACCCCAAGCTGGGTCCGGTTTCCACTTCCACGGACGGGATATTCCTGGCCGGGACCTGTCAAAGTCCGAAAGACATTCCCGACACCGTGTCTCATGCCTCGGGAGCCGCCGCCCAGGCCCTCGCGCTTGCGGCCCGGGGCAAAGTGGAAGTCTCCCCAGTGACTTCCTGGATAGATCCCGAAATCTGTGCGGGATGCCAGACCTGTATCGCTCTTTGCGCCTATTCGGCAATCCGGTTCAACGAGCGGCTGGGGATATCCGAAGTGAACGATGCCGTATGCAAGGGATGCGGCAGCTGTGCCGCCTTCTGCCCCAGCGGTGCAGCCCGGGTGAAGCATTTTACGCCAAAGAACATATTTGCCGAAATTGAGGGAATCCTTGACGAGGTCATCTAGAGAGCAGTTCGGGAGGAAAGCCATGGCCGAGCACGAGCCAACGATTATCGCGTTTGTGTGCAACTGGTGTACTTACACGGCTGCCGATCTTGCCGGAACGTCGCGGCTGTTGCAGCCGCCCAACGTTCGCATG
This sequence comes from Pseudomonadota bacterium, assembly GCA_023442755.1. Taxonomy (GTDB): domain Bacteria; phylum Desulfobacterota; class Syntrophobacteria; order Syntrophobacterales; family Syntrophobacteraceae; genus SbD1. The sequence continues at coordinate 11,610 of JAEZXS010000250.1, read as the reverse complement.
ATCAGAATGATGTGCACTGGTATGGTCGATCCGAAATACATCATCAAGGCCCTTCTCGAAGGCGCGGATGCCGTTCTTGTCAGCGGGTGCCATCCCGGCGACTGTCACTACATCAACGGAAACCTCAAGGCGAGAAGGCGGATAAAGCTTCTGCAGGAGATACTTCCCCGTTTCGGCCTGGATGAGAAGCGGCTGAAAATGACCTGGATAGGCGCCAGCGAGGGGATCGTTTTTGCTGAAACCATGCGGGCTCTTGTGGCTGAAGTCAAGGCACTCGGCCCCAACGAACTGCGCTCCCGAATGGTGCTCTAACCCGGCAGCTTTGGAGATCACATGAATACGACGGCAAAATTCACGGTAGAAAACCGGAATCCGGTAAAGGCGATCGGGAGCTTTCTGAAAATGCTCCTCGAAAGCGGTGAAGTTGGCGCGGTGCTCGTTTCGGGACATCTCCCGATGAAAAGGGCCGTAATGCCCACACTGGCTACGGATTCCGAAATGCTCGAAGGAGCCGACCCGCTTGCACCGGCGTTTCCTCTCAATGCGGCCCAGGTCCTCTCCAAACTGACCAGGAAAAGCTCCGGAGCAATCACCGCAGCGGTGCTGCGTTCTTGCGAAATTCGAGCTTTTCTCGAACTGGTCAAACTCAAACAGGCCCGGATGGATGAGGTTTTGCTGATCGGGCTGGATTGCCCGGGTGCATTCGGAAACACCGATTACGCCGCGTATGCGCAGGCAGAGGAGAATGGAGACTCCACACTTCGATTCCTGGAAGATATTCGCCAGGGCAGGAAGGAATCGTGGGGCGGCCGGGACATATCCTCCGCATGCAAGTCGTGTGAATACCCCGTGCCCGATGCGGCGGACATCACCATCGGGTTGTTCGGCTTCGATTTTTTCGAACATCTGCTGTTGATTGCCAATTCCGAGAAGGGGAAAAGGGCGCTTCAATCCATGAACCTGGAGAAAGCGGAAATGCCTCCCGACAGGCCTGCGGCTGTGGCGAACCTCATCAAATTGCGCACGGACCACCGAGATAGGATGTTCGAAAACACGCAAGCCGTCGTGTCCGATATGGAAAAGCTGATGAGCTACCTGGGCAATTGCGTCAACTGCCACAATTGCAGAGTCGCCTGCCCGGTGTGCTACTGCCGGGAGTGCGTCTTCAAAACAGACGTCTTCGACCACGAACCCGCCCAGTATATCCGATGGGCAAAACGCAAGGGGCTTCTCAAGCTGCCGACCGACACGGTCTTTTACCACTTGACCCGCATGGCCCATATGAGCACCGCATGCATCGGCTGCGGTCAGTGCTCCAATGCGTGTCCGAACGGTGTGCCCGTCATGGAGCTTTTCCGGACGATCGCGCATTCCACCCAGCGTGCTTTTCAGTACGTGGCCGGCATGAGCCTGGATGACGAGCCGCCGCTCTCCGTCTTCAAGGAAAAAGAATTTCCAGAGGTAACCGGCGGAATAGACTAATTCTTTCACGAGGCAATCATGGAAACGAAAACCGGTTCGGCCCTGGTTATCGGCGCTGGTATCAGCGGTATCCGGTCGGCACTCGATCTGGCGGAGATGCACTACCATGTATTCCTGATCGACAAAGCGCCCAACTTGGGCGGAATTTTGAGTAAGCTCGATTCTCAATTCCCGAGCGACCATTGCGGCATGTGCAGAATGCTTCCTGCTGTCGAGAGGGATTCAGCGTCCCAATTCTGCCTGAGAAAGGGCTTCTTTCACGAAAACATCGAGATCCTGCTCTCAACGGAAATGGTTGCCCTCGAGGGTGAACCGGGGCGCTTTACCGCCACGCTTCTTCCGTCTCCCACCTTCATAGACCAGGAGAAGTGCATCGGCTGCGGCGCGTGCTCCCGGGTGTGTGCGGTGGAAGTTGCCGATGAGTTCAACGCGGGACTGATGAAGCGCAAAGCAGTTTACCTGCCCGTTCCGCATAATATTCCGAACCGCTTCGTCATCGATATGGAGAGGTGTACGCGGTGCGGCGAATGCGAAAAGGTCTGCCCGACCGGGGCAATCAACCTGCAGCTCGAAGCACGGCGCAATTTTCGAATCCTGGTCGTTGACGACAACCTTGCCGTTCGGGATTCTCTCAAGGAATGGCTGGAGGTCGAGGGATTCAGCGTCGAGGTGGCAGCTTCCGGCCCGGAAGCCATCGACATGCTTCCCGAAAAAGACTTCAACCTGATGCTTCTCGACATAAAAATGCCGGAGATGGACGGGGTCGAGGTACTCAAAATAACGAAAGAAATGAAGGAAGACCTGCCCGTTCTGATGATGACCGCCTACGCAACCGTCGAGACCGCGATAGAAGCAATGAAGGTAGGGGCTATCGATTACCTGATGAAGCCGTTCGACATCGATGCCCTGATTGCGAGGATAGTCAAGCAGTATGAAAGCTCCATCCTGCCGGACAAGCGCACCATAGAGGTCGGCGCGGTCATCATGGCGGCAGGTTCGGGCATTTCGGAACCAATCGGCGAAACCACATACGGCTATGGGGTCTTCCGCAATGTCATCACCAGCACCCAGTTCGAACGGTTGATCAGCGGAACCGGCCCGAATGCGGGGAGGCTCCTTCGTCCGAGTGATGGAAAGCCCGTGGAGAAGGTAGCCTGGCTTCAGTGCGTCGGGTCCAGGAACGTGCGGAAGCAGGCCGACTATTGTTCCTCGATATGCTGCATGTTTTCGATAAAAGAAGCCCTTCTCGCAAAATCCCGCACGGACGGAGCGGTGGACACGACAATTTTCTACATGGACATGCGCACGTACGGCAAGGACTTTCAGCGATACCGGGATAAGGCCGAACGGGAGTCGGGGGTCCGATTTGTCCGAACGCGGATCCATTCTGTCGCATCCCGCCCGGATGGCTCCCTTCTCCTTGGCTATCCGGATACGGAAGGCCGGCAATCCGAGCAGGCTTTCGACCTCGTGGTGCTCGCAGCCGGTCAGAAATCCCAGCCCGGGACCGCGGCCCTCGCGGAACAGTGCGGAATTGAACTGAACGAATGGGGATTTTGCCGGACGGAGAACCTTGCCCCCAGCCGGACCCGCAGGGACGGCATTTTTTCCGGCGGCTCTTTCTCCGGCCTGAAGGATATATCCGAATCGGTAATCCAGGCGGATTCCGCTTCCCTGGAAGCTTCTCGTCTCATCCATTCCAAGGGCGGGAGCATTGCCGCCGTTCCCGATTCCGGGCCGAAATTCCGCGATACCTCGAGGGAACTGCCCCGGGCCGCGCTGGTCCTGTGCACGTGCGGCGATTTTCTCGAACAAACCCTGGATTTGCCGGAACTAACCTCGCACATCAAAGGTTGGGATTCGATTGCCGACGTGTTTCCGGTTTCTCACGTCTGCACCCGGTCTGGGTGGGAATCATTGTCACGGGCTTTGAAAGAAAGCGGCGCGAACCTGGCCGTCATCGGGGCCTGCGCGCCGTGCCTCTACGGCAGCAGGCCGGCCGCCCTGGGGAAAGAAATCGGGCTCAGTCCCGGAGTGATTGACGTCGTTGATATCCACACCCCCATGTTTGCGCTGATGCAGGCGGAGGTGGAACAGAGAATGAGGGAAGTCGTAGTCAGGCTCAGGATGTCGCTTGCGAGTATGAGAGAGACTGTCCCGAAAATCCCGTCGAGAAGGCGGATGATTCCCAGAGCGCTGGTGGTCGGAGGCGGGGTGGCGGGAATGACTGCCGCTCTGGCCATAGCGGATCACGGGTTCGAGGTTGACCTGGTCGAAAAATCCGGCGCCCTTGGAGGACTTGCTCTTCGAATACACAAAACAATCGATGGCGCCTCGCTCGGGGAACTTCTGAGGGACATGACGGCCCGGGTCGAAAGTCACGACAAAATTACCGTCCACACCAATGCCGGGGTGATTCAATCTCAGGGCAGGGCGGGCGAGTTTTTCACGACAATCGAGGAGGCGGACCGGGGAGCCTCAACCCTGGAGCATGGGATTGCCATACTGGCGACCGGCGGCAGGGAAGCGAGTTCGCAGGAGTATTGTTACGGGCGGAGCGATTCGGTCCTGACCCAGTTGGAGTTGGAAGAACAAATCCGCAGCGGAAAGCTCGACCCTTCCAGTCTGCAATCGGTTGCAATGATTCAATGTGTAGGGTCGAGGGTGGAAGGCAGAAATTATTGCAGCCGTATCTGCTGCACTTCCGCTCTCAAGAACGCTCTCGATTTGAAGGAAAAGAACCCGGAAATCAATGTCTACGTGTTGTACCGGGACATGATGACCTACGGCTTCCTGGAAACCTATTACACCAGGGCAAGAAAGGCGGGGGTGCTTTTCGTGCAGTATACCCCCGAAAGAAAACCCCAGGTTTCCCTCGTTGAGGGGCGAGTTCGCCTGGAGGCCTACGATCCCATCCTGGGTGGAAATATCATGCTCCAGCCCGACAGGCTGGTGCTCAGCACGGGAATGATCCCTAACGACCAGAGGGCATTGGCGGACGTTTTCGGGTTGGAGCTGAACGAAGACGGGTTCCTGAAAGAAGCGGAATATAAATGGCTGCCGGTGAATTCCCCGAGGCAGGGCGTATTCCTTTGCGGCACGGCCCATTCACCCAGGTCCATTCCCGAGTCCATCGCGATGGCGCAGGCTGCAGCGCAGCGCGCTCTCGGATTTCTAGGCCGGGGAGAAGTGCAGGCCGGAACCATCGTCGCCGAGGTCAGGCACAGCTTGTGTTCGTTATGCGAAAGATGTGTTTCGGCCTGCCCGCATAATGCACGGATGCGAAACGACGAAGAAGAGAAGATCGAGGTGGATGAACTTGCCTGCCAGGGGTGCGGCGCGTGCGCGGCCATATGCCCCAACGGCGCTGCGGTGGTGCGCGGTTTTGGAGACAGGCAGGTGATGGCCATGCTGGATGCTGCCTTGGAATAGATTCAAAGGAGGGCGCAAATGGTTTCCGATGAAAAGAGAACGAGCGCGGATTTACCGGCTGAGCAGCGGGACCGGCTCGCAGAGATTGGAAGTAAACTGCGTGCCTGCATGCAGTGCGGTACCTGCTCCGGTTCCTGCGGCAGCGCCCGCAAAATGGACCTTATGCCCAGGCAGCTCTGGAATCTGGTGCAGTCCGGTTCCAGGCGGGAAATTATGGAAAGCAGGACCTTCTGGCTCTGTTCGAGCTGCTATCTGTGCACCCTACGATGTCCGAGGGGGCTTCCGCTCACGGATTCAATGGCGGCCCTCAAAAGAACGGCAATTGAGGAGGGCTGGCATACGACAAAAAAGACCAGTTCCTTCTTCTACAGAGCTTTCTTGACGACAGTCCGGAAGTACGGTCGGGTGCGGGAGGGCGAGATGATGACCCGGTACTTCCTGGCCCTCAAAAATCCTGTCGTTCCTTTGAGCTTTGCGCCGCTCGGCATCAGACTCCTGATGAAGGGAAAGCTTGCGGTGTCGGCGCCCGGCTTCGGATCGGGAAAGCTGGATGGATTGTACCGGAGAGCAAAGGAACTGGAGACCGAATCATGAAGTATTTCTATTATCCGGGCTGTTCGCTCGATGGCTCGGCAAGGGAATACGACCTCTCCACCCGGGCGGCTATGAGCGCACTCGGTGGCGAGCTGCTCGAACTGGACGATTCGAGCTGCTGCGGCGCGAGCGCCGCCGAGCCCGTCAGCCGGTTGCTTTCACTGGCGCTCCCGGCGCGAAATCTCGCTTTGGCCCAAAAGGCCGGGACGAAGGCGGACTTTCTTGTCCCGTGCAGCGCATGTTACCTGAACCTGCTCAGGGCCGAAGACGTCATGAGCAAGGACAGGAAGACAGCCGACCTCGTAAATCGCACCTTGGATGTCGAGGGCCTCTCCTATGCCGGAGGGATCGAGATCAGACACCTTCTGGACGTGCTTGCAAACGATATCGGTCCGGAAGGAATTGCCGCGAAGCTGAAACGACCCATGTCCGGCTTGAGGGTTGCCCCATATTATGGATGCCAGGCATTGCGCCCTTACAGGGTCTTTGACGATCCCGAGCAGCCTCGGTCCATGGAGCCTATCATCCGGGCTCTGGGAGCGGACGTCCATGCCTGGAGCGTTGGGGCGAAGTGTTGCGGGGCCGGACTGATGACGACGAAAAAGGACCTGGCCCTGGAACTTGTGGCGGAAATTCTGGACGCAGCCCATGGAGCGGACTGCATTGCGACCGTGTGTCCCATGTGCCAGATGAACCTGGAGATCAGTCAGAAAAAACTTTCCGGTATGAAGCGAAAAGATTTGTCCGTTTCCGTACTCTACCTGCCTCAACTGATAGGCATGGGCTTGGGACTGGCCGGGAAAGAGCTTGGACTGGAACTCAACCTTGCACTTACCCGCTCACTCCGAAAAGGTTTCGAAGAGGTTTTCGCGAAGTGACACCCGGAAATGCTTCCGGGACCGATCGGCCTCTCTCCCTGTCGCGCACCGAATTCTCAGTTCCGGTTCGAATCGTTCAGCGTTCATGCCCGCGCCTCTTCGAGACGTGAACGACTACCTCCCCGGGCCTTGGCGGAATCCATACCGCCGCCGGGAAACCCTCAGGAATAATAGAATACAGGAGGGCGACATGACACCGATACTGAAAGTCCAAAACAAAACCTACGAGATCGATGAGGACAATTTCCTGGTCGATGCCGGGCAATGGGATGCGGATTTTGCTGCCGCTCTTGCGCCCCTGGCCGGAATTCGCGGAGGACTTACCGATTTGCATTGGAAGGCCCTCGATTTTATTCGAAAGGGGTACCTCGAGGATGGCAGTTGTCCTCTGGTTCACAGTACATGCAGGGTTTGCCGGTTGAGCCTTAAGGGGTTCGCAAGACTTTTTCCCTCCGGTTACAGGTGGGCCTGCCGAATGGCGGGGGTCTGCTACATCCCCGGGGACTCTTGACCAAAACACCCCGGAATTTCAAGACAGGCTTAAAGCGTCCGGCCTTTATGATCTCGCTGTAACGAACCGCCTGGAGCGAGAGATTCAATTGGCATTCGAAATGCAAGGAACATCAACAGATGCAAAGAATGAAAGCGTCTGAACGGTTGCTCCCCGATTTTCCGCCTGATCGGCGGGTGGCGGGCGCAGTGGGTACTTGGACTCGCGCCATGGAAAGAGAAATGAAAATAGCCATCATAGGGGGCGGGAAAAGGTGCAAGACCTTCCTGGAAATGTTCGATGCCAGGCGCTTCCCAAAACTTCGGGCCGAGATCGTGGCAGTGGCCGACCCCAACCCCGATGCAGTGGGCATCCGTCTTGCCCGGGAAAAGAACATTCATACGACAGCCGATTACCAGGACTTCTATAGCCTGAAAGACCTGGACCTCGTGATCGAACTAACCGGAAAGGAATGGCTGCTTGCCGACTTTCTGAGAAACAAGCCGGCGCGGGTGCGTGTGCTTGAATCGACAATCTCGCGAATTTTTGGCGATATTTTGCAGTTGCGCGAAGAATACCTGTTCACCAAGCGCCACGTGGACCTGGTGGAAGGCATTATGAACAGCCTTTTTATCGGTTTGAGGGACTGGGTCCTCGTAATGCAGCCGGATTTGAAGCTGCTGGATGCCAATGAAGCATTTTTGAAAGCTTTGCGGGTAGACAAAGAAGACGTGGTCGGCAAAATCTGTTACCAGGCCGCTTTCGGCCTGGAGCAGCACTGCGGTTCGGAGGGGTTCAGCTGCCCCGCGAAAAGGTGCCTCGAAACCGGAGAGGTTGCCCACGCGATCCTGGAAGGCGCAGGCCCCGGACATGCCGGACGCTATCATGAGATTACGGCGGTTCCGCTAAGGTCGGGCAGAGGGCAGATCGAGCTGATCGTTGAGTGCTTCAGGGACATTACCGATGAGCTTGAAAGAAAGGTCGAGCAGAAGGTCTTTGCGCTCAAGCAGGACCTCACCAGGCTGGTGCATGAAGAAAAAATGATATCGCTGGGGAAGCTCGCTGCGGGCGCAGTTCACGAGATAAACAACCCCCTTGCGGGCATCAATGCGATTGCGCGACTGATGCAGCAGGAAATGGAAAGCGGAGAAAGCGATTCCGCGGCAAAAAGCAAGCACTTGCATTACCTGGACCTGATCAGCACGGAATCGGCCCGGTGCAGTCGTATTGTCCGGGACCTGCTGCAGTTTGCCCGGCAGGGGAAGGCTGTTCGCAATATTTTTCAACTGAACGATGTGGCCCGGAATGCCGTCCACTTCGTCAAGTTCCGGCTGGATTCACAGCGGATTACTTCTTCCGTGGAACTCGATCCGAACCTGCCGCCCATGAGGGGCGACCAAAACCAGATACAGCAGTGTCTGCTCAATCTTATATTCAATGCCATCGACGCAATGCCTCATGGGGGCAAACTCGCAGTCCGGACTGGACGTGACCGGAAGAACCGCCGGCTTCGCATCGAGGTGTCCGACACCGGAACAGGCATCCCGAAAGATGTGATTCCGCTCATTTTCGAACCTTTCTTCTCAACGAAAAGCCGGGACAAGGGCGTCGGTCTCGGGCTCTCGGTGGTATACGGCATAGTAAAAGAGCATGGCGGCTCAGTGTATGTCCATAGCGAAGAAGGGGCAGGCGCACGCTTCGTCCTGAAATTTCCCATGAACTGAGACGCTGCCGGTTGTGGAGGAGGTCTTGGCCGAGAAAGTTCGTATTCTGATTGTCGATGACGAGCTGATCATACGGGAATCTCTCGTCGGCTGGCTTGGAAGGGCGGGCCATTTCGTGGAGGCTGCCTCCGGGGGACATGAGGCCCTGGAGATGATCAGCCGCAACGACTATGACATGGTTTTCCTCGATATCCGCATGCCGGACCTGGGAGGTCTGGAGGTGCTGAAATACGTCAAGACGTCCCACCCCCATATACTGGTCGTTATGATTACGGCCTTCGGATCGGTCGAGACCGCAATCGAGGCCATGAAAAGCGGAGCGGACGACTTCATCCTGAAGCCTTTCGAACCGGAAGCGCTGAAACTTCTGGCGGCCAAACTCATAAAACAAAAGAAACTGGTGGACGAAAACATTGTGCTTCGAAAGCAGGTGGAGAGCAATTCCGGTTACAGAGATCTGATCGGTAAATCCGCCTGCATGAGACGGCTGTTTTCGTTCATAGACCAGGTTGCCCCGGTCGATTCCCCCATCCTGATCACGGGGGAAACCGGAACCGGGAAGGAGCTGGTGGCCAAAGCCATTCATTCCCGAAGCAACCGCCGCTACGGGCCATTTGTCCCCATCAATTGCGGCGCTTTCACGGAGACGTTGCTGGAGAGCGAGCTTTTCGGCCATAAAGCCGGTTCGTTTACGGGGGCCAACCGTTCCCAGAAGGGACGCATCGAGATGGCTGGAGGGGGGACCCTTCTGCTAGATGAGATAGGTGAAATTCCACTCAAAATGCAGGTGGACTTTCTTCGGGTGCTGCAGGAAAAGAGCTTTCAAAGGATCGGTGGAAACCGCGAAATCAGTGTCGATTTCCGGCTCATTTCCGCAACGCATCAGGATTTGAGGCAAAAGGTCGCAAGAGGGGAATTTCGCCAGGATTTCTACTTTCGGCTCAAAGTCATAGAAATCGAGGTCCCCCCGCTGCGAAGCCGGAAGGCGGATATTTCTCTTCTGGCGGAACATTTTCTGCGACGGTTTTGCCGCGAAACCAACAAGCAGGTCAGGGGCATCCGCGAAGAGGCCGTACAGCTCCTGCAATCATACGACTGGCCTGGAAACGTGCGGGAGCTTGAGAATACGATCGAGCGGGCAGTTGTGCTGGCAAGAAATCCGTACCTGGGCAAAGAGGATTTTTCCTTCCTGTTCAGGACTCCGGTCGAGAAGATCGCCTGCCTGTCCATGCGCGAACTGGAGAAGAATCACATACAACAGATTCTCGACCTGTGCGGATGGAATATATCCAGGGCGTCGGTTCTCCTTGAAATAAACAGGGCCACCCTGCATCACAAGATCGCCCGCTATGGTCTGAAGACGGAAAATCCCGGAGCGGGGTTCGATGAAAAACAGTGAGACCCCGGCTCAACCAACCGACTTCCGACATTGCATGCCGGTTATCATCCATTCACACCATCCACGCAATAGGGTGCTCTTTTCCGTTTTCGCATGAAGCGATTTTAAGGTTGGCAGGATGAGGAATGAACGGACATAAGAATGGCGGAAAAGTCCTGGTAATCGACGATGATCCCGAAGTGCTGCACGCACTGACTGTTCAGCTGGAAGCAGCGGGTTACACGGTAATTACGGCTCCGGACGGCGAACGCGGTATAGTATCTTTTGAGAAAGAATCGCCGGAACTTATTGTGACGAACATTCGCATGCCGGGGATAGACGGCCTTGAGGTGTTGAAAAGGATAAAAGAGGCCGATCCCGATAGAGAGGTGATCGTTACCACCGCCGCTGCTGAAAGAGACTATGCCATCCGCGCCCTCCAACTGGATGCCTCCGACTTCATCACCAAGCCGATAAGCGAACAGGCGCTGATGGTCGCCCTGAAAAGGGCTCAGGAAAGATGCAATACCCGCAGGGAATTAAGAGATTACACCGCGTTCATCGAAGAACGCTGGATGGCCACGTCCGAAGAACTGGCCATGACCTATCATACTCAGAAACTGCTCATTGAAAGCTCAATAGACGGCATTATCGCCTGCGACAGGGAAGGGAAGATCATCATCTTCAACAGGAGCATGGGCCAAATGCTCGGTTACCTGAAAAGCGAAGCATTGTCGATGGGAATCAACGACATATTTAGTCCGGGCGAAGCCGAAAAATTCAACACGACGCTCAAATCCAGAGAATTCGGAGGGGAGGGGAAACTCTTCCTGTACGAAAGCTGGCTCTCCGACAGGGACGGAGCGAGAATTCCCGTCCAGCTCTCGGCCGTCACGATGATCCAGGATAATGCGGACATCGGCATCGTGTGCTTCTGCAGAGACGAGAGGCAGATTCGAAAGCTTGCCAAGGAAGTTGCCGACCAGGCGCGGCTGCTCCACCAGGATAAGATGATTTCCCTTGGAAAGCTCGCCGCCAGTGTCGTTCATGAAATCAACAACCCTCTTGCAGGTATTCTGAACTATGCACGCCTTATGAGCAGAATTCTCTCCCGCGGAAACATTACTCAGGACTCTTCGGCGAAGTTCCTAAATTACCTTGCCCTGATGGAAAGCGAACTCGAGCACTGTTCCAAGATCATATCCAATCTCCTCGCCTTCTCGCGAAAATCGAAGCTCCAATTCACTCCGGTCAATCTGAACGAAGTGTTGAGCAGATGCGTCAGTCTGAGCGGCCACAAAATGGCGCTTCAGAATATTCGGGTGAACACGAGCCTTGCCAAAGACCTTCCGACGATCCAGGGTGACTTCAATCAACTTCAACAATGCATGATAAACCTGATTTTCAATGCTATCGACGCGATGCCGGAGGGCGGAACGCTGACTCTGACAACTGCTTTCGACCCTTCGGCAAAACTGGTCAGGATTCAAGTGCGGGACGCGGGGTGCGGCATTCCGAAAGAATCCCTGCCGTATATCTTCGACCCTTTCTTTACGACAAAGATTGAAGGAAAAGGCCTTGGACTGGGGCTTTCCACCACCTTCGGGATTATCAACCGGCACGGAGGTACGA
>JAEZXS010000249.1 GCA_023442755.1 Pseudomonadota bacterium | reverse complement strand
CGCGTGGGAAAGAATCAACGCGCACCTTCGATGACAACGCATCGCGGCTGGAAGGCGCTCCCGCAGCAACACTGCCTAAGGAAAATCTTTTCCTTCGCGGCCTTACCTCAACATAGCAAGCTTCGCGAGAGAAAAGAAAAAATTCATGACCAGCCTGTTCAATGTGCTCCGCATAATCGCGGCTGCAAGCCGCTCCCACAGAATACCGGCACTATCCCTAACCCCTTTATGGTTTGTTCTTCTTCGCGGCTTATGCCTCTTAAGTTGACGGCTATGCGCCTGGGCGGGACCGCTCCCACAAAATTGCGGACTAATCTCAAAATCCTATAGCTGGTTTCTCCTTCGCTGCCTGGCGCCCTTCGAACTGATGGTTACGGGGGCGGCAGACCTGACTAAAATCACATTTTCCAGTCAACTTATGTCGCCGTTTCGGAATGGGCTCCAGTTGCCCGCCTGCGCTGGCGGGCCGGAGGATTCCGGGCGTTCGTCGCTCAGGGTCATACCGGCAAAATCGGCTCCGTCCAATACCTGTCCCCGTCATGGGGTCAGCTACTCTCGTGCAGCCAATTTACTTTTGGAAAATCGGCAATCTACTACGACCGTTCGGCTCAATTGGGGTATCCGGCCAATTGTGTGCAGCCGCGTTTTCCCTATAAATGACGGTTCATATTGAACCCAATTCATTTAACAGGAGGAATCGGCTATGAGAATTAAGTATCTGAGAACACTGGTAATTTTGTTAGCGGTGGTCCTTGCCTGGTCCACCTTTCAGGCCCGGGCCTGCGACCAGACCAAAGGGGAGTGTCCGCCCGACATCGGGGCGATCTATGACATGGTCAACCTGGGTCTTTCCATGAGCCCGGTACCCCTCAATTACGACCCGAGCCAGCGTGAGATGGTCGGATACGGCAGCTACATCGTCAATTCCCAGTCCTCCTGTTACGGCTGCCACACCAGCCAGGTCAATGACCCGGCTTACGGGGCTTTGTACAATCTGAGCGGGTACATGGGGGGGGCATGTTCCGGCAATCTCTGTTCTATCGATCTGACCCCGGGCAACGTTCCCAGTTGGCTCAATTTCGACGTGTTCAACGCTCTTGTCCGCGGAGTGGACTTCTGCTCGTACCCCGGAACTCAGTCGAGCAAGGAAGAACTCAAGGCGGTTGTCGGCTCATTGGGTCCCACCTGTTCGAACATCACCGGCATGAGCTATCTCAGTTGTATCGGCACCAATGGAACGTTTTCATCGGGTAGGGGCAACGCCTGCCTTCAGTACAATGGGACCAGTTGGGGACTTGGCGGGGCCTGCAGTCCGACAGCCGGGAGTTCGTATCTGCAGCAGCAGAGATTTCTGCGCTGCGGTTCGATCCCTGCCGGGACAGGCGACATCCTGCAGTGGAACGGAGATGCATGGGTGGTGGTCGGAACCACCTTGAGCGGGTGCGTGCCCGCAGCGCCCGAAAGTCCCAAAGCAATGGGACCCACGGGCGTAGCGCCAATGTTCCATCAGGCGCTTATGCAAATGAGCAACGCCGACCTTTATGCCGTCTATGCTTATTTCCATGCCCTTCCCAAAAAGAAATAACGCGGGACGGGGTATCCAGGAGCTGCTCCGGCAATCCCGGGATGCGCCCCGGGCAGGGGCAGGCAATTAACGGTGGGCACGATGCATCGTGCCCGCCGATTCCTGGATAGGGCGCCTGTTCCTTTATCATCGAGCCGGTGCGGTGCAGGGAAACATGTTGAATGCCGGAAGCTAAGTCGTGAATTTTACGAGGTATGCCGGCATAGATATCAAATTTGTCATTTGGAATTGATGATGAATGACCCTGCCGCGAAACTTGAAACGATACATCTAGAGCCGGTCTCGATGAATATTCCAGCCTGATTTTTCTTTTTCAAAATTAAAAAGAGTGGTATCAAATACAAATAAGCGAATTTCGGTTCGCCTCTTCGTATAACTAACACAAGAGGTTGCGATGCGGTCGCTATCATTGCCGGTTCTCCCACCCAATCACTGTATTCCAGTGCTGCTGCCAACCCACTTTGTTTGCGGAGAAAGAAGAGAGACATAATTCAGATTCGTCCGGCGTGATTTTCTATCATGCAGGCACAACCTCTTCAAAGCGCGAATTCGTCGCGAACAGTCTGTTCCGCCTGTTTCTCAACAAAGGTATTGGTAGTATGGATGATCGCCCAATCCGTGTACTTCTCATCGAAGACGACGAAGAAGATTATTTGACCGTAAAAGGCTATCTGGCTCTGCTCAATATGCCAAAATATGCTGTCGAATGGGTTTCATCCCATAACGCAGGCGTTGAAGCGCTGAAAAGATGCGATTATGACGTCTGCCTTCTTGACTATCGCCTTGGAGTACATGACGGCCTCGATCTGCTCGGCGAGGCGGCCCGGATCAACTGCCGGGTCCCGATAATATTCCTCACCGGCTATGACGATCGCAGCCTCGACATGGCGGCCATGAATGCGGGGGCGAGCGACTATCTTCAGAAAGACAGGATCGATTCCCAAAGCCTCGAGCGATCGATCCGCTATGCCATTTCAAACAGGAAATCCGCCGAAGCCCTCGAGAAAGCATACGCAGACCTCGAGCGGAAGGTCGAGGAACGCACCCGGGAACTTCAGGAAAGCGAAGCGCGGGAGCATGCCCGAAGAGCGGAGCTGGAGGCCCTGTTGGAGGCGATTCCCTCTCCTGTCTGGATTTCTCACGATCCGGAATGCAAAACGATCACCGGCAATCCCGCTGCGCATCAAATCTTCGGGATTTCCGAAGATGAGGCCAATCTTTCATCCTCGACCTGGTCGAAAGCGCTTCAACCATTCGAGGTGCGACGCAACGGACTTCGCATTGCGCCGGAACAAATGAGTATGCGGCTTGCAGCGGCTTCCGGAAAACCGATCCTCAGGGACGAACTCGAAATCGTACGGCAGGACGGCTCTGTGCGCTGGATTTACGGAAACTCTGTTCCTTTGCTGGATGCGCACGGGTGCGTGCGGGGCTGTATGAGCGTCGCGGTCGATTTTACCGAACGCAAGAAGACCGAAAGGCTGCTACTCGAGAGCGAGGAGAGGTTGCGCATGGCCCTGGGGGCTGCCAAGGCCGGGGTATGGAAGTGGAACATTCAGACCGACCAGCTTGTCTGGTCGCCCGAGAATTATGAACTCTACGGTATTCCTCCAGGGCCGCTTTCCTTTGCAGACTGGGAATGCTGTATGCACCCGGATGATCGTGCTCGCGTGAAACAGACCACCTGGAATACGATCGAGGCCCGGATGCCCGAATTCCGCGCGGAGTTTCGGCTCGTTCAGCCGAAACAGGGGGTGCGCTGGCTGCTGAGCTGCGGCAGGGTCGAGTATTCGGCGGACGGTGTTCCCCTGTGCCTGTTGGGCATCAATCTCGACATCACCGGGCAAAAGGAAGTCGAAGAAGCCCTTCGCCGGAGCGAAGAGCGCCTGAGCCTTGCCTTGAGGGTCGCCCATGCCGGTGCCTGGATGCATGACTTAAGGACGGGGGACATATTCTGGTCGCTTGAAAACTGCCTGCTTTTCGGGGTCGACCCTGCAATGGGACCTCCGGAAAAAGAACTCTGGCAAAGCCTGGTCTATCCGGACGACCTCCATGCAGTGGAGCAGGCCTTCCGCAACGCGCTCGATCAGGGATCATCCGAATTCAGCTGCGAATTTCGCCTCATTCACCCCGAGCGCGGGCTGCGCTGGATTCTGGGCATCGGACATGTGGTGAGGGGAGAAGACGGCATCCCGATCCAGAGAACCGGCATTAATATAGATATTACCGATCGCAAACTCATGGAGGAGGAACTCCGCTGTTCGCGGGACGAGCTGGAGATGCGCGTACGGGAAAGGACGGCCGCTCTGGCCGAGGCGAATGAGGAACTCAGGAAAATCCCCTCCAAGCTCATAGCGGTTCAGGAGGATGAGAGAAAAAGGCTTGCCTCTGAGCTTCATGACAGTATCGGTCAGACGCTGGCCGCAGTCAAATTCTGGGTGGAAATGGTTCTGAAATGCAGGGACGAAGGGGACGTTACCGCCGCCCTGGACCATTTGGAACAATTCGTCCCGACCCTGCAGCGGTCGATCGAGGAAACTCGCAATATTTACATGGGCCTTCGTCCTTCGATGCTCGACAGCATGGGGCTGCTCTCGACTCTCGACTGGCTTCGGCGGGAGGCCATGAGGCTTTATCCGCAACGACATATAGAGATCGATTTCGGCATTGCAGAAGAAGACGTGCCTGAGACCCTGAAGGTCTCCATCTTCAGAATCGCCCAGGAATGCCTAAACAATATTGCCAAGCACAGCGAGTCGGAGTGGGTGGATATATCGCTTAGGAAAAACGGCGGAGGGCTGGAATTGACTGTATCCGATGACGGTGTGGGCATGGACCCGGGGCAAATTATCGGTTCCTCCACGGCCAGAAGCCTTGGCCTCACGAGTATGCGGGAAAGGGCCGAATTGACCGGGGGGAGGCTGTCCATCGATTCCGCTCCGGGCAGCGGCACAAGAATTCGGGTTCGCTGGCCGGGCCGGGGGGAAGGCGGGCCCGCCAGGCATTGCACCGCCTAGTATCGCATTTTGCGAGTTTCATCTCGCTGCCGGGAAACGAAGTACCGATGTGGAAGCCATGACTGCGGTTTTTCTTCGCGTCCTGGTTCCCTTCAAGTTGACCGTTATGCGCGCTCCCGGGTATTTTGTTGGCGGAGCAGGGGAATTCTCTTGCTTTCCGATGATTCTACTGCATTATTTGACCTGAATGTTATGATGGGTCACCTGATGCAATGGAATCTCTGCAGCGTGGGGTTTCTCGAACGTGAGAGGTAGCTTGATGATAGGCGGAATGGAAATGGAACGAGACACCCTGAGAATATTGCTTATCGATGACGACGAGGATGACTATTTCCTCGTTTGTGAACTGCTCTCCGAGGTGCGGAACGCCCAATTCCTGATCGACTGGAAAGCTGGTTATGCGAGCGGTCTCGAAGCCTTGCTGACGGGCAGCTATGATGCCTGCCTTCTTGATTACAGGCTGGACTCGCAGGATGGTCTGACCTTCCTGAAAGAGGCCATAGGCCGTGGCTGCGATACGGCGATCATCATGCTGACCGGGTTCGGCGACGAGCACGTGGACCTCGAGGCGATGCGCGCCGGGGCCGCGGACTACCTGGTGAAAACCCTCCTGAGCAGGGAACTTCTCGAACGATCCATCCGCTATTCCGTTGAACGCACATCTTCTGCAAAAGCTCTTCAGCGCCGCCGGGAGGAACTGGCTCACGTGGCGCGTGTGGCCACGATGGGAGAACTGGCTTCTTCAGTGGCCCATGAACTGGCTCAACCCCTGACGGCCATCCTGAGCAATGCAAGGGCGGGGCTCCGCTTTCTCGATCGCGAAACTCCGGACATGGAGGAAATCAGAAGCGCCCTGGAAAATATCGCGGAAGACGCTGCCCGCGCGGGGCTGGTTATCAAAAATCTTCGCTCGCTATTCAAGCGGCAGGAAACGGAAAGGTCCAGGCTGGACGTAAATACGTTGATCCTGGGGACTTTGAGACTTGTTGCGAGCGATTGCAATCAGAAGAAAATCATCCTGGAAACAGATCTCACGCCGGACCTGCCGACGATTCTCGGCGACCAGGTCCAGTTACAGCAGGTGCTTTTGAATCTCCTTCTCAATGCTCTTGATTCCATACCTCCTGAAAACGTTTTGAGAAAGGTATGCATTTGCACCACTATCGGTTCCGGTTTTGTCCGGATTGCAGTCGTAGATACCGGAAGCGGGGTCGCAGCGGAGAACATGGGCTGTATCTTCAATTCATTTTTTACTACCAAGCCCGAAGGGCTCGGCATGGGCCTGCCCATCAGCCGCTATATCATCGAGGCGCACAGCGGCCGGCTCTGGGCGGAAAAGAATGACGGATGCGGAATGACCTTCTGTTTCTCCCTGCCGGTTGAGGCATAGCCGGCCTGCAGAAAGCGAGGCCTCTCTTTTGCCCGGAAAGAGGCCGGAAGTTCTTCGAAACCGTCCCTGCATGAATCCACCGGCCGCCTTGGCAATGACGACGGCGCGAAATCCCGCCATCGAAGATATGATAAATGATTTTAAATATCTAAGTCGATAAAAATAAGCGTTATTGAAAGATAAGCAGCCGACATACTCCTGAAAGGATGCAATTTTTAACGCACTTTTCTCCATCTACCGCACTATGCTTACTCTCCTTTGTTTCCGTCCAAAACCCGCCAAAAACCGGCCATATGTCCAGTAATTGTGTAGCCATAACCCTACATTCATGCCTTGGGATCAGCTTGAACAATATTTATCAACTGCAAAACTCGATTTGTATTTATTTTAAAGATTCCATACCGATACGAAAAACGATTCTATATGTATGCATCTCCAATAAGTCGCATGGCACCTAATTTGCATTCCTGGAATGCAATCGCATAGTGCTACATCAACCTTTTGAATCGGATGGTTTTATCAGAGCATTTAGCGCCATATCAGATAAATTATGCTCTAACTTATTAATAAATATAGTATTTGACAATGCTGATATCTGGCTATGATTTTTGAGCTTCTATAATATAGCGTTACGCTTCAAGGAAAACGTAAATCTATATTCGATACATTCTGGAATAGAAAGGAAAACATCATGAGCTGGATTACTCTCATGTATAGAAGAGTCACCGGGCAACAGCCGGTTGCAGCAAGGTTCGCGGAGGGAAAGTGTCATTGCGGGAGCCGGATAAGGGCGTTCAGGGACCAGCGGAGAGGCGATGTCATTGAATGCTACTGTACGGGATGCCGCCGTATCCACCAGGTCAAGAGAGCCTGAATGATTCCATCCTGCGAAAAGACTGAATGCGACAGGAATTCGACCGGTCAGGCCCGAACGGAAAGCAAGAAGGGCCAAGCCTCCCACTTATCCTGATCGAGAATGTCAGACTGGACCTCCGGTGTAATCGGCCGGAGGGCAACCGGGATATCAGCCAAAATCCCCGACGAATATAATTTTTTTCGGCCAGCGGGTCGCCGCAGAATTGTCGAGCTGACCCCAGGGGGACTGGCGCATCCCGATCTCAAATTGGAGGGCATAAATGGTTAAAGCACGTCATCTCTTCCCTTTCCTTCTCATCCCATTCCTGTTCAATCTGCCGGGAACGGCAAAAGCTGATCCGGATACTGCGGAATCGGCCGGAACCACGAGGGCGTCGAATATCGATGAATCATCCAGGCTGGAAAAAGTATCCAAAATATCGGTAGCTGCATACAATCCCGGCGACAGGTCTCAGTGTCCGAACGGGTTCCGGGGCGCCTGGAACCACAAAGTCGGGGACGGAGACATTGCAGTGTCGCGGGACCTTCTGAGAGCAGGAGTAAAACCCGGTGACGAGGCATGCATCGATTTCGGGGACTGGATGCATTGCGGCATCATCCGCGACAAAATGCATAAGCGGTATCGCAAACACGCGGATCTGGCGATCTTCAAGGGCAGCCTGGCAAAGTCGAAAAAGCTGGCGAGGGCGTTCGGAAGGAAAAGGGGGACTCTGTATATACGTGAGGAGTTCATCCGATCGGCGGAGAGCGTCCTGCCCGGGCAGTTCGGTCAACCTGCAGCGAGCCCGGAGGGATCTTTCAGAATGGACAACGGTTTCGGATCGGACCCGTACGGCAACGGTTTCAGGTTTGATTCCCTGTCATGATGAGGCGCTACTTGCTCGTGAGGTTCCAAACCCCGTCCCAGGTATCGTCTGTGACGGAAACGAGGCCCCGGCACCGGTCGGCGTATACGCGTGCGGCGGGGTCGTCCGGGGACTTTTCGAACCGGGCGAGGGCATCCTGCCATTTACCTTCGTAACAAAGGGCAAGGCCTTCTTCAAAGAGGGCGTAGCCGTTTGATTCAATAGCCGGACCGGTTGGCTCGAAGACGCGAACCGGTTCGGCACGGCCGACTACGCGGATGAGCCCAAGCTGGCGGCCGGAAAATTTCCCTGCCGTTTTCTTCCACGTATCTTCCGAGACCATCAGGTAGGTTCCGAACCTCTTGTTCGCCCCCTCCAGGCGGGAAGCGAGATTGGCCGCGTCCCCGAGCACCGTGTAGTCGAAGCGCGTTTTCGACCCCATATTCCCCACCACCACCTCACCCGTGTTGATGCCGATCCGCATGCGGAGCACGGCGCCGGTCCTTCGGCGAAACTCTTCCCGGCGTTCTTCGAGTTTTTTCCGGCACCGGATGGCGGCGCGGCAGGCTCTTTCGGCATGGTCCGGCTGATCGACCGGGGCGTTCCAGAAGGCTATGATGGCATCGCCTTCATACTTATCGAGGGTGCCGCCCTCTTCCAGAATAATGTCCGTCATGTCCGAGAGATAGTCGTTGAGAAGGGCGGTGAGCTTTTCGGGGTCGAGTCTTTCGGAAAAACTCGAAAACCCTTCGAGATCCGAGAAGAAGATGGTGAGCATGCGGCGCTCGCCGCCAAGCCTCAGGCGGGAGGGGTCCTCGAGGAGTTGCTCGATGACCGCCGGGCTGAGATAGTGGCGGAATGCCTCCCTGTAGAAGGCCTTTAACCTGCCTTCAGTAGCATAATTGAGTATGGTTGCTCCGGTGAGGGCGAGCACCACTGCGATTTCCGGCATGACTATGGGCCACGCGAACCCGAGTGGATAGGCGGCAAATCCGGCCGCGGCGGGAAGAGGAACGAAAACCGCAAAGGCGATGACGGTGTGCCAGGCGTGGTTGCCGAAAAGAACGAGGGCAAGACCTGCGGTGAGAGCGAGTAAAACGGCGAAAACCCCGGCGGCGAGGGCCGGAATCTCCCGGATGAAGTCTCCGGAGAGCAGGTTGTCGAGCATTGTGGCGTGGATTTCGACTCCCGGGCTTATGCTGCTGATGGGGGTGGGGCGGAGATCGAAGAGGCCTGGAGCGCTGAAGCCGAAAAAGACGTAGCTGTCACGGATCGAATCTGCGTCGGCTACGGTTTCTTTCCCGCCGGATTGGGCCAGCAGTTCGGACTCGATCACGGCGGCGGCGCTGAACGACCGGAACGTGCCTGTCGGGCCGCGAAATCGCAGGATCATTTTCCCGTCCGAATCCAGGGGTATGTTCGCACCGCAGATTCTGAGCCCGTTCTTTTCCATGACGCCGGAGCAGAGGCCGTTTCCGGAAGGCATGCAGCCGGCCGCGAATGCGGCGAACCCCGGCGACGGAATTATGCGGTGGTCGAAAATGCGGAACAGGCTTGCACGCCGAAAGATACCGTCCGGGTCCGGTTCGTCCATGACATTAGCGAGCAGGCCGGCGCTTTTCCGGACTTCCTCTATCGGAAAAGTTGCCGAGGGCATGGTTATGCGATCCGGGACGCCGTCCGCCAATTCCCATATATTTTCGATCCGGAACTGAATGCGGTCGGGCGTGTCGGCCGGCCGGTTGGTGGAATTGCCGGCATCGCGGTGCAGGCAAAGCGCCCCGATGAAAGTCGGAGCGCGTTCGATTGCGTTCCCCAGCGCCTGGTCGTCCGAGACGCCGTATACCGAAGGCTCGGTGTAGAGCACGTCGAAGATGACGGCCCGGGCGCCGTGCCGTTTGCAGAAATCGAGGATGGGGGCGTACACTTCGCGGGGCCATGGCCACGAAAGGCCGTTGATTTTGCTCCCCCAGTCGAGGCTTGCCTGGTCGAGGAGAATGAGTTTTATCCTGTCGGTAACCGGACTCGGCCGGGCAAAGGTATGCACGCGCCAGGCCCACGTGGCGTGTTCCCACCTCTCCAGGACCTCGGTCCTCCAGATCAGGAGGGCGACAATGGATGCCGCCACTCCTATGAGTATTCCCTCAACCAGCTTTCTTTTCATATGCCTCGACTAAACGCCGCTCACAGCCGCGTCGAACCGTTTCTGGCGCGTGGCCGCAGATGCCTGCGACGGCTTGCCGCCCGCCACAGACTTCAAGTCGGCTATCCTGTCCTTCGGGTCCGGATGCGTCTTGCCAAAACCGGGGCCGCCCGGTTTTACCTGTTTTTGCATCTCCGAGAGCATGGAAATGAGGGCGTTGGGATCGTAACCGACGCGGACGAGAATCGCAGCCGCGCCCTTGTCCGCCTCGCGTTCCAGGTCGCGAGAATACCCGTTGTTCATGAGGCTCGTGGTGATGTCGCCGATGGAGCCTTCGAAGGCTTCCGTCAACTGGGATATCTGGGCAGGACTATAGGCTTTGGCTGTTTCCGTGGCCAGGATAGTGAATGCGGAAGTGAGCCTGCTCGTCTTGATGGCCCTCAGGCCGTGCTGGCCCTGAACGTGGGCGATCTCGTGCGCGAGCACGGCTGCAAGCGCGTCTTCAGACTTGCACAGGCGAATCATGCCGCGCGTCACGAGGATGAGTCCCCCCGGTGCGGCGAAGGCGTTGATCTCCTGGGAATCGAGCATGATGAAATGATAACCGCCGAACGTCTCGGGCCTGTCGGAAGCCTGGGCGAGCGTCTGGCCGAGAAGGTTCAGGTAGAGGTTCACCCGTTCGTCGGAGGCCGAAGGATAAGTGCCCAGGATATTAGCGGCAACCGCCCGCCCGATATAGTATTCCTGCTCGGGGGTGATGTCCTGGAAGGATTTGCCCACGGCGACCGCCGCCTTGGCGATGCCGGCGGCCGGAACCGGTCCGGGTATGACGCTGCCCGCTGCGGCTCCGATGATGGAAGCGGCAACGTTCGTTCCGCTCCCGCCCCCTGACTGCGTCGTCTCGCATCCGCACAGGAAGAGCACGGGGCAGGCAAAGGCCATGAATACGATCAGCGTACGACAGCTGCGAAAGAGGTTCATTGGGCGCCTCCTTCCGGTTTCACATTCCCGTCCTTGAGGAAGGAAATCATCTCCTCACGGGATACCCGCATGGCCTCCATGCGGTCCACGGAGGCGTAATCCGCCCTGGCATGCGTGGACCTGTAACGCGCTTCCACGTCGGAGTTGAACCCCTTGCCGGCAAGAGCGATTTCCTGGCCGCTGGCTCCCGACTGCGCTGCCCCGCCGGCTCCCAGAGAAACCTTCTTCTTGGTGAGCGCAGACTGATGCAACCAGCCCTGACCGTTCCGGCTCTTGACGCTCATCCATTCCCCCTGCTGCTGCAGAGCTTCCACCTGCTCGCCGTAGCCGACCGGTCCCACAATGGTCCCAAGGAAAGACGGTGTGGCGCGAAGTTGTGCTTCCTTCACCTGCACGCTCATCACTCCCAGGTCGGAGTAGGTGACGGCGGCGGTGACGGCCAGAAAAGCCAGGATGAATACGATCCTGAAAACCTTCATTAATCCCCCTCCCTTTGTTGTTGAAACTGTTATGACGCCTTCTTTAAAAACTCAACTATTACGGGAATATGGTGCAACAAGCGTGCTCATTTCCAATTTTCCGAACCGGCACGGTGTTCGCGAAGCTGACGGGTGCGTCTATCGACAAAAAGGCGATGCGAATCGGTACCCCTATTTATCTCAAAAAGAAGAAAAATGAGAAGGGAAAAGGTTCCATTCTTGCAGAAGACATACATCTTCGATTCTGATATTTATACGCTCGCACGACATAGTGTAAATCGGATTGCATTCCGGAAATCCCAACATGTAATTTTGAATATCCCGACCGAAATGAAGGAGTTTTTGCCAATGCGCCTATGCCGTTACAGCCATGCCGCTTTTCGCTCCATCCCGCTGCACTTTTTCCTCTTGCTGCTGAGCATTGCATTCCTGGGTGAATGGATGCCATGCCGGGCATCGGAAGTTCCGAGCACCGTATTCATTCTCGATGCTTCCGGCAGCATGGGGGCAAAGGTCCAGGGAAAGATGAAGATGGATGCGGCAAAGGAAGTCCTGTCCGGAGTGATCAAGGACCTTCCCGCAGGGCTCAACGTCGGACTTGTGGTGTATGGCCACAGGCAGAAGTCGGACTGCCAGGATGTCGAAGAAATGGTTCCGCTCGGCCCCCTGGACAGGAAAACCATGCTGGGCAAAATCGCGGGCATCCAGCCGAAAGGCATGACCCCCATCACCTACTCCGTGCAAAAAGTGGCTGAGGGGATGAAGACGCTCGAAAATGAAGCCACCATCGTTCTCGTCAGCGACGGGGAAGAGACCTGCAAGGGCGACCCCTGTGCGCTCGTTCGGGAGTTGAAAGCCTCGGGACTGAAATTCGTGATGCACGTCATCGGCTTCGATGTCGGCGAGAAGGAAAAAGCGCAGCTTGCCTGCATCGCCGAGGCCGGCGGCGGTTCCTACTTTGCGGCCAAAAACGCCGGCGAATTGACCGCGGCGGCGAAGAAGGCCATCCGGAAAACCGAAGAATCCGGCGGGACGCTCAAAATGACCGCTCAGAGAAACGGCAAACCGTTCCGTGCCTATTGTGAAATCATAAGGTCCGGTGAAAAGGAGGAAGGCGAAGCCGCCAAGGTGGCCGAAGGCTGGATCGAGCCGGAAGGCACGGTGTTCAAAATTCTGCCCGGCGCCTACGACGTGAAGGTCATAAACGGGGAAGATGCCGGAAATCCCTCGATCGTTTTGGCCGGCGTAGTCACAGAGGCTGGAAAGGTCGTTGCGCGGACGGCGGATTTTTCGGGCGGAACGCTGAAGGTAAAAGCGCTGAGAAACGGGAAGCCGTTCCGCGCCTACTGCGAAATCTACAAACCCGGGGCAGAGAGCGAAGAGAGGCAGAAGGCAGCGGAAGGCTGGGCAGAGGCCGAGGGTTCCAGCTTCAAGCTTCTTCCCGGAACCTACGATCTGGACGTCCAGAATAATGAAGACGCCGGAAAGCCGCATCTGAGCTTCGCCGCAATTGCCATCGAGGCCGGGAAGATCGTGGAAAAGACTGCGGATTTTACCGGCGGGACTCTGAAAGTGAAGGCGCAGAGAAACGGGAAGCCGTTCCGGGCCTATTGCGAGATATACAAGGCGGGAGCGGACCAGGACGAGGAAAAGGCGAAGGTGGATGAAGGCTGGGCGGATGCCGAAGGCGGCACATTCAAGCTGGTCCCGGGCGTCTATGACCTCAAGGTGATCAACTCGGATGACGCCGGCCATCCACATGTCACGATTTCCGCGATAACGGTGGAGGCGGGTAAGATCGTCGAAAGGGTTGCCGAGTTTACCGGCGGGACCCTGAAGGTCAAAGCGCTGCGGAACGGGAAGCCTTTCCGCGCCTATTGCGAGATATTCCAGAAAGACGGGGACGATGAGAGCAGGAAGGCCGACGAGGGATGGGTCGAAGGCGAAGGCACGTCTTTCAAGCTCCGTCCCGGCGTGTATGACGTAAAGGTCCAGAATTCGGAAGACAGCGACAAACCTATTGTCGAATTCGCCGGCACCGCCGTCGAGGCAGGCAAGGTCGTCGAGAAAGTTGCCGAATTTTCGGGAGGAACCATCAAAATCAAGTCCGTAAAGAACGGCAAGCCTTTTCGGGTCTACTGCGAGCTGTACAAGACTGCGGAAGGAGACGAGGAGAGGACCAAACTAAACGAATCCTGGATAGAAGAGGGCGGGGCCTCTTTCAAGGTGACTCCCGGCATTTACGACCTGGTGATCGTGGAGTCCGAAACCAACCCCGCGAAGGAATTCGGGAAAATCACCATTCAGCAGGGTTCGACGGAATCGGTGGAGGCGCAGTTTTAGCGCTTATCCCGTGTTGAGTTAAGTATTTTGTTAGAGCGGCTTGCAGCCGCGCAGATTGATGACAAACTCTAAAATCATCGTGATCGTCATTCCGGCAAAAGCCGGAATCCAGCGCTGCCGCTGGTCTTCGGCCTGTTTGAACGAAGACTCTGACTTTGAAGTCAGATAAGAGTGTTTTCAAACACTTTAGGCCCCCGATGCCTGCCCCGGACCCGATCCGGGGTTCGTCGGGGTGACGGATTGGGGGCTTTTTCAACAGTCTGAGCGGCTTGCAGCCGCGATTTGGGTAATCGGAGCACATTGAAGCAGGTTGTGTCATATCCCCTGCACACCCCGGTATCGGAGTGCGCAGGGGTTTTCTATTTGGCATGGTGTTCGGGTGCTATATTTTGATTGCGAGCTTTGGTTAATGATGTTAACAGTTTGGGCCAAAAGCGAACTACATCAGTTCCTTCTTTACGGCTTCCATGCTCACCCTGAGCAGATCGAGCGAGGAAATGAGCGCTTTTCGGCGCTCGGGATCTATTTCCGTCAACAGCTTCTCATGAGTCCGCCAGATGTATCGGCCCATTTCTTCGCACCTGGTCAGCCCCGAGGGCGTGAGGCGAAGGAGCCTTATGCGAGCGTCGTTGGGGTCTGCGGAACTCTCGACCAGCTTTTTTCCCTCGAGGCCGCTTACGATCTTCGTGACGCGGCTTTTGGCCACATCCATCTTCCGGGCGATACTCTTGACCGTCAGGTACCTTTCGTCCCGGAAAAGAAGAAGGCAGCGCAGTTCGGCCTGGGGGATCCCGAATTTCCGGGAAAGGAAACTTGTCTGCGACTGGCAGCAGTGGAGGATCTCTTCGATCAGTTCCTTCAGGCGCCGGGTCTGGTACAAAAAAAGTTCGTCTGATTCAACTAATTCGTTCATAGTGGAAACTATTGTAGCCGTCCCCGATTCTCAAGTCAACAGAAGGCGCCCGTGAAAGTGGTTCCCTCAACGGAAAAAACGATTGTACATGCGGGAAAGATAAAAGGGGGATAGATGGGAAAAGCAACCCGTTAGAAAATCGGCGGATTCTTCCTGTAGTGTTCAAACATCGCCGCGGTGATTTCCATGCTGGTCGGCCAATGCCCTTGCCGGCGCCCGGCATGGGTTGCGTACTCTTCCAGGCGGTCGGGGTCGGGCTGAACCACCTTGCCGTCTTTGAGGAACAGCAAACCCGCCTTCTCGGTCGGCATGCGCATCACAAAAGCCTCGGCCTCATCGAGAATGGCGCGCAGCCGGTTGTGAAAGAGCTTCGGATCGATCACCTCATTCGAAGGAACAGCCCGCAAATCCTCTTCTCTGTATCGCACGGCGATACGCCTGATTTCGGCGATCAAACCTTCGGGTGTGTATCCTGGAGCCTTTTCGACCGCGGCCCAGATGACCGCGCCTAAGGGCAGAATATGGCTATGAATGGTGAGAAGATCGACCGCGTCCCCCGGCTTCTGCCGTCCCGCCGCCGCCAGGGCCTTGTTCGTGGCGAGATCGATGGGGTGCAATATATAGCCGAAGAGTTCGTCTTTTACCGTCGGAAAAAAACGATAGTCGCTGTCTGCTACCCATTCCAAATGGGTGCTCTCATTTCCCGACCGTATCTCTGCCATCTGAATCGCAGGTTCACGGCGAATCCAGACAATATCGAATCCCTCGGCTCGCAAGGTTGCCGTGTCTTCTTCAGCCGCCCGGGCGACCTGTTCTTCACGATCGTGGAAAATATCGACGTCTTCGGATATGCGTGGTCGCTCGCGGTTAAGAGGAGTGCTTCCCGCGACATAGCTTTCCGGATTGCGATGCCGTGCCAGAAGGCGCAGGACCCGAGACTGAAAGCTAGTGAGCGGCATGGCAGGCTCTTTCGATCCGTTCGGCCAGGCGGCGAGCCGCCAAATTCCCCTCGACCCGGAGGTATCGTGCGATTACCAGCGCGTCTTCCGGGGCGGGGTCTTCGAGTTCGCGCACGTTCCAGAGCGCTCGTACGCCGAATTCTCTGAACGCACTCCGGTAAAGGCTCACATAATCGTCCGGCTGTGTCGCGGGTTTTGTTTTCATAATCTTTTATTCTACACACTCTCATCGTTTTGTCTAACGTTTGTGATTTCGGGCATCCTTGTAAACCCTTTGCGAGTCCGGCCTGATGCCGGACTCGCTGCCAGGACCGCCCGTCAGTGCGTCGAGGCCGAAAGCAGGCACACTAGAGACGCTCTTTCAGGCTTGCGGAGATGCGCGCCCAGGCCGCCTGGTCGGCGGGTTCGATTCCGTTCCGCCCGATTCTCTCCCAGTCGGGATCGTTCGGATCGAGGCCCAGGGCTTCGATAAAACCGGACTCACAAATGAAATACTGGTCCCGGTAGGGCAGAAGATACCCGCCTTCCTTTTCCAGTGACTCTTTGGCCTGCGCGTAGTCGACGAACCAGCGGTTCAGAAAGGCCCCCCTGGGTTTACTGAAAAACTTCGACGAGTCGAATTGCGTCTTCGCATCGGGGTGTTCGGGATTGCAGTAGGCCTTGAGCGCCGCCCAGCATGAAAATCCTCTCTCGGCCGCAATTACGGCGAGCGCATGTTTGCGGCGCACATCATCTTTCGCTGCGATGATCTCCTCCGGCGACAGGCTGGAAAACCGCGCAATTTTCCGGAAACGCGCTGCGGCTTCGGCATTCTTTGCAAGAACAGGGGAACGGAGGTCTTTGAGCAGGATGGACGCCCTGATTTTGGATTCCTGGAACAGCTTGATACGATCCGAGATTCCCATGGATACTCCTTTTCATCTGCCCTAACCCGAAATCAGGCGTACAAGAGGAGTTATGGAAAACTCAGCGATCGCGAAAGACGGGGGTGATGTCCTCTTTTTCGGGTGCAGGCGCCCCCCGGCACCTGTACCCGCATATAACGCATCCGGACATGCCATGCAAGCGCAAAGGATTTTGCGTTGATGCTCCGTCCGTATCGGCCTCCTTCCCTGCACCCGATAATTCCCGAAAAAGTACGGGCCTGCGACAAACTCAGGTTACTCCGTGCAACAAGGGAGGGAAAACCATGCGCACGGGAGGTATTCCGTCCCTCTGTTTCCGATAAATACCCGGATAACCGGCAGCCTTTACACCATGTGCCCCATTTCGAATCCCCGATTTTGTACCTATTTGTATATTTCTCGCCGAAATCGATGCAGATATTGGCGTTTTCTTTTGCATGGCAACACCTGTTTCTGTATCCTCTATGCGCCCCGGAGGGTCCCCTCAAAAAAAAGGGCTTTTTGGCAGATTGTTGACATCTCCATCTGAACATGACTTCCAGGAATCTATTGATATGGGAATGTGATGAATATTACTGTTATCGTTCCGACCTACAACGAAGCGCAAAACATCAACCTGCTCATCGATCAACTAATCCTCCAATTTTCCCATATCTCCCATGAGATGCACATCCTCGTAGTAGATGACAATTCCCCCGACGGAACGGCTCGAGAGGTCACAAAGAGTCAAAGCAAATATCCCAGGATCCATCTGCTCACGTGTGAAAAGCAAGGTCTCGGGGCCGCCTATATCCGCGGCATGCAGTACGCCCTTAATGAATTAGGCGCCGATGCGGTCTTCGAGATGGATGCGGATTTCTCTCATAAGCCTGAAGATATCGTGCCCATGATCGAAGCCCTGGAGCGGGGCGCCGATTTTGTCATCGGAAGCCGCTACGTTCAAGGTGGAAAAATCCCGGAGGAATGGGGCATCCTGCGGAAGATGATCTCCTGTTTCGGCAACCTCGTTGCGAGGTATGTCGGGGGGTTGTACCCGATTCACGACTGTACGGCCGGTTTTCGCGCCATACGGTCTTCGGTGCTCAGGAGAATCGATCTGAAGGGGCTCGGAGTGCGCGGGTATGCTTTTCAGATCGCGTTGTTGCACAAAGCGCTCCAAAACCGGGCGCAGTTCAAGGAAATCCCGGTGGAGTTCATCGACAGGGTCCGGGGCAAGTCAAAGCTCGGGCTTTCGGACATAATCGAATTCATCTCGAGCGCGGTGAAGATTCGCTGGGAGGATTCCAGGACCTTTGCGAAGTTCATGGCCGTCGGCGCCTCGGGGCTGATTATGAATCTCGGGTCGTTCGGACTTCTGCTGAGCCTTGGAATGTCCAAGTACCTGGTTTCCCCCATCGCCACGGAACTCTCCATTCTGTCGAACTTCCTGCTGAACAACTACTGGACCTTCGGCGACCGGAAGACCGGCGACGGGCTCTCCGGCCGGGGGCTGAGATTCAATATCGTTTCCCTGGCGGCCCTTGGCCTGAGTTATTCCCTTTTCTACGTGCTGAACAATCTATTTCCCCAAGCGCATCCCTGGGTCCACCAGATGGCAAGCATCGTGCCCGCGGCAACCATCAATTATTCTTTTAATTCTTCCTGGACCTTTCGCGAAACGAAAGAGGGGAGCGGGCAGGTGGCAAGGCTCTGAAGGCGCCGGCCCGATATGGCCCTCAGTCTGCATGGCAGACCATAACGGAATCGTTTTCGAAGGGGCATCTGAGTCCGCTGATGCCGGGCTTGGCCAGCACGACCCAGTCTACCCCGAACTGCCTGTTCAGCCGGCGAAAGTCTTCGACCCCGAAGTCTTTCCAGTTGCGGGCGGCGCTCACCTGCTCGTGCCACGTCTCGGCAATTCCGGGAATTCCCTCAAAATTATCGGCCATCAGCTTGTTTGCGGTAAACAGGACGCTCACTACAGCGGGGTCCTTCACCATGTCGGCCATCATGCTGCGTTCCGCCAGTGCCCTGAAGCCGTGGAAATCTTCGCCGTTGCCTTCCATGCAGTAAGGGTCGAGAGCGAAGAAAGCGTCCCGGGGCGTGTTTTCCCGAATCCAATGGAACGCCTGTACCCACTGGTTTCGCGGCTGCATGCCCGGCCATTCGATGTGGTCGCTTGCCGCAAACTGGTACCGCTGTGCGGCAAACATTCCGATGCAGAGCGGAAGAAAAAGTAAAACCCACCTCAAAGGTTTGTTTTTCAGGACCCATTCCCCGAGCAGTCCCCCGACGGAAAGAAAGAAAATCAGGTAGACCAGGTGGAAACTGCGCATAGGCTGAATGGAAAGAAATCTTTCCAGAAACGGAGTGCCCATTGCCAGGGTGATTGCGGCAAAGATCGTCCCGAAAATGCACATCCGCCTGCAGATGAGCCGGAAGGGGGGCAGAACGGAGCCGGATCGGATGAAGCTGAATGAAAAGAGAAGCCCCAGGGGGGCGACGACCCCGAGGAGTTCGTACCAGGGCCATTGCACGAGATAGTAGTAGGGCCGGGTGATCTCGTTCCAGATGGTTGCATCCTGCGCTGCCGCAAACCCTGCGGCCGGAAGGGCATTTGAGCGGCGGAAGGGATTTTTCCAGAAATCCCGGAAGAGCAGCAGGGCGGCAAAACAGAAGCCGTAGAGCGCCATCAGGGGACTGATGGCCGCCGTAAGCAGGAGAAACGAAAATGCCCGCACCGGTTGCCTGTCGAGGATGCACGTGATGGCGAAGAGGTTGAACGCCGTGGCGTAGGAACGCGGGTGCAGGTACTGGTCCACGAGGAGCAGCGCCGAACCGGTGACCGGCAGGGTGAAAAGCGCGCCTATCATGGCAACCGCGGCCCATTGCGCTTCCGGCTTCTCAAAAAGCCTGCGGCTCAGCCGAAGGCAGCCGAGAAGGATCAGAAACAGGGAAAGGACGTGCGCCAGGAAGGTGAACCGCTCGACCCCCAGGTGGGTGCCCTGGATCGCCAGGGCGACGATCTTGTCGTAGAGCGTCATTTTCATCTGGGTAAGGAAAAAAGCGGAGTCGTGAGGGTAGAGGCCCGGATCGAGATGATGCTTTATCGCCGGAAGGTATACGGCTTCATCCTCGAGTCCCAGGTGGTAGCCGTGCACGAGGAGGGCCAGCGCGGTGAGCAGCACCAGGACGGCGGCATCCAGGACGACCCTTTTCCGGGGCGTGCCGGAAACGTCGAAACACTTCTTCCAGCAATGGAATAGAGAACTTGCCCGGATTTGAGAGAGCGGGTCAGATGTGGTCCGGCGGAACGCTCCGTTGTTCACTACGACTTTTTTCCTTCCTTTTCATGTCAGTCTGCCCTGGAGCTATGCGAGCGTGGCTCTGTTTACCATTTGGGAGGAGTTTTTACACATAAAAATTGGCTGTTGCATGAGGCTGGTATAGGGGGCGGGCTGGTCCCGAATATTCCATGCCGGTGAAAGGACGGTTTCCCTTCCACCAACGACTATGATGCTCGACAGGGGTAGGCGGGTTGAGACCGGATATGCCCCGGCGGTGAAATCGATCACCTCTGTCGTCACTGCCGCAATCTTTGGCGACTCAGAATGTGGGGAACATTTTGAAAGAGATTTAGGTTCAAAGTGGCAAGCTATGGAGAGTTTTCTTGCCGCAATCCTTCAGTATTATTTCACGTCGATGTCGGCTATCATGCTGGATAGTCATACGCTGTAGCAGAAGCCGGAAGCAATGGGACAGGGACCATGCCCGGAATGGCGGCCGGCGCATTGAAGTTGGCTTGCAGCGGTGACAAATTGTGATCTGATTGTTAACTGTTAGTTGACAAAATTTACTGAGAATTGAGGTAGATACGATGAAGAAGCAACTTACGGCGATTATCGAGCGTGAAGGAGGAGGTTATGTGTCGCTCTGCCCTGAGTTGGATATTGCCAGTCAGGGCGATACGATCGAGGAGGCTCGAAACAACCTTCGGGAAGCTGTCGAACTTTTTTTCGAAACCGCTTCTCCGAATGAAATTCAAACACGATTGCACGACGAAGTTTACGTGACCCAAGTGGAGGTATCTATTGGGTAAGCTGCGTGTCCTCTCCGGGAAACAGGTCTGCATCATCCTGTCACGCCACGGTTTTTCGGAAGTTCATCAACGGGGCAGCCATATCGTGATGCAAAAACGGATTTCCGACACGACAATTACCGTCCCGGTTCCTAATCATGACGAACTCCGCATCGGTACACTTCAATCGATAATCCGCCAGTCAGGTGTGTCCAGGCGTGAGTTCGAGTCATAAAAGGCATTCAAGTACTCACACTCGCCAAAGATCAGCTGCATCGAACACGAGAAGCCAGAGCGAATTGTATGTGCGTTTAGGGCAAAGGGGCCGGGATGGAGAGCTTTCGCGCTCCCCGCCCCGTATTGCACCCGATCATCCGTACCGTTTGGCTTTCGAGACTGTGTCATAATCCAAACAACGAGGAAAAATGCAAGCAGAAGTGGGAATAAAGCCTGGCTCCCGGTCTTCGAGACTGTGTCACAATCGATGGTGGTTTTGGAGTTCCCCACTCTCGCAGT
>JAEZXS010000242.1 GCA_023442755.1 Pseudomonadota bacterium | reverse complement strand
CCTTACCGAAAATGGCGCGCATATCGTCCCGGAATGATTCCTGGGAATATGTGCGAGATAAAAAATCATACATGAAATTTATCAGGAATTCAGAATTCGGTCTTCTCAGGAGCGGCCTCAGCGTGGGAATCTCCACGACATTCTTCCATCCCTTGGGATCAACAAAGAAGAAGGTGAAAGCATCCGGTCCGCACCAATCAAGAATGGGGTCCCGAAGTTCGAAGAAATCGCCATGGAAGGATGAGGTTGCTGTATCAGATTGATGGAATCCGGAAAGATGGTCTTTGAGTTTTCCGTATGCCGTTTTGTCTTTTTCAATAAAGAGTGCACGGAAACGCACATCTCTGCCCATTGCTGAAAGTCCTATTCGGGATTTTCGAATAATTTTCAGGGCTATACCGATAGATGTGTCTGACAGATCGGAGCTTCCTTCCTGCCATGGGCCTGAGAAACAGTCAACGTATTGAATGGTATCCTGATAAAGACCGATTATCATGAAAAGCCGCTGGAGATATGTTTCGAGGAGTTGATGCTTTACAAAGGCTTGCTCTCGTCCATGGTAGCTTTCCGAGATTTGCATTTTTCACCCCCTTTGGAGCTTTGGCGCTTCATCTCAGAACCATCCGGAAAGCAAATGGCACGCAGATAGGAACAGATCACGATCTTAAATCAACTGAAAGCGCCAGGCTGGTCTCAATCGTCTTCCCAACTGCCTCGACTGCAAGCAAAGCTTCTTTGGAACAGGCGATTTAAAGGCGAACAGGGCAGCATCAATCTGATGCGGATTCAGATCGAACTGTGCATCTCAAGAGCTCAGTGAGTTCTCGTGACTCGACTCCCTCCACTTGAGGAACTGCAGGTCATTATGGCAGCTTAAACATTGGATTGATATGGTGTTTTTCGCTCTAGGAGCATAGAATGAATCAATAACAAGGTGCTGTCAACTATTTCCAATTGCACTCTTTCTACAACTAAATGGGAAGGTGTCTGACATGGCTATTCCTGACTACCAGTCCATAATGCTCCCTCTCCTGGAGTATGCAGGTGATCGGAAAGAGCATACCTCGCGTGAAGCCATTGAGACACTCGCCCAAAAGTTGAAGCTCGATAACGAGGAATTGCAGGAGCTACTGCCGAGCGGCCAACCCATATTCACCAATCGCCTGAATTGGGCCAAAACATACCTGAAGAAATCCGGCCTGCTGAAATCTGAAAAAGGGGGGCTTTTCTGATCACCGACCGGGGATTGCAGGTGCTGAAGGAGAAGCCGAAGCGAATAGACGCTGCCTTCCTGAAGCGGTTTCCTGAGTTCCTGGAGTTCGTCGGCGCCAAAAAAGATAAGCAGGCCGCCCCTGCTTCAGACGAGTTGAATAACAATGAAACACCAGAAGAGATGATCGAAGCAGCATACCAGAAATTGAGGCAAGGTTTGGCGGTGGAATTGCTCCAGACGATCAAATCGTGCTCGCCCGCCTTTTTCGAGCGCCTGGTGATCGACCTCCTGGTCAAAATGGGTTACGGCGGAACCCGGAAGGATGCCGGCCAGGCGATTGGCAAAAGCGGTGATGGCGGGATAGACGGCATTATCAAGGAAGATCGACTCGGGTTCGATGTGGTGTACGTACAGGCGAAGCGATGGGATAACGTTGTCAGCCGGCCTGAAATCCAAAAGTTCGCAGGAGCGCTCCAAGGGCAGCGTGCGAAGAAAGGGGTATTCATTACCACATCATCATTCACGAGAGATGCACGGGACTACGTGTCCATGATCGAAAGCAAGATAGTTCTCATCGACGGTGATCTCCTGGCCCAACTCATGATCGACTTCAATATCGGCGTGACTGCCGTTGCGTCATATGAGCTGAAACGCGTGGATTCGGATTATTTTACGGAGGAATAGGGGAATGCCTTCCGTTTCCCCCTACGCCGCGCAAAGATCCGGGATCAGAAGGCCGTTGGTCTGTTTTTCGACGAGTGAGGCGTAATAGCTGTTTTCGCGCATCAGTTTTTCGTGGGAGCCTTCCTGGACGATCTGCCCGTCCCGGATCAGGACGATGCGGTCGGCATTGACTATGGTATGGAGCCTGTGGGCGATGACGACCGTCGTCCTGCCATGCACGAGCGTGTTGAGGGCATCCTGGACCAGGGACTCGCATTCGGCATCCAGGGCCGACGTCGCCTCGTCGAGAATGAGAATCTGAGGGTTCTTTATCAGGGCGCGGGCTATGGCGAGGCGCTGGCGCTGGCCGGATGAAAGCCGGCAGCCCCGCTCGCCGAGAACCGTGTCGTAGCCTTCGGGCAGCTTCATGATGAAGTCGTGCGCATTGGCCGCGCACGCCGCCGCTTCGACCTCGGCAGGGGAGGCGTTCGGTTTTCCGTAGGCGATATTGTTCCGAACGGTGTCGTTGAAGATGAGGCTTTCCTGGAGCACGCAGCCGATTCTTCGCCGCAGCGATTCACGCCCGATTGTCCTGATGTCCGTACCGTCGAGGTAGATCGCTCCGCAGGTCGGGTCGTCGAAGCGCTGCAGAAGCGAAACCAGGGTCGTCTTGCCCGCTCCGCTCGGGCCGACCAGTGCGACGCATTCGCCCGCCCCGACTTTGAGATTTATGTTCCTGACGGCCGGGGGCGCTTCGTTATAGGCGAAGGTGACATTCTTGAATTCGATGCTGCCGCACAGCGAATCGAAGGGCTTCGCGTCGCACCGGTCGCAGAGAGGATCGGGGGCGTCCAGGATCTCGAAAATCGACCGCAGGAATACCGAAGTGCGCCGAAGCGTCTGGTATGTGCCCGTGAGCCCCTGCACAGGGCCGAACAGTCCCGCCAGGTATCCGAGAAAGGCAACGACGGTGCCGACGGTTATTTCCCCCCGGATAACCAGGTATATCCCGTACAGGGCTGTTGCGACTCTCCCAAGCTTTATCAGCAGGTTTATGCCCGTACTGAAGCAGGTGTCCCGTGCAACCCCGCGCAGGACGATGCGGTTCGTCTTGCCTATCTCCCCCATGAACCACTGCCGCTCCATCTGCTCCCGGTTGAAAATCTTGACCACCGCGATGCCTGCCAAGGTTTCGTGAAAGCGTGAAAAAATCCGGGTCCACTGCCCGAGCAGTTTCTGCTCGCGTTCGGTCTGCTCCGTCGCGGCATAGGAACCCAGGAGAGTCGGCAGCGGGGCAAGCCCGAGGGCCAGCAGGAAAAGGCGCGTATCCAGCATGTACATGCTGACAAGGGATATGGAAAGATAGACCAGGTTGGGAAAAATCCTGGTGGTCACCTCGGCGAAGGCTTCCATGTAGCCTTCGATGCTCCGGTTAACCTGTGTGACAATACCCCCGACGCTTCGCACCCGGAAAAAGGAGAGGGGGAGGGAATAGAGATGCTCCACAACGGCTGAACGCAGGTTGTAGTCCACGCCCATGCGCACCCGCCAGATGAGCCAGTTGAGCAGTCCCCCCAGTGCCTGGCTCGCAAAGCCAAGGCCAATCAGGCCTCCGGCCGCCATGCCCAGGGTATGCAGGGAAGATTTGCCTTCGGCAACCGAGTCGAAGAGCAGTTTCATCAGGAGCGGTTCGACGGCGTCCATTGCCGAAAGCACAATGGTGAATGGAACGATTGCCGCTATTGCCCAGCGAAAAGGGGCCAGGAATTTCAGTGTCTTCCCGGCCATCGAGAGTGAGCTTTCACTCATGGTATATAAGCGAGTCCCCAAACCTGTTGCCCGGAAGCACGGTCCTTATAAAACCTGGTTGTCCTTGCCGGGAAGCGGGTTGGTTTTGGAATATGGTCAATATTTCAAAAAGTTATGCAATCTTATGGAATATGAATGGCTGGATAATAAATCTCTGTTTTTCGCGCGTCAACTGAAATTATCCAGCCTCCCGGATGGGTTCCCATACTGGATGCGGAATTCCTTCCGGAACGGCGGCTTTGAAGGTAAGTGATTGAATAAATTGGAGTTAGTACCCAACAAAACGTCTGGCAAATTCATCCCGGATGTTCATATTGAATATATAAGGGAAGATTTCGCTAAAAAATTCTGAGAAATTACAGAAGGAGAAGATATGATCGGAATGAAGAAATGGGCGGTTATTGCTGCTGCAGTCGCAACAATGTGCACGGGGTCGATGGCTTTCGCCTGGGGTGGAGCTGCCTCCGACAAGGGGACCAGCGACAAGGGAACCAGCAGCGGCAAGATGGACCAAAGCTCACAAGGGCTCTCCGACCAGGGAACTGCCCCGGATAAAAAACAGCCCTTTGATCAGAAAAGATCGCCTGAGCAGTCGAAACAGCAGACCCAGCCCGGCTCATCCGGAACGAGCCAGTATTGACCCTGTTGTGTAGAGGGTTGACTGACGTGAAGAAAGCTCGGGGATATCCCGGGCTTTCAAGTGAAATTCGTAAGCACTTCAAGCTCCAAACTTATCCTTTGAGATTCCTGCCGCGACCGCAAAATTGCCGCTTCGCCCGGCGCCGGATTTGAATCGAGAGGGGATTTATCGCCATCCTTCCTTCCCGCTTCTCGCTCCTGCGTTTTCCAATGATTAATATGATACGATATTGAAAGTAAAAAGAAGGAGGTTCTCCTTTATGGCTTTTTTGAAAACCATTTCGCTTACTGTATTGATTGCCGCTGCCATGGCCTTCGGACCGGTCGGTACGCTTTTTGCCGCGGATTCACTGTCCGACAAAGGGCCTCCAGCGCAGCAGGCACGGCCCGGCGAGCAGAACTACCAGCGCGATTTGTCCATTTTCAACGATTTCGACGCTCCTTCGAACTACAGGTGGCAAGACGACTGGTCTCCTCAAACCGATCAGGACTGGCAATCGCACTACGGCCGCTGAGATGTCCGATATAAAGCAGCCGGGTCCGGGAATAACCGGCCCGGCTTGACATTCCCCTACTGCCAACTCATTCTTTATACGCGGTGCATCCGATCAGCCACGGGAGGCTCCTCCTCCGTTTACTGACCTATTTTCCGGACATTTCGGCCTTATCTCGAACCAGGGAAGGAACATAGTTGTGCAGATCAAGGATGTTGTGATGGTGAGCGCGTGCCGGACCGCCATCGGGGATTTCCTCGGCGGTCTGAAGGACGTGCAGGCAAGGGACCTCGCAATCACGGTCGGCAGGGCTGCGATCGATCGGGCGGGGATTTTCCCCGACCAGGTTGACGAGATATGTATGGGACAAATCTACGGCGCCATGCAGGGCTCGCTGCCTGCCAGGCAGGTTTCGATGCGGGTCGGCCTGCCGTACCGAAGCGCTGCGGTCACCGTAAATCAGAATTGTTCTTCCGGCATGCGGGCCCTCGAGATAGCGAGCCACAATATCATGCTCGGCAAATCCCATATTGCCCTGGTTGTCGGGGTGGAGAGCATGAGCAATACGCCCTACCTCCTTTCTAAAGCGCGGTCGGGCTATCGGATGGGGCAGGGGACGATCGAGGACCACATGCTCTACGACGGCCTGGTGGACGAGCTGGTGCCCGGCCATATGGGCTTGACGGCGGAAAATGTGGCCCAAAAGTACGGCATTACCCGCCGGGAATGCGACGAACTTGCCTACATGAGCCACATGCGTGCGGTTCGGGCGATCGATGAGGGAACGTTCAAGCGGGAAATCGTGCCTGTGGAAATAAAGACCGGAAAGGGTGTCAAAATCTTCGATACCGACGAACACCCCATGCGGGACACCAGCATCGAGAAAATGAGCCGTTTGCCCGCAATTTTCAAAAAAGAAGGCGGGGTGGTTACGGCTGCCAATGCCTCGGGCATAAGCGACGGGGCTTCCGCAGCCGTGCTCATGGCCGGCGACAGAGCGAAAGCGCTGGGCATAAAGCCTTTAATGAAACTTATCGACGTTTGTACGGAGGGGTGCGATCCCAAGCTGATGGGGATTGGTCCCGCCTTCGTCATTCCCAAGTGTCTCGGAAATGCCGGCCTCAAGTTCGGAGATGTCGAGTACTGGGAGATAAACGAGGCATTTGCGGCCCAGTGGCTCGGTGTCGGGCGGGTGCTGAATCAGGAATCCGGTTTCAATCTGAGCCTGGACAAGGTCAATCACAACGGCTCGGGAATAGCCCTGGGCCATCCCGTCGGCAGTACTGGGCTGCGAATCATCGTGTCTCTGTACTATGAAATGGAAAGGCTCGGCCTGACATTGGGCTGTGCTTCCCTGTGCGTCGGGGGCGGGCCGGCAATGGCCTCCCTGTGGACCAGGGAAGCATAGGGCGCGCTCAGGCAGCGAGGGGAAGAACCACCCTGAACGTCTGCCCGGCTTCCGGGTTGTCCAGGAGTTCCAGGTGGCCGTTGTGCGCTTCGACTATCTTTTTCACGATGGGCAGGCCCAGGCCGGTGCCATCCTTCTTGGTCGTGAAGAACGGCAGGAATATCTCCGCTCTTTCGTGCTCGGGGATGCCGCACCCGAAGTCAATGACATCGAGCACGACATCGTGCTTTCTGCGGTCCATGTTGACGGATACGGTATTGCCCTCTGAGGAAGCCTGGATTGCATTCATGACCAGGTTGATGATGGCCTGTTTGATCCTCATGGCATCCACCGGGACAGGCCTTTCGCATTGGGCCAGGTTTGCCTGCAGGACGATTTTTCTTTTCCGGGCCTCGCCCAAGACCACATCGAGAGTGTCCTTGATTATTCCGCAGACATTCTCGGGCGATTTGCGAATGTCGAGCGGCCGTGAAAAGTCCAGCATTTCTCTGAGCATCTTTTCGAGACGCCCCGTTTCTTTGAGGACAATCCCCAGCTTCAGGTAGTCTCCGGAATCCGGATCAAGGTGTTTTTGCACCTGGTTTGTGAATCCGCCAATGGATACGAGTGGCGTCTTTATGTCATGAGCCACACTGGCGATGGCCCGACCCATGGCCGCGAGGTTCTCGGAGCTGCGCAGGACTTTCCCCGCGCGTTCGCGCTCGATTATTCGCCACATCCCTTCGAGCAGCAGGCTGATCTGCCGGACGTCCTGTTCGTCGTATGGGGCATCCTTGTTGGCAACCATGGCAACGGCGACGATCCTTTCGCCGTCAAATACGGGAACACTCATAATCCTGTGAAGCGGGACATGGCCCGGAGGGCATCCCTTGATCCTCAGCCCGATATGTTCATAGTTGTTGATAATTACGGGCTGCCGCCTGGTTATGACCTCGGTCCACAAACCCGCATTGTCGAGGGTCCAGCTGGTCCGCTCGAAGCTGCACTCCTTCAGTGCCTTCCGAGACCATGCATGCAGGGTCACAAAGGATTCGTCCCGATTGAGGAACCCGAACATTCCGAACTGGCTTCCGGTAATCCTCACCTGGCGGTCCAGCACGAAGTCGGCTATCTCCTTTTCGGAAGCACCGCTGATCTGGCTGAGCTCCCAGAGGGCTTCGAGCCGCTTCTCGTTGATCTTCAATGCCTCGTTTGCCCTGGCAAGTTCGGCGGTCCGGGCGCGGACGCGGGCTTCCAGTTCATCCCTGGACCGCTGTAGAGCTTCTTCCATCCGTTTTCTTTCGGTCACATCGCGCGCGGTTCCGATAAGAGCGTCTATTTTCCCTCCCCTGACACGCGGGACGGTCTTGAATTCGAGGGTCCTGAACCCGCCCCGTCTCGAAAGTATCCGCACCTCTACGGGAGGCAGTATTTCTCCGGCCAGGATTCTGACCATCCTCTCGCGTTCGGCTGGAAGATCGTCCGGGTGGATGAGCGGTTCGGCACTCCTTCCTATCCAATCCTGTGCCGACCAGCCTGTTACCTGCTCGAAGGCCGGATTGAGGCTCTCCACCTTCCCGTCTGCCGATACCGTGTAGATGAGGTCGAGGGCGCTGTCGACCAGGAGCCTGTAACGCTGCTCGCTGTCCTGGAGAGCGCGATTGGCGGCGGCAAGATCGGCGGTCCTGGCCTGCACCCGGGCTTCGAGTTCGTCGAGTGCCTCGCGGAGGGCCCGTTCGGTCTGTTTGCGTGCGATGGCGTAGCGTATGGCTCTTTCGAGAAGGTCCTTGCTGAGCATGGCCTTTACCAGGTAATCGGAGGCCCCCGCCCGCATTGCCCGCATGTCGATTTCAGGGTCGCCCTGGCCGGTAAGGAGGATGATGGGAACGTCGCAGTCCGCGGAGGTCGTTTCTCTCAGAAGTTCGAGCCCGTCCCGTTCGCCCAGCCGGTAATCCAGCAGGCAGGCGTCGATCTGCGTGCCGCAGATTGCGGCGAGTCCCTGTTCGTATGTTTTCGCCCACAGGAGATGAAAATGG
This sequence comes from Pseudomonadota bacterium, assembly GCA_023442755.1. Taxonomy (GTDB): domain Bacteria; phylum Desulfobacterota; class Syntrophobacteria; order Syntrophobacterales; family Syntrophobacteraceae; genus SbD1. The sequence goes on along the minus strand of JAEZXS010000242.1, from coordinate 1,294 downwards.
TTCGAGTAGACCTCGGAGAGAAGCTCCTTGACAAGGAAATGGTCATCCTCATCGTCTTCTATGAGCAGGATTCTTAATGCGCTCTGTTCCATCAGGTAGCCCGATTCTGCTGGTCTGCTATCCGTCAACAACCGGTCCGGCTGATCTTTCGGTGAAAAAGCCTCATTCCGGGCCGCAATAGCCATGGGTTAATTATAACCGGGAGGAAGCGCGAACAAAGTGGAGGGCAGGAAAATGGGGTAAATGGGGGGACCGGGCGAGAACGTCCGGTTCGATGCCCGAACGTTCATCCATTTCCTGGAAGCAATGGGGCCGTAGCGATCTTCAGCGGGACGTCCGGGGAGGAGGTGGAGCGGTTATTCCCAGATATTTCTGTTGCTTTTCCTCAGGTCGATATAGCCGACCTTTCCTTTCTCATTTATGAATGAATGGAGAAGATAGTTCACCAGGCTTATGATGAGGGAGCCGAAAACGGCGGACCAGAATCCATAGACATGGAAGCCGGACACCACGCCGGAGGCCATCTTGAGCAGCAGGGCATTGATCACGAATGTGAACAGGCCGAATGTGACGACATTGATGGGAAGAGTGATGAGGAGCAGTATCGGACGGAAAAGCGTGTTCAGGATGCCGAGTACGGCGGCGGCGAAAAACGCCGAGAAAAAACCGGCCACCTGGATGCCTTCCACCAGGTAGCTGGTAAGAATGATCGCAATGGTGAGCAACAGCCATCGTAGGAGCAGACCGTTCACGTTTTCCTCCAGGTTTTGAGAAGTTCTCCCTATTTCTTTCTAAGTAATACCTTCCGAAGAAAACGCCAACACAATTCGTCAGCCTTCGAACGGATTCCCATGATTTCGGAATCGTAAGATGGAGGGTGCAAAAAAGAAGAGAGCCAGGAAGGAAGGTGCCGCATCGGCCCTACTCGAGGCTCTCGGTTGGAGTTAGCAGCGCTGTCTCCAGGTATATTAATCGTACAGACGTGCTCGAAACTTTAGGAAAAAATGATCTTTCCTATTTTGAGGAGAGTGCCGAGCTTCTTTCGACAAGCCGGTACATGTAATTTGAATAAGCGGGAACGCCTAGAAGTATGCAGGCCAGGTCCCTTTCACCGAGAAAGGTATCGATGGCTCTTCTGACCTCGAGTTCACCATCGTGTCCCAGAAAGACGCCCCCCGGTTTCAGCTTCGGGTACCAGGCCCGCAAATCCGCAAGACACCCGGAAAAGCTGTGATCGCCGTCGATGAATATCATGTCCATGCTTTGGTCCGGGAAATCCCGGGCGGCGATGACG
>JAEZXS010000241.1 GCA_023442755.1 Pseudomonadota bacterium | reverse complement strand
AACGACTGGTCCAGGTATTCCGACAGTCCGCTGTCGAGGTCCCCGTGAATGACATTGAGCCCTTTTGCCACGCACTTGTAGATGGCCCGTTCGTCTATTTCCAGCCCCTGCCCCCGCACACCTTTTTCCCGAATCAGCAGGTAGAGCAGTTCCCCGTTCCCGCATCCCAGATCGAGAACCGAGGACTGGGGCTCTATCAGGTCACGGATAATCTCGATATCCAGCCTGTTGTGTTCAGAGTTCATAATCGGCGATTACCTCGTAGCCGTTGTATACCTTTTTCAAAAAATGGGTGATGAGATAGGTCTCTTCCTCGATTTCGAGAAGGAATGCGTCGTGTCCGTATGTGGAATCGACTTCGCAATAGGTCGTCTCCACACCGCCCAGCTTGCAGGCCCTGACGATCTCCTTGGACTGGTAGGCCGGATAGAGCCAGTCGGATTTGAAGGCGATCACGAGGACCTTTGCATCGATTCCACGCAGCAGTTCCTGTATCGGCCTGTTCCCTACAGGATCGAAGTCGTCGATGGCCTTGGTTATGTACAAATAGGAATTGGCGTCGAACCGCTTTACGAAGTTTTCCCCGTGATAGTGCAGGTACCCTTCCACTTCGTAGCCGGGAGTGAACTTGAGGGCCTGGGGATGCTCCTTTTTGTGCCTCCCGAACTTCCGCGCCATCGACGTATCGCTCATGTAGGTTATGTGCCCGATCATGCGAGCCACCGACAGTCCTCGTCCCGGCGGCGATCCGCCGTAATAGTTCCCTGACTTCCAGAGGGGGTCGGCCATGATCGCCTGCCTGCCCACTTCGTTGAACGCAATCTGCTGGGGAGAGTGCTTCAGCGCTGTGGCGATGGGAATGGCGCTCTGCAGCCGGTTCGGGTGATTTACCAGCCAGGCCAGAACCTGCATGCCACCCATTGAGCCGCCCGCAACACACAGGAGCCTTTCGATTCCGAAATGATCGACCAGGTGCAGCTGGCAACTCGCCATGTCGTTAACTGTTATGAGCGGGAAATCGAGGCCGTAAGGTTTTCCCGAGACCGGGTTGATGCTCGAAGGCCCAGTGGAGCCCTGGCAGCCGCCCAGGACGTTCGAGCACACGACGAAATACTTCTCCGTGTCGAACGCCTTGCCGGGTCCTATCATTTCATCCCACCAGCCGGGTTTTCTGGCGCCCTTGTGGAAGCCTGCCGCATGGGCATCGCCGGTGAGAGCATGCACGATCAGGATAGCGTTGGTCTTCTCCGCGTTGAGCCGCCCGTAGGTTTCGTAGGCCAGGGTTACCGACGGAAGCCTTTCCCCGCATTCCAACTGGATGCCGCCCGGAGGAGTGAAAGTAAAGTATTTCGTTTCTACGATTCCAATGCCCTTGCGCTGCAGCATATATGCTCCGGAAAGAAAGAGGCATAGGCCTCACACCACGTGTGCCGGTTCGGATGATATCCAACCTCGCTGCCGCCCGCCCCGGCGGAAAAGCTTTGCCTGCGATGATTCGAAAGAGTCGCGTTATTGGATCATTCTTCCGGTCGCCGGGCAAGGTATGCCGGCAAACCGGAAGAGAGCGGTGTAAAGATTTAGCCCAAACCGTTTCGGTTGAGGCGTTACTCTTTGAACAGCCATGTCGTAAGGTATCTCTCACCCGTGTCCGGGAGAATGGCGACGATCGTCTTTCCTTTGTTCTCAGGCCGTCCGGCGAGTTGGAGCGCGGCCCAGCACGCCGCCCCGGATGAAATTCCCACGAGAATGCCCTCGAGTTTGGCCAGACGGCGGGCCGTATTACCCGCGTCCTCATCTTTTACCCGGATCACCTCGTCGATGATGTCCCGGTTCAATACGCTCGGGACGAAGCCTGCGCCGATGCCCTGGATCTTGTGCGGTCCCGCCTTGCCCCCGGAAAGCACCGGGGAGGTTTCCGGTTCGACGGCGACGGCCCGGAAATCCTTCCTGCGTCCCTTGATGATCTCGGCTATCCCGGTCAACGTGCCGCCCGTGCCGATCCCCGCGACGACAAAATCAACCTTGCCGTCCGTATCGTTCCAGATCTCTTCCGCCGTGGTCTTCCGGTGGATCTCGGGATTGGCGGGATTGTTGAACTGCTGGAGAATGATCGCATCGGGAAGCTCTCGCGCCAGTTCTTCCGCCTTCCGTATCGCCCCCGTCATTCCTTCCGTCCCCGGGGTCAGCACTACTTCGGCCCCCAGGATCGAGAGCAGCTGCCGCCGCTCCACGCTCATCGTCTCCGGCATGGTCAATATGAGCCTGTACCCCTTGGATGCCGCGACAAAGGCCAGTGCGATCCCGGTATTTCCGCTCGTGGGTTCGATGAGAACGGTGCCCTTCTTTATTGCGCCTCTTTTCTCGGCGTCCTCGACCATCGATACGCCGATCCGGTCCTTCACACTGGACAGGGGATTGAAAGACTCCACCTTGACCAGGACTGTTGCGTCCAGGCCTGCTGCTATCCTGTTGAGCTTTACCAGGGGTGTATTTCCTATCGTCTTCGTGATGTCGCCGAATATTCTTCCCATGCTATTCCCCCATAGCTGATTTTTCGAGCGCCTGGTCTATGTCGTTCAGGATGTCCTGAACGTTTTCCAGGCCTACCGAAAGGCGGATATAGTCTTCAGTTGCTCCGGTTGCGTCCCGCTCTTCCGGCGTAAGCTGCTGGTGTGTGGTCGATGCCGGGTGAATGACCAGGCTTTTCGCATCCCCGATGTTCGCCAGGTGCGAAAGGAGTTTGACAGAATTGATGAACTTTTTGCCGGCTTCCAGGCCGCCTTTGATCCCGAACCCGACGAGCGCACCATACCTGCCGTTCATGTACTTTTTGGCGATGCAGTGATTCGGATTCTCTTTCAGGCCCGGGTATGTCACCCAGTTTACCAGGGGGTGGCGCTGCAGGAAAACCGCCACATTCATGGCGTTGTCGGAGTGCCGCTCCTGCCTGAGCGGCAGCGTTTCGAGCCCCTGGAGGAAAAGGAAAGAATTGAAAGGACTCAATGCCGGCCCCAGGTCGCGCAACCACTGCACGCGCGCCCGGATGACGAAAGCGATGTTGCCCATTCCCGGAACGTTTCCGAATGATTCCCAGAATTTGAGCCCGTGATAGCTCGGGTCCGGATCGGTGAATTCCGGAAACTTACCGTTTCCCCAGTCGAATTTTCCGGAATCGACGATCAGCCCGCCGATCGAGGTCCCGTGGCCGCCCACGAATTTCGTCGCGGAAAGGACGGTTATGTCCGCGCCGAAGTCGAACGGGCGCACCAAGCCGATCCCTACCGTGTTGTCGACGATGAGGGGCACTCCCGCATCATGGGCGATCTGAGCGACGGCCGAAAAGTCGGGTACATCCAGCTTGGGATTTCCGACCGTCTCTGCATAAACGGCCCGTGTTTTCTCCGTTATCGCTTTTTTGAATTCTTCCGGCTGCGTGGAATCGACGAATTTCACATGTCGACCCAGCTTCGGGAAGGTGTAATGGAAAAGCTGGTAGGTCCCGCCGTAGAGATTGTTTCCCGCCACGATCTCGTCGCCGGGCTGCGTAACTGTCAGGAGGGCAAGAGATATCGCCGCCTGGCCGCTTGCCACCGCCAGAGCTCCGGTTCCTCCCTCGATCATGGCGATGCGCCTTTCCAGGACATCGTTGGTCGGATTCATGATCCTGGAATAGATATTCCCGAATTCCTTCAGTGCGAAAAGATTCGCGGCATGACTCGTATCCCTGAACACATAGGATGTGGTCTGATAGATCGGAACAGCCCGCGAACCGGTTGTGGGGTCTGCAACCTGTCCGCCGTGCACGGCGAGCGTTTCGAGTCCCCATTCAGTTTTCTGGTCGGATTTCATAGCTTCTCCTTGGATAGCCGCGTGCGGAACCGTTCAGGCGTCTGCCTGCGTTTCGTCCGGTTAGATTCCCTCTCCGTTTTCGAGCCACACCCGATCGAAACGCAGCGTATCGGTCCTGGTGACATCGACCTGAACGATTCTGGATTTATAGATCGATATTGTAATCGTTCCGACATCGATCCCGTGTATCTTATCGACTATATCTTTCACTATCGTGTCGTTTATCAGGTTCTTTTCCGACATATCCGTCACCTCATGCGAGGAAGGGTCTGCTGCAGTGAATCCAGGCTCATATGCTGAAAGACAGGACCTGTTCCCTGTTCTTTTGCCGTTCCACCATGGATTCGAGTGTAACGGAGTCGAGCGCCGCCAGCATTTTGCCGTTGACCTCCGCCCAGATATCACGCACCAGGCAGGTTTCCGAGCGGCTGCACAGCTGTGGCTGTTCGGCGCATTCGGCCAGGCACATCGGCCCTTCCAGCACGAGCAGGATGTCTTTGAGCGTGACGTCCCGGGGTTGCCTCGCCAGTACATATCCCCCCTGGGCGCCGCGCACGGCGTGAATGAGCCCTGCACTCTTCAGGGGAGGGATGATGTTGGAGAGGTATTTTTCCGAGATTTCCTGTCGTGCCGCAATGTCCTTCAGGGTGATGGGGCCGTTTCCGGTGTGCAGAGCCAGGTCGAACATGAGTCGAACGCCGTAGCGGCCTTTAGTGGACAGTTTCATGGGAGCCTCGAATTAAATTATGCCTTAATTCCCATAGTAATAGTGGGAATTTACGCCCACTCGCTTTGTAAGTCAAGAAATTTCCGAAAACGCAACCCGCCCCGTTTATTTCCCGGAAATATCCCGCGTAAATATGCGGAAATCTGCAACATTTGCGGATAGAATGCCTGTGGTGCATCGGATTTAAAATGCCAACCAAACCCAAGGAGGGTGCAATGCCGGCAGCATATATCGAGTCATACGAAAACGGGCGGCTGGAGCGGGCGATCGGGCGTGCGACCAGGTGGATGAAAAAGTGCAGCCTGTGCCCGCGCCGTTGCGGCGTGGACAGGATGGCGGGCGAGAAGGGCTTTTGCAGGACGGGCCGGTACGCGGTGGTTGCAAGCTACGGTCCTCATTTCGGGGAGGAACGGCCTCTTGTCGGCAGAAGCGGCTCGGGGACTATTTTCTTTTCGCAATGCAACCTGTTCTGCACATTCTGCCAAAACTATGACATCAGCCATGGAGGAGAGGGCACGGAGGCAACCCCGGAGGACCTTGCCGCGATCATGCTGGCGTTGCAGCGCGGCGGCTGCCACAATATCAATTTCGTAACACCGTCTCACGTAATCCACGCCATACTGGAAGCCCTTCCAATCGCCATCCGCAATGGGCTGCAGATTCCGCTCGTATACAATTGTGGGGGCTACGAGCGTGTTCCGGCCTTAAAGCTTTTGGACAAAGTAGTCGATATGTATATGCCGGACTTCAAGTTTGCCGACCCGGAAACGGCCCGGGACCTGTGCGATGCGCCGGATTATTTCGACCGCGCGCGAGCAGGCATTCGAGAGATGCACCGGCAGGTAGGAGACCTTCAGTGCGACCGGAACGGGATAGCGCAACGGGGGCTGCTCGTGCGGCACCTGGTAATGCCGAACGGCCTGTCGGGCACTGCGCAGGTGATGGAGTTTCTTGCGCGGGAGGTTTCCCCGATGACATATGTCAACATCATGGACCAGTATCATCCCTGCGGCGGAGCATTCGGAAAGCCGGAGATCGGCCGGAGGATTACCCGGGAAGAGTTTTCGCAGGCCCTGGATGCGGCCCGGCGGGCAGGGATTACCAGGCTGGACGACCGGCATCGGCACTGGGTCGATATCGAGCTTTAGGAAATACGGAACAGAAATTGCACTGAAAGACCGATGCCGTTTTTCCGGGTACGGCTTCTTCGTGGTCGAAAGAATTCAAGGGGCATCCATGGCAAGAATCGATGCATTTTTCAAGTTGGTAAACGAGCAGAAAGCTTCGGACCTTCACCTGGTTTCCGGACAGCAGCCGGTTTTGAGAATTCGAGGCGACCTCGAGAGAATCAAGTACAAGGTCCTGGATGACGATGAACTCCGGTCTATGCTCTACGAAATTACACCTGAAGACAAGATAAAGGTTTTTGAGGAAACCGGGGACCTGGACTTTGCCTATGAAATTCCGGGGCTGGCGCGTTACCGTGCCAATTTTTTCATGCAGAAGAACGGGATCGGCGCAGTATTCCGTGAAATTCCGAGCGAGATCCTCTCCGTGGACCAGCTCGGATTGCCGGCCGTCGTGAGTCGGCTGGCACTCCTGCCGCGCGGGATCGTAGTCGTTACCGGGCCGACGGGAAGCGGCAAGTCGACAACACTTGCGGCGATTATCGACGAGGCCAATCGCAAGCGCAAAGACCACATCATCACCATCGAAGACCCGATAGAATTCGTTCATACCAGCAAGAACTGCATCGTGAACCATCGCGAGGTGGCAACGCACACCCGTAACTTTTCGTCCGCACTTCGCGCCGCCCTCCGCGAAGACCCCGACATCATCCTGGTGGGCGAAATGCGCGACCTGGAAACGATTCGGCTCGCCATCGAGGCAGCTGCTACCGGTCACCTCGTTTTCTCGACACTGCACACCACCAGCGCGCCCAAAACGGTCGACCGCATAATCGAAGTATTCCCGACGGGCGAACAGGCCCAAATCCGATCGACACTTGCAGACGGAATCCGGGCGGTCGTTTCGCAGGCCCTTTTCAAACGCGTCGACGTGAAAGGCCGGGTTGCCGTTCTCGAGATACTCATAGCCACACACGCCGTACGAGCCATGATACGCGAAGCGAAAACCCACCAGATCCCTTCAGCGCTCCAGACCGGGAAGAAGTACGGCATGCAGACCCTGGACGACGCGATCCTCACCCACCTGAAGGCCGGGAGAATCAGTGCGACCGAGGCGTACATGAAGTGTGTGGACAAGGAAAAATTCCGCTCCTACCTGACGGAGCCTCCCGAGGATTTTACGGAGGTCTAGAACGATTCCGCCGGTGTGGTTTCCCAAAGATTCGAAAGGAACAGTTGATGAGACGGGCAGAGCTGGATGCATTCCTATCGGCAATCCTGGATGAAAACCCCAGGGCATCGGATATAAATTTCACCGTCGGCAAGCCTCCACAGGTCGAAGTGGATGGCCTGCTCAAACCCGCGTGCCTCGATTTCGGAATCCAGAAGCTAACGCCCTTCCACACCGAAACCATAGCGCTCAACCTTGTCGGAAACGATCGCCGCGGCATAAATCACCTGCTTACCATGGGTTCCTGCGACGTCTCTTACCATCTGCCCGGGCGCGCGCGTTTTCGCGTGAACGTTTTTTCGCAGCGCGGCACCTATTCCATTGCCATGAGGCAGCTTCCCACGAAGATTCCGACAGTCGACGAACTTCATCTTCCCAAGGTGCTCAAGCAGATCGCCGAGGAAAAATTCGGCATCGTCTTCATCACCGGTGCCACTGGAAGCGGCAAGTCCACGACTCTTGCCGCTGTCCTGAACGAAATCAACAGCAGGTATCCCTACCACGTGGTCACCTTGGAAGACCCGGTCGAATTCGTCCATCCCCAGCTCAAGGCAACCTTCAACCAGCGCGAACTGGGACTGGATTTCGACAACTTCGCCAACGGGCTGCGGGCAGCGTTGCGCCAGGCGCCCAAGGTGATCCTGGTCGGCGAAATGCGCGACCGGGAAACGGTGGAAATCGGCCTGAGCGCCGCCGAGACCGGTCACCTGGTCCTGAGCACCCTGCATACAATGAACGCCGGCCAGAGCATAAACCGCGTCATCGGTATGTTCGATCTGGAGGAAGAGAGGCTCATCCGGATCCGATTGGCCGACACCATCCGGTGGGTCGTCTCGCAGCGGCTTCTGCCTAAGGTCGGAGGCGGCCGCGTTGCGGCGCTCGAAATTATGGGAAACAACCTTCGCGTCCAGGAATCGATCATTCACGGCGAATCCGAGGGCAAGACCTTTTACGAAATGATGCAGCAGGCGCGGCCGTTCGGCTGGATTACCTTCGACGAATACATCACCGGCCTTTACGAATCCGGGCAGATAACGCAGGAAACCGCCCTTGCATACGCATCCAGGAAAGCCGTGGTCAACCGCGGAATAGACCAGATCAAATCGGGGCGCGGCGAGCGCACGACGGACTTCGAGGGGCTGAAGGTCGACCGCGAGTATGCCCGCAAAATTCAGCCCTGATATACTTTCTTCACGCAGGCATTCTTTCAAGGCGAACAGGGGGTTCTATGATCCCTTTTCGCCTTTTGTTTTTGGCAATCCGCGATTTAATGTTAGTGTAAAAAGCCGTCGTTCCGGCGCAGGCCGGGATCCAGCGCGAAAATCTTCCGATCGGGGTTGTGAATGCTCCTGAGAGAAATCGGCGAATTCGGACTTATAGAACGCATAGCCCGGCTCCTTCCCGAGGCGGGTCCGGATGTGGTGGTCGGCATCGGCGATGATGTGGCGGTGCTCAGGACCTCCGGTCCCGACTACCTGCTCGCCACCTGCGACACCCAGGTCGAGGGGGTGCACTTCCTGCGCGAGGCTATCACCCCGCACCAGCTCGGGCGAAAGGTGGTTGCCATAAACGTGAGCGACATAGCGGCAATGGGGGGAAATCCCAGCTGGGCGCTGGTATCGCTGGCGGTCCCTCCCGAAACGGATGTGGAATTCATAGAAGAACTCTACCGCGGCATGCGCGAGCAGGCCGCGCTTGCGGGCGCGGCGATCGTGGGCGGAAACCTCAGCCGGCTGGATTCCAGAATCGTCATCGACCTGACCCTGCTCGGGCAAATCGCACCCGAACACTTGATTCTCCGGAGTAGTGCGCGCAGCGGGGATTCCATCCTCGTTACCGGATATCCGGGTGAATCCCGGGCAGGCCTCGAGCTGATCCGCCGTCCGGAACTCCGCGTGAGCGACGTTTTCAGAAGACAGGTGACAGCGCGCCACTGCACCCCCCAGCCCCGCCTGGAGGAAGGGCGGCTCCTCGCCCGGTCCGGACTGGTACATGCGATGATAGACGTAAGCGACGGCCTGCTTTCCGACCTCGGCCACATCTGTGCTGCGAGCGGGACGGGGGCGCTGATAGAGAAGGCGAAAGTTCCGGTCAGCCCGGCGCTCTCCGGCGTCTGCGCGGCTTCGGGATGCGACGGGTTCGAATGGGCACTTGCGGGGGGCGAGGATTATGAACTGCTCTTTACGGCCGCTCCCGATTCCGTCCCACGGATCAGGGGGATGCTTGCGGACCGGGGCGGGGTGGCCTGCCACGAGATAGGCAAAATTACCGGGGAACCGGGAATCATCCGGATCGGCGATGCCGACGGGAAGCAGGTCGTCGTTTCCCGGGGCTTGCAAGGCTGGGATCATTTCGGCGGTCAGGAAGACAGGAGTGAAGGATGACCATACCGAGGGCGCTTACCATAGCGGGATCGGATTCGGGCGGCGGCGCGGGAATCCAGGCGGACCTCAAGACTTTTGCCGCGCTGGGGGTATACGGCATGAGCGCAATAGCTGCGCTCACGTCTCAGAACACGACGGGTGTCGCCGGCATCGTGGAGATCGATCCGGATTTCATATCTTCTCAGATCCGCACGGTGGTGAACGACATAGGCGTCGATGCGGTCAAGACCGGCATGCTCTCGAGCGCCGCGATCATCTCCCGGGTTGCTGCGGATGTGCGCGAACTGAAGCTGGAACGGCTCGTGGTAGACCCCGTGATGGTTGCCAAGAGCGGCGCCCGGCTGCTCAGGACCGAAGCGGTCGAGGCCATGATGGGGGAACTCATGCCGCTTGCCCTGGTAATCACACCAAACCTGGACGAGGCAGAGGTCCTGACCGGGCTGCACATCGAAACTGGCGAACAGATGCGTGAGGCCGCTCGGAAGCTCAAGGAACTCGGGCCGAAATACATCGTCGTCAAAGGCGGTCATCTTCCCGGCAACCCGATGGACCTGCTCTACGACGGCAAAGACTTTCGCGAGTTTGTCAACGAGCGTTTCGAAACGCCTCATACCCATGGAACCGGGTGCACTTTCGCTTCGGCGATTGCGGCGGGCATTGCGCGGGGATTTTCGGTGGAAGAAGCGGTCGGAAGGGCCAAGACCTTCATCACCGGCGCCATTCGCAGCGGACTCCCTCTGGGGCGGGGACATGGCCCGGTACATCACTTTTATGAGTACTATAAGCTTGGGTAAAAAGATAAAAATATAAGTCATGTAGGGAATATGACTTATATTCCGGTTTCCGGCAGCCTAAGCCTTCCGTTCTGCCATGATCTTCTTCAGCTCCGGCTTGGAAACCTTGCCCATGGCGTTTTTGGGCAATTCCGGAAGCGTTATGGCAGCCTGCGGGACCTTGTACGGGGCCAGCCGCTCCTTGCCCCACGCCCGCAACTCTTCTATATCGAGGTGCGCCCCTTCCCGCATCACCAGAGCCGCACTGACGCGCTCCCCCCAGACCGGGTCCGGTATCCCCACCACGGCGCACTCCTTTATACCCGGATGCGCGCGCAGGGTTTCCTCTATTTCCAGGGCGGAGACCTTGTACCCGCCGGTCTTGATGATATCCACGCTGCTGCGGCCGAGAATGCGGTAGACCCCGTTTTCCTGCACGGCGACATCTCCGGTCAGAAACCATCCGCCACGGAAGGTCTTCTTCGTTTCCTCCGGCTTGCGCCAGTATTCCAGGAAAACCGTGTCGCCCCGGACCGTAATCTCTCCGGGAGTACCCGGATCGACGGGTGCGCCGGATTCGTCCACCAGGCGGACTTCAACCCCCGGCAGCGGGGTTCCGATGGCTCCGGGGACCCGCTTTCCGTGCAGCGGGTTGGAAACGGCCATGCCGATCTCGGTCATGCCGTAGCGCTCGAGAAGAACATGTCCCGAAATTTCCTTCCACTTTTCGAGGGTGCTAATGGGCAGGGCGGCGGAACCCGACACCATGACGCGCATTCGGGCGCAGCCCTCAGACATGCTCTTCCTTTCGGAAGGAGAAGCCGCTTCCCAGGCGTCGATCAGTTTCATGTATATGGTCGGGACCGCCATAAAAAGCGTCAGACCGCCTCGGGCTATCCGCTTCCAGATTTCCCGCGCATCGAAGCGGGGAAGGATTTCGCAAACGGCCCCCACCCAGAGCGCGCAGCAGGTCACGTTTACGACTCCATGAACGTGGTGCATGGGCAAAACATTAAGAATCCGGTCATCGGGCTTCCATTCCCACGCCTGGACCAGGCTCTTTACCTGTGCGGCGATATTCGCATGGGTGGTCACCGCTCCTTTCGGTTTGCCCGTCGTTCCGCTCGTGTAGATGATCATCGCCCGCCTTTCCGGCGATACGGTCGGAAGTGGCCTCCGGAGGTGCTCCATTGCCTCGGTGCTCAGGCCGAAACTCATGCCCAGGCCTTTTGCCGCGGGGCCGAGCAGCCCTGCAAATTCGGGGTGGGCGATGACTTTTGCGGGCGTGGTGTCCCGAAGAACGTATTCCAGCTCCGGACGAGGATAGAAAAGGGATAACGGCACGGCGATGCCCCCTGCGCGCCAGATTCCCCACTGCAGCGCGACGTAGGAAAAGCCCGGAGGGGCAAGAAAGGCGACCGGCTTTTCCCGGAGGTCTTCGGAATCCCCGAGAAGCCATGAACCAACCCTTTCGGATGCCTCCAGGAGTTCTCCATAGGAAAAATCGCCTTCCGGCGATACGATTGCGAGTCTTTCCGGATGCTGCTCGGCTCGCGGCGTGAGAAGAATAGACATGTTGTTCCTCCAAGGGGGCATCCAGTACAAATAGCTGAAATAAGTATGGTTAATTTACCCTGTGTGCTTCGGCAGCGCTCAAGCCGTAGATTAACCTGATTTTTTCGATCACGTTCTCAACGCTCAGCGTCTTAAATCCAAAAGGCTTCAAGTCAGGAGGGTCTGCCTCTACAGCTTCAAGAAAGCTGTTCAAGTCATTGCCAACGGATTCGGGCAGTTCCACTTGGGTTTCCGACGAGAGGAGTTGAAAAAGCCTGAAAACGTCATTTTTATGCTTTTTTTATCGTTTTCTTGTCTATCATTTCTCCGGCAGCCTTCCTTCCGGTAAGGTCCAGCCAAGCCCTTGCCTTGAGAGGCACCAGGCATTCCGGGGTTGCCGTCATCAAACCTTGTACTTGACGCTTGGTCTGATGGATGAAGTTATAATAATCTTCGTCCAGCAGGGTCGCGGAAAGGCTAGACAGTTCTTCATCCACAGGGATAGGTGTCAGGTGGGGCTCGCCTGCAAAGTTCAAGGCGTCGGGGACACGGGAGAACAATTCCAACATCCATGGAAAGCTGTCCCCTTGGGGCTCATTGAACCGGTAGAACAACTTCTTTCCAGTACTCTTTTGTTGGTTTTTGTAACCTCCCTTTTTTATGAACTCCCAAAACGCATTCACGAATGCAGCATCCAGGACTTCTATGCATAATACAATGTCCAGGTCCTTCGTTGCCCGGAAGTCCAGACCTGCATCCTCCATGAGGAGGTCGCACACAGCGCCGCCTATTAGAACATTGCAGCCATCAAATTCTTGAAAATGCGTCCTGAACCGATCCATCCCTTTTACCATGGGACCTGCTCCATCATTTCCTCCAAGGCCGATTCCACGCGCTCGTCATTAGTATTTTTCAGACTCAGGTAAAGGGAGAATCGGTCCACGACTCCATTTTGATCAAATAGGCCGGGAGAATAGCTCCAGACCTCGATTTGGCAGGCACTTGGCTCCGCAATGGGCAGTTCAATGAAACTATTCAGGTTCCGAAGCTCCCTCCATTCCTTGCTCTCCACTGCAAAAACAGGATTGACGGGCTCAGCCAAAGCGGAATACCGGGCCAATGCGGTAAGACCGGCCTCAAGTCCTGGGTGTGTATTACAATGCTTCACCCAAATGCGCCTTCTAACAGGATTTTGGAGAAACTTCAGAGCCTTTTCCCACAGCGATCTCATGTCCTGACCCAGGCGAAGGACCCGCCTTCTTCCTTCCATGGCGATATGGCCCAACTCCGCAATTTCCAGATCATCAAAAGCCCTGGTCATGCTCATGGGGGTGTACCCCAACCTATTTGCCAGTTCCTTGGGATTCAGGCCCTCCTTGTGGTCGTGCATAAGTGCGTACAGGAACACCGCCTGACTGGATGGGCTCCATTTTGGCCGGGCGTTCCGGATGTTCTTAAAATACTCCCTCAGATCAATTCCCAAAGGCGGCAGGTACATCTGGTTTCCAGGCACTATGAAAGGGACCTTCTGTTCGATTAATCGCTTGCGGTTGTAGGCGGAAATCTTCCTGCTTGCATAAATGACCCCATGTGCCCATTGATTTTGTACCTGGACAATGTGTTTGTGTACAGTTGCTGGAGTCTGTTCCGATTCTTCCCTGGAGACCATCACAAGGCAGGGGGTATGAAGGATGGACACTCGAAAAAACTCGTAAAGGTTCTGGAGGAAGAAGGGTAGGCTGTTTCCCCTTTCCCATGGTTCGAGTTCTACGAAAATACCGAGCGTTTCGCTGATGTAGTGTGCAACACCATGTTCCAGGTTTTCCATTGACCTACCTTTCCATAACGTTTATTTCGCACACTAACTCATGAAATGTTATCGAGCAATAAAAAAGTTACAGTGATATTAGCCGCAGATTTATGGCACTGGCAACCGTAACAGGAACCAGCATGAGGCGGGCTGGGGAAGATTCAACTCTGATCGCCTTACGGAATGGCCCTATCCGATACCTGTCACTCACGATCCCGGTCAAATGGTTGAAATACATATGGTTAATTTACCCTGTGACTGCCTTTGATGCAAGAGAACCGCGGAGGGGAGAGTAACCATTATCTGAGATGCTGCAATATCAGGAAATTACACATTATAGTTCGCATTGACATTGACGTAGCGCTGCTTATTTTGAGAATAAATGGAACTTAAGTCGAACGAAATGAAGGAGGCTGTTTTGATGACAAGCTTGGTGCCGCAACGTCAGAGAGGGATCGCTTCGCGTATCCCGGATCCCATCGAATGGATGGACAGGTTCTTTAATGAATTTGTGCCTTCCAGGCTAATGGGGCGGATGGTCGGACCCCTTTGGTACGACGATCAGCAGAACGATCTGATGCCAGCTTTCGACGTTTCCGAGACAGAAGACCATATTGAAGTGAGAGCGGATCTTCCCGGAATTGATACTAAAAACCTTAATATCAGCCTTTCGGGCAACATTCTGAGCGTCAGAGGAGAGCGGAAAGAAGAGCGCACTGAAGAAAACGATATGTACCATAGTGTGGAGAGGCGGTTCGGTTCCTTCAGCCGTTCGTTTACACTCCCTGCCGACGTGAAAGAAGAAGGAATAGAGGCTGCTTATAAAGATGGCGTGCTGAGCATTTCCATCCCGAAGGCTGAGACCGTCAGACAGAGAAGGATAGAAGTCAAATCCGAGTGAAAGTTGCCTCACAGGGCATTTCGAAGCGGGGGTCCGGGCCCCCGCTTTTTTTATTTCCCTACCTGAAAATCCCTTCGGTTACCCTTCGCGCAAAAAACAGAAACCTCAATGGAAGGGAGACCGAACATGCTGCTGAGCGCTCTGCCCGTGATTGGACGCGTGGTAAGCCAGGCAACGGAGATCATCGACAAGCTGGTCCCGGACAAGGACCTTGCTGTCAAACTCAAACACGATTTCGAGATGGAGTTTCTCAACCGTGATTTCTCCTTCGTTCAGAAGGAGATCGAGGCCCAGGCCAGGATCGTGACTGCGGAAGCCGAAGGAAAGAGCTGGCTGCAGCGGAACTGGCGGCCCCTTCTGATGCTTACCTTTACCTACGTGATCGCCCATAACT
>JAEZXS010000236.1 GCA_023442755.1 Pseudomonadota bacterium | reverse complement strand
GATGCGGGTTGAAGGGAAGAAGATTCACCTTGGCGCGCACCCCGTTGAGAACCCGAACCAGGTCTTTTGCCTGCTTCACGCTGTCATTTACATGGTCGAGCAAAATATATTCGAAGGTGATGCGCTTTCTCGGGGCGAGCGGATATTCCCTGCAGGCGCGCATCAGTTCGGCAAGCGGATAGGTGCGGTTGATCGGCATCAGTTCGGAGCGCAGGGCATCGTCGGGAGCATGGAGGCTGATGGCGAGGTTTATGGGGCTGTCCTGCCCGAGCCTGCGAAGCTGCGGAACGAGACCGGCCGTAGAGAGGGTGACGCGCCGGTGTGAAAAGGCAAGCCCGTTCTGGTCTGTAATGATGTCCATAGCGCGGAGCACCGGGTCATAGTTTGCCAGGGGTTCGCCCATTCCCATGAAGACAAGGCTGGTGACGCGTGAGCGCATTCCGGTTTCACGCAGCACCTGGCACACCTGATCGACGATCTCGGCCGTATCGAGATTGCGCTTGAACCCGAGGTTTCCGGTCAGGCAGAACTTACACCCGAGGGCGCAGCCGACCTGGCTGGAAATACACAGGGTCGACCGCGGCGGATCGGGAATGAGAACCGATTCGATGTAGTTGCCATCCCGCAGGCGGAACAGGTATTTTATAGTCCCGTCGGAGGCTTCGTCGGTTCGGACCATGGCAAGGGCGCTCAGCCTGGCGCCGAATTCGAGCTGATTGCGAAAGCTCTGGCTCAAATCGGTGCATTCATTCCATGAGGCCACATTCCGGGCATAGACATGCCGAAAGAGCTGGCGTGCGCGAAAGGCCCGCTCTCCAAGCGTCTGCACCCAGGATTCCAGTTCGGATGCGGAGAAATTTTTTATGTAAACCGGTTCCATTTCCAGATTATTGTCTACTTTACCGAGATATAGCGATCGGAAGTCCGATCCTGTAAAAACACGTTATTATATCTTCTCGTATTCGCGGAGTCATACAGTTTATAGCCGGTCTCGCGGCATTCGGCGCATGCTTTGCGCGGAATGTGAACGGCCAGAATCCTGACGCCGCTGTCCGTTTCAGAATCGATTGCGACCATGCCGCTGCAGTCCGGGCATAACCTGATCTTTTCACGCTGGGATTCGAGGATCTGATCGGTGTCGTAGAAGATATTGCGGCTCCGCTCTGCAAATCCGGTTTGCTCCCTGTTTTTTGCCCGCACCTCAGGTCCGCTCTTCCAGACTTTGAGGACCTCGTCCACCAGTTTTTCGATGTACCGGGTGGTGTCCGGTCCCTGGCGAATCCGTTCAGGCTGGTAGTCCGGTTCCCGAATTCGTCCGTACTCCAGTCCGGCAAGAGCCATGATTATGCCCACATTGACGTAGGGAAGGGCGCCTTCTATCGAATAGCCTCCCTCCAGAACGGCAATGTGCGGCTTCAGGCGCGCTGTGAGTTCTGCATAGCCGTGGGCGGAAAAGCTCATGTTGGTGATCGGATCGGTATAGTGGTTGTCCTGACCCGCTGAGTTCACTATCAGGTCGGGCTTGAACTCCTCCAGGATGGGCAGGATCGCGTTATCGAGCACGAAGAGGAACCCTTCTTCCGATGTCTTCGGAGGCAGCGGGATATTGATGGTAGTCCCGGCAGCGGAAGGCCCCCCCATCTCGGCCGGAAAACCGGAGCCGGGATAGAGCGTGCGTCCGTCCTGGTGGACCGATATGAAAAGGGTGTCGGGATCATGCCAGTAAATATCCTGGGTGCCGTCGCCGTGGTGGCAGTCCGTGTCAACGATTGCCACCCGGTTGACCCCGTATGCCTGGCGCAGGTATTCGATCATGATGGCTTCGATGTTGATGTTGCAGAAGCCTCTCGCGCCATGGACGACGCGCATGGCATGGTGGCCGGGAGGGCGCACCAGGGCGAAACCCCGTTCGATGTTTTTCTCGAGCACCTGGGTCCCGATAGTTTTGGCGCCCCCGGCGCTGATAAGATGGGATTCGGTGGTGACGCGCAATTCATCCGGCACGCAGAAATGGACCCGCTGGATATCTTCGATCGTCGCCAGCTCCGGCTTGAACTCGACTATCCCCTCGATGTCCAGGATGCCCTCTTCGAAGACCTGGTCCTGGGTGTATAAAAGCCTTTCCTCCCGCTCGGGGTGCGTCGGACTGATGGCCCAGTCGAAGGCTGGAAAGAATACCAGCCCGGTACGGGTTTTTGTCGAGAGCATAAAAGCCTCCGCCTGGAGTGTATCTTGCGGCCGGACTACCCGATCGAACCGGGCAGGGGACAATAATCGAACATGCACTCGGTCAGTTTGCGGTGGCCGGGAATCAGGCCCGGCTTGACCTGGACCTTTATCCTGATGTTTCTGCCCGAGGTGTAGAACTCACGCACCATGTTGAACTGGAGGTCTTCGACGACCTCCATGTCCAGTTCCGTATCGGGAATACCCATGCGTTTGCACTTGGCGCGAAGAAGATCGAAAGCCAGGGCCGTCGCACTCTGCCTGTTGAAATCCCTCTTTATCCGGAGCGTAAAATCTTCCTCGGGAGCTATGGCTATCCCTTGCTCCGTATCGGCGAACAGGGTCACCTCGCTGGTGCTTTTCGCAAGCGCGGCCCCGATGGCGTTGGCCACGTGCCACTGCGGCACCACCTTCACGCTGAGGTCGCTCAATTCGGCGAGATGCTGCGCGAAGTATGGCGCCGGCCCTCCAAGCACGAGGACTTCGCGCGGAACCACCTTGTAGCCGGAAAGCATTTCCTTTACCGTATAGACAGGCTTGCTGTTGACGGCATCGATCATCGCTCCCGCAGCGGCGAGTATCCTACGGCACGCCGCATCGAAAATTGCGGCCGCGGCATCCTGCAGCGGGACCTGGAGCTGCTCCGCCAGGGGCTGCAGGCCCTTGCGTGCAGCTTCGGCATCCCCATCCCGGACCATGCCCAGCACGAAAAGGGCGTCGGTCGGCGTGGGAAAACACCCGCCGTAGGCCATGGCAAAACCCTGCCTGTCGGGCCCGATGCAGATCTCGCCATCAACGATGCGCACGGCGCTGTCTCCGCCCAGCCCAATGGACTCGGTTTTCAGGGAGCGTATCAGCGTCTTGTGCCCGCCTATCTCGCCCCCGAGCGGTTCGAGCAAAGGGACGCGGCGGACGAATACGGCCATGTCGGTTGTCGTACCGCCTATATCGAGCACCAGGGTATCTTCATCTTCCGAGGCAAACGGAAGGGCTCCCATGACGCTCGCTGCAGGACCTGACAAAATCGTCTGGCCCGGGGTATCCATGGAGGATTCCAGGCTCATCGTGCCGCCGTCGGCCTTGAGCACGAAAATGGGAATGCTCATGCCCTTTTTCGTGAGCGAAGCCTTTACCGACTCGAAGAAGCGCTTATGTATCGAATGAACGGCGGCATTGAGATATGCCGTCGCGATGCGGCGCGGAAAATTGAGGTTTCCCGAAAGCCGGTGCCCGAGGACAATGGTATCGAAGTTCTTGCCGAGAATTTCGGCGATCCGCAATTCGTGTTTCGGGTTGCGCACCGAAAATTTGGAGACAACCCCCACCTGCCGTATTCCCTCGGCACGGAAGCGCGCTGCTATGCTTTCGATTTCGGAATCGTCTATCGGCTGGATTTCCCTGCCGCGATGGTCGATGGAGCCGGCAACGCAGAAATACTGCCCGCCGGTTTGGAAAGCGGCCGGGTCTACGCCCGGTCCCGACGAAACGATCATGCCGGTCGGTGCAAGCTTGCCCTCGGCAATGGCGTTCGTGGTCAGGGTCGTACTGAGAACCGCCCGATGTATGCTATCCGGCGGTATGCCTTCTGTAACCTGGTCCAGGCCTGCCCGAACGCACTCGAACAGGTTCGCGTGTTCGGTTGGGATCTTGGCCTGCCTGAGGATACAGCCCTTTCCGATCAAAACCGCATCCGTATGGGTTCCACCGACATCGAGCCCGATGATCATTCCGCCTCCCAGGACCATTGTGTGCTTTTTTGGAAACAAACCGCTGAACGTAGTACTCGATGAGCCTTGCCGGGAACGCGATTACAATTGTCATAACTCTAGTGTGAAACGCCGGGGCGGATACGCCGATTTATGGCATTATCCCGTGGGAGAAATGCTAATGGAAAGGGCTAATGCTGTCAATGTAAGTATTCAGGAAAGCAACAGGACTTATCGAACATACGGCATAGCGCGACCCATGGGCAACGGAGCGATACCGATGAAAACAGCCGCAATTGTGAATCCGTTTTCGGGCAGGCGCAAGGCAGGGAAACTGTGGCCGCTCCTTCTGCAGTCCGCTGGGACTTCGGGCAGGATGGTCGATACTTTCCCGAGCGAGTATCCGGGGCATTCCGAAACGATTGCCGCACGCGTACGCCGATCCGGGTATGACAGGGTAGTCGTTGT
>JAEZXS010000232.1 GCA_023442755.1 Pseudomonadota bacterium | reverse complement strand
AATCTTCAGGAAAATAGAGGCTTCCTGCCTGAACGGCACGGCATTTGACCGAGCCTGGAAGTCCGAGATGGAAGCGGAATATTCAAAAGCCAGGTCCGCAATCATTCGAATTATCGCACAAGGCTTGTAGTGTGTGGAGTAGGTTATCTATCTCACACTTTTCAGCCCGGTGACAGCCATCAGTTTCGTGTAAATATCCGTCTGGTCGTAGTATCCGTTGAAGGACTGCGCTCCCACTCCGACCGCCGAGGTCTGCACCGGGGCCGCCGTGTGCGAGTAAGTTGTCCAAGCCAGGCCGGCCTTGTTGTCGAGGATGGTTGTCAGTTTTATGGAAAGCGGCTCACGGCTGCCGTAGAGCAGATATGTGCCGGCATCCCGGGATCGTTCCTTTTCGCCGAGCATGCTCTGTCTGAAAGCATCTTGCAGGATCGCAAGTTCCCGGTCATTGAGAGCGAGGCTGTATTGGAGCTTCAACTCGGCTTCCCTTCCCGCCTTTTTCATTTCGTCCGTCGCATCTTCCGCCCTGCCCTGCGCGGCCTGGTTTTCCAGTGCGCTCTTTTCCCCGGAAGGCGGTACATAAAGACCAAAAGCATCTTTCAGAAGCGGCATGAGATCTTCGAGAGAGCTGTCCGCAGGAGAGCGGGTCTTCCTGTATTCTTCGAGTTTACGGTCGAATTCGCTGTAGCTCATTTGCCGGCTTCGAAGCATTTCGATAGACAGGGAAGACCGCGTTCCGGCAAATCCCAGGGACATACCCCCCGTTTCGTGGTCGGCGGTGACAACGATAAGGGTCTCGGCGGGGTGTTTTTCATAAAACGAATACGCCCGCCCCACTGCTTCATCGAGCGCAAGCACTTCATGGATGGAAGATGCCGCATCGTTTGCATGGCAGGCCCAATCTATCTTGCCCCCTTCCACCATGATGAAAAAGCCTTCAGGATTTTCCAGCAGTTCGATGCCTTTCGACAGGAACTCGGCGAGTGTAACCTGTTTTTCGGCGAGATGCCGGTCAATGGTGAAATGCATTGCCGCATCGCGATCCACAGTTTCGCTCATGGCAATGACTTTTCCGCTGCCGGGTTTTACCGAGAGGACCTCGGCGCGTCCCTGGGCAATCGTATAACCGTTCTGTCGTGCGGTGTCGATCGCATCGGGTCTTCCCGGGTCGTTCCCGTCCCTCTGCGCGAGGAACTGGCCTCCGGCGAAATAGTCGAAGCCGCAACGCGCAAGCTGGAGGCAAATGTCATGCGTCTGCCTCCGGTTTTTGACATGCGCGTAGAAAGCGGCGGGGGTTGCACTGTCCAGGGATGCACTGGAAAGGATGCCCACCTTCCACCGGTTATTCCTGGCCGTTTCCGCAATATTCTCGTAGCTAACCTTTCCCGACTCGTCCATCCCGATGATCCCTGAAGCGGTCTTGTGACCGGTGGCGATGGCTGTTGCCGTCGATGCGGAGTCGGGGATGAGGCTTGTCAGATTGTTTGTCGTGGTCAGTCCCTGGGCGGGAAAACTGTTCATGAGCAGCTTTGCGCGCTCGGGACCGGCAGGCGCCTTGTTTCCGGAAGCATAGAGTTCCGCCGCATAGCGCTGGGCTATACCCATCCCGTCGCCTATGAAGAGGAAGACATATTTTGCCTTCGGCTCGGCTTGACCGCTTTTGGCAATACCCGCCATTGCAGACGTGAGGGCGGCAACGAGCGCAACGACGATCAGCAGAGATTTTCTTCCTGACAATGTGCTTCTCCTTCAGTCAAAGTGCAAGCTCTTCTCCCGAGTCTCTGATTATCAAAAAGGGTGCTCGTGTAAAAGCGTCTTTTGGGTTGGATTTATGCTTCAGGGGGTTTTGTGCTGGCTTTGCGGCCGTTCACTAGTTTGATCTGGAGGTGATAAATACAATGGAGCCTGACAGGGAGGGGGATGCAGGTTCCCTGTAAGGCTCGGCGGAGATTGTTGCCCGGACTGTGAGTGCTTTCTTCTCGCGTCATGCGCACTGGTAATGTAAACCCGGATCGATGAGGTGGAACCGCAGGAATGATTCGAGCCCGCTTTGCCCCATATAGCGGCCCAGGACCCTGGGATCGGTCCGTGTCAAATCGACGAGGACGAGCGCATCGACTGCGTTTCCGAATTTCGGGTCCACCCCGAATCCCAGGAACTGGCCTCCGAGTTTCGTATAATGCTTCAGCAGAATGGGTACGCCTTTGGAGTCTTTTTCGATGTCCGAGACCATCTCCGAGACTTCGTCGATGTTGCGTAGCACCGAATACCGCGCTCCGAGCTTCTTTTCCCACAGGGACCAGTCCGCGGCGGGATGTTTTGCACGGACGAATCCGGCGAGGTCCGTACAGGCATATTCTTTTTTCAGACATCGGATAATCAGCCTGCGGGAAATGCCGAGATATGAATTGCTTATGCTGACGGACCCGAACAGAAACCGGTATTGCGGTTCTCTTGCCACAAACCGCCCGATTCCTGACCATAGGAGCAAAAGGGGCTGATAGGTCTTCTGGTACTCGGGGCGCACGAAAGATCGTCCGACTTCCAGGGCCGGAAGCACTTTTGAGAACAGTTGCCTGTCATAATCAAAAAGGGTGCTTGTATATAAACCTTTGGGGCCTCTGGTGTTCAGGATTTCGTCGGTAAGGCCGAGTCGATACGCACCCGCCACTTCTTCGCGTTGCCGGTTCCACAGCACTATGTGACGGTAATAAGCGTCAAAACGATCCAGGTCGATATCCTTCCCCGTCCCCTCCCCCGCCTTTCTGAAGGCAATTTCCCGAAGCCTTCCGATTTCGCGCATCGTATTGGGTATCTGGTCGGCGGTCGCGCAAAACACTCCGAAGTCTTTCGTGGATATCAGCAACTGCTCCGGCCCCAGATTCCTGATCTCTTCCCTTATGGAACGAGCCGGACCGATGCTTTCGCCGGAACAGGTCCCCGTGGGCTTCACACCCGGGAACATGGGCAGTTTGATCAGGCGATTTCCAGTATGGCGATATCTCAGGTTATACGTCCTCATGCGCGTGTAATCGGTCATCTCCGCATCACTCATATCCCGCAGCCTTTTGAAGGGGATGGGCTTTCCTATGTTTACCCGGACCGTGTGCTTCCGTCTTTTCAGATTTTCCCGCGGCAGCATGACCGTTCTGATAAGCGGGTGGAGAAGCCCCAGCCCACAGAAGAGGAAGCTGTTCCTGCCCTCGAAGAAGACAGGCAGCACGGTGGCTTCGGTTTTCCTGATTATCCTGGCGACTGAGGACTTCCACGGCCTGTCGGTGATGCCGATATGCCTGAAATGCATGTGAGAGACCTCTCCAGCTGGAAAAATCCCCAAAGCCCGCCCTCCCCGAACCCACTGGATGGAATCTCGCAAGGGTTTGATATTCTGTGAGGCCGAAGCCTTTCTTTCGAGCGGATCTACCAGAAGGAGCGATTCATTGAGTTCCTCAATCCCCAGGGCTCCGAGCAGGAAATTGGCCATTATCTTCACATCCCCCCTGCTCTGCTGGAGAACGGACGAGAGAATCAGTCCCTCGATCGCCCCAAACGGATGGTTGGCCACCACCACGAGCGGACCCGACACCGGAATTCTCGCCCTGTCGTTCGGACTGATTTCGTAGTTCGCGCCAAGAACCTCGAGAATGCGATCGCTCACGGGTTTGCTTCTTGGTTGCGAAACGACTCTTTCACAAATGCCCGTTATGAGTTTCCAGGGCAGTATGCGCTTCAATACGAGGGACTTGAAAAGCGGGACCATGCGAGACTTCGCGATGGCTGGATCATCATTGAAAAGTGCTTCCAACGTTCTTTCGACACGTTCTTCCATAAACTTCGGCCTCCCGAATCAAAGTTTGATCTAACGGCATTGGCATATTGGGGATGCGGGCAGTATAGGCGCGCTCCATTACAATCAGGTGAGGCTTCGGTTAAATCGATGTTACGGAGGCCAACCTCGGACGTTCATTTTGCGCGGTGATTCAGGTGACCCGGTTGAAAAATCCTTTCTGGTGTATGTAAGGTCCTTTCATTTGCACTCGTCACGGATAAGGTCGATGCGCCGGTCCTATCTGCATAAATTCCGTAATGCCAATGAGATAGTTGATTTTGCGCAGGCCCGGAGCTGCTGGCCCGGGTAATGCAACATAAGGTGGGCAACGGCAACGAACGATCCGGAACGAAAGGAACAGAATATGAAAAAGAAGACCTGGATATTAGCGGCGGTGGCGGCTGTGGCGCTCGTAACTTCGGCGAGTCCCCTCTTGGCCGAAGCGACCACCTCGGCATGTCCTGCGCAGGGCAGGCAATGTGTGGTGAGAGAAGGCGACAGGTATTGCAGTTGGACCGAAAATGTCGTTTCCGAAAAACTGGTCTGGGGTCGTGGCGGTCAGCCCGCGTTCACTCCGGTGCTCACTTCTCAGACGAAATTGGAAAAGTGCGCCGATAGCGGGCACGAGCATGGTCTGCTCTAAGCGTAAAGCCTGCAGCGTATCCGTAGCCGGAATGCACTGCAGCTTCTAGTGCGATCGGTTACTGAGGCCGGTAGTGCCGTAGGGTATGAATGAGGTCGCGAATAGATTGATGCATTCTGTGTTCCAATGTCACACAGCGCGAGTTCAGGTTCTGTCGAGAAAAGTACGGGATGTTTTTCCCCGCTGCGAGTTACGGCCTTGGTTTGATGATATATGCGTGCAGTAGTTGATCGTACGCCCGACCAGCTAGTTTTGATCGAAAATTTCTAAACGTTATAGGAGTCAAATGATGAAGTTGACGGGAAAAATCGGAATTTTCATTCTTGCTTTCGCCTTCGTGCTGGGTTCCACCTACGTCGCCAATGCAATGGGCGGCGGCATGGGAGGAGGTATGGGAGGAGGATCGAGAGGTACCGGTGCCATGATGGGTTCGGGAATGTCTTCCGGAACGCATATGGGCTCGGGCGCTCAGATGGGACAGCAGATGGGGTCCGGAACCATGGGACCTGGAATGGGATCGGGTACAAGGGGTCCCCACATGAGTAATGGAACAATGGGTCAGGGCATGGGCACCGGCACTATGGGTCCACACATGAATTCGGGGAACTGAAGAATGAATGACTTTTAGGCAACAATTTATCTCAGCCGGGTCGAAAGGCCCGGCTTTTTTTCATATCCCCGCTTCCATCTGATCCCGGGGGCATCAGATTTTTACTATCACCAGTGAGATATTGTCGTGCCCGCCATTATCGTTCGCAGCGCTCAGGAGGGATTCCGCCAGTAATTCTACGTCTTCCGGGCACTGTGCACAGATGGCGGCAATAGCCGAATCGGAAAGCATGTCCGTGAGGCCGTCCGAGCACAGGATCAGGATATCGCCCTTCAGGAGGCCGGCCTCGAAGAATTCCGGCGCCAGGTCCTCAGCAGTCCCGACAGCCTGCGTCAACACGTGCCAGTGCCCTGGATCGATTTCGTCATAGTCCATGAGCTTGTGTTCTATAAGAAATGCACCTACAGTCTGGTCTTTAGTGAGCTGTCGAAGAGAATCCCGCATGAGGTATGCGCGGCTGTCTCCCACATTACCGATGTGAACCAGGCCGTTTGCGACGACCATCACGAGCAGGGTGGTGCCCATACCGGCTAACGATCGGTTTTCACGTGCAGCATCTTTTACCGCACGATGCGCTTCCATAAACGCTTCGAGAAGATATTTCCTGTAGTCGCTATGGTTATCAGGTTGACTGAGTTTTGCTTTCAAAGAAGTGAAGGATTTTCGGACTGCAATGTCGCTGGCTACCTCGCCCCCGCGATGCCCGCCCATACCGTCCGCCAGCAGAAAAATTCCTGCCGGTGCGTCTATGATGACGGCGTCCTCGTTGTTTGCGCGAATTCTTCCCTTGTCAGACCTGAAAGCCGCTTCCATGCTGTGATATGCCTTCCGATATGGTTTCAAGAGTAACAGCCGCCCCCCTCATGAGCTTCTAGCGAGGGGAACTGGAGACTGTGCGAAAACCGATCTCTTCCGAACTGTCCCAAGGCCCCCGTTTCATCCCCTCCACGGGAAAGTTCTTTCCGTTCACGTTGTTCATAGTGCCGCCCAGGACCACATATCCGTCGCTCGACGAGTTATCTCCGGAAACGGCCCACTCGGCGAGATATCCATTCAGTCCCCGAATTCCGAAGATGTCCGGTTCGGAATCCAAAACAGGTGTTGGGAACATCGAATCCGGGCTGGAACCGTGAATCCCATGAGGGTCGGTCTGCCTCGATAGTTCAGCCGAACCTGGATTTTGCCGCGTGTCGCCGCCGGGCGAGGTTTTCTCCTTATAAGCGACGTAAGCCCACTCGCTTTCGGTCGGAAGCCGCTTGTCGTAGTGGACGGCATAAGCGGAGGCACCATAGGCCGTCACCCGCAGCACAGGGCATGAAGAGTGCTGGGCGCCGTTTATCTGGAATTTGCCCCTTCTGAAAATTATCGGTTCGTACCCCTTCACGACCTCTCCAAGCAGGATCCAGGGGTGTCCCTCTACAAAAACGGCATTGTCCTTTACGATTGTTTGTTGAAGAGAATCGTTTAGAAATTCAATGAATTGGTAGTTGGTTACAAGGGTCTCGTCCATGTAAAAAGATTTGACCTTCTGCGGCGGTTCTTTGGAGACTTCACCCGATGCGGGATTGGGAGGCATTTCTCCACCCGGAATCAGGTGCATTGCTGCATTATCCCGTCCAATAACGTCGGGCTGCCAGGCTCCGGAATCCTGCATCCCCTCTTTCCCCTCTAAGTTCACATTCGGTATCGCCCGGTTCCGTGCGGGTTCTCTGCCTGAATGCGCCGCCGTATTCTCGATCCCCGGGTGGATTGCAGAATGGTTTACTGCAAACATGGTGAGAGCCGCTAATGCAATGGCAGGGACGAGTGCCCGGGCATATGCGAATAGCCGCTTCTTCGACCGGTTTTTTCCCGACCCCCCTGGCGCGGACCGAGGAGCGAGTGCGTTCTCGATTGCCGCCTGCAAGTCCTCCACGGACTGAAATCGCTCCTGTTTGTCTTCACATGTCGCTTTCCGGATTATTTCATCAATCGCAGCGAAGAAAGGGCCGGCCGGTTCCCTGAGACTAGCCTGCTTGAAGGGGATTTGTTCCGAGGTGATCTTGCCGGATATGGCCTCGAAAAGGATCTTCCCCAGCGAATAGACATCCGCACGTTCATCCGTGCGCCTGAAATCGAGGAAATGTTCCGGTGACATGTAAGCCGGGGTGCCTTTGATGTCAACCGATCGTGTAATCGGCCCCAGTCGGCACGACCGCGACAGGCCGAAGTCCGCGATCTTTGGCACCGGTCCATCGAAAAGGACGTTTTCAGGCTTCAGATCGCGATGAATGATGCCAATGCGATGCAGGGCGGAGACTCCGTTCAGAACAGGCAGAAAACAATTAAGGAGCCACTCGCGGGTCCGGTCTTCCTCGGGATAAAACCCTTCCCCAGACATTGTTGTGCGCAAACTTGGCCCCGGCAGGTATTCCATAATGATGTATTCGACCGTTTCCGACTCGCCATCCCTCGGGGATACCGATCCAAAGTCGAACACCTTGAGTACATTCGGGTGCTGAACCTGGGCCATGACGCGGACTTCGCGGCGGAATCTCTCCAGGCAGGCGGAGACCTCTTCCTCATCGTCACCTATGTCCGCGATGATCTTTTGGGAAATGACTTTGACTGCGACATCCCTTTGCAGAGACAATTGATAGGCCCGATAAACCTCGCCCATTCCGCCCTGGCCCACGAGTTCCAGGATCACCCACTTACGGTTGACCACATCTCCTGTCCGAAAAGTAGTCGGAGCTGAATCGCTCATGGTTTCGCTCACATCCCTATATTGAACAAACGGATCTAAAGATAACGCCTCGCGTATGGCGTATAGTATGACGATAACATTAGCAAATAGCGTTCCAGGAGACAAGGCGGGGAGTAATGCAGAAGACATTTTCCATGATTATTATCACGACGATTTCTGGGTACTTTGCGGTGCCGGATTCGGCATCACGGCTAGAATTCAATCTCTGTCCCTCTGATTGAGATGAAGAACGATTGGGGGTAAATCATGGTCGGAAATTATAGATTCAGAATGTTTTATTTCTTGTTCCTGTTTGCTTTGGCCGGATGCGCCACTTTGGGTGTGGTCAGGCATGAGTACATCATGAGAGGCCAAATCCTGGAGACGAGCGGAGATACGGCCTATCTTTGCGTTGGCAGCGCCGATGGAGCTAGTCCCGGCCAAGTTTTAACGGTGTACAAATTCGTAAGAACGGGAAGGCTTGGGCCAAAATCCGGCGCGAGGTATGAGAGAGTGGAGACCGGCAAGGTGAGGATCACGGAAATAGTCGATGAGCACATGGCTAACGCAAAGATCATATCCGGAGAAGCCAGGGAAAATTACGTCGTAGAGCTGCACTAGCAAATAGAGACTGCTCCCCAAAGCAAAACGCGGGTATCCCCGAAGAGGTGTCTACAATTGATAGCAACGGCAGTATCAATTTTGTGGATACTTCTACTCTTCAAAATATTCCGATTGCAATTAAGTTTCAACGCATTGCAAGTGCCTTTCAATCAGATTGACAATCCCACAGCCTAACACCATCATGAACGGGTACTGATATACGCTTCATTGCTTGGCGCAAAAGTTGCTCACAGAAATATCAGGCAAAGAATCCGGAGCGGAGCAGGTAATTTAACCTGTTGCCGCGATCTTGTCTCAAAAGCGACCTCGCAGTTATACTCTTGCCCAGTCTGAAACATTCAAGGAGTTTGGGCATTATGGATACGAAAAACAATACCTTTGAGACCGGACGCATCATCGAAAACAAATGGGTAATACTGGAGAGTCTTGGAAAGGGCGGGATGGGGGAAGCCTACCTGGCGCACCAGCTCAATCTGGACAGGCGCGTAGCGATCAAGGTCATCTCCAAAGTGGATGAATTCCCTGGAAAGCGACGATGAAGCGATACAAGCTTCTCTTGCAAGGTTCCGGCGTGAGGTGCAGATCATGGCCCAGGTACGGCACCCGAATGTGCTCCAGATTCAAGACCACGGCACCCTCGATTTGCCGGGAGATGGGTATGGAGAAGCCATCGAGTACATCGTCATGGAATATGCCCCGGGGGGCAACCTTCGCTCCACGATGTCGGACGAAGGATTCTACCCGGATGAGGATCGCACGAGAGATTGGCTGAAGCGATATTTCCTGCCGTTGACGGAAGGTGTAAAGGCACTGCATGATGC
>JAEZXS010000222.1 GCA_023442755.1 Pseudomonadota bacterium | reverse complement strand
GAGGTTTCCTCCATGATGGAGACCATGTCAGTCCGGATGAATAAGCACCACCTTCTCTTCACTCACAGAGACCCGTAAAATGTAAGTGCGTTCGGAGAAATGACGCACCAGGCAATCCACCAGTCCGGCAAGGAAGACTTGCTCATCGTCAAAGACTTCGGCTGGTAACAGCCCCTGTTTATAGCCAAACGCCATTTCCCACCCCATCTATTGACAGCGAAACTGTAGGAGTACCGTAAAAATCGCCTGCTTTGGCTTCCCTCACATATCGATCGAATGGAGCCCCCTCTACTTTGTAAATCCGCCAATCGGGATCGATTGGCTTGAAGCTTACATAACTAGCACATAACGAATCGCTCGTTCAGCTGCTCCGGAGTCAGATGCGGATCATCGTCAAAGTTAACGATCGTAATATGCCGCAGACCTCTCCGGTCAAGCATCTCGCGAAGCCGAGGGAGCATCACTTGCCATGGGATGCAGAGCCACTCATATTCCAGGTCCTCGCCCATCTCATCGTAAACGGCATCGCAGACAGCCACCATGCCATCACGCCCGTACTTACGGTAGATTTCCCGGCCTATTTCTCGCGTTTCCGGTACAGCAAAGCTCCCATGGCTTGCATGCACCCTGCATAGGCTCAATATGTACGGTTTGAGATTCCGGGGGGCAATGAGCATGACGGGATGTGTCTCTTTTCTTCCGCAGTAAACCCGATTTCGGCATCGCATGCGCCGGCGATACGAAAAGTCTCATAGGATGGGGCTCCATCCTTACCTCAGTTTTGCACCCACTGATACGCCGCCTCCAAATTTTTCCGTATGCGCCCGTTTTTAGGGCTGGTATTGGCGGCGCGCTCCAGGAAACGAATGCCGCGCTCGTTTTCACCCAACTGTATGTATGCCACGCCAATGCTCATGAAAAAAAGATCGCTGCCGGAAGCCAACAGCAGGGCTTGTTTATAGTACTTGATCGATGCGCAAAAGTTATTCTGCTGTCCTGCTCTGTAGGCGAAGTCCACAATCGTTTCAACCTTCTCCGCCCTCTTCACTGCCATAACAAATCATGGAAAGCGACCTTTTTCCGGCGTGAAGAGTCGTGATTTAGAAGCGCCGATTAAATTGTCGTAGCTGGCGAACGAGAAAAATTCGAATAATAATCTGCGATAATCTGCGGAAATCCCCGAAATCTGTGGATACAAAGCCTCTTCCAGCACCGAACAAGGTCTTGCCGAGCAATTGCAGCTCATGGAGAAACGAGGGCCAACTATAAAAGGTTTTCTCTGCGGATTTCTATTGATGCTAAATCCCACTGGAATAGGTCTTCTTCGCGGCTTCCGGTCCTTAATCTAAGCGGTGAAATGCTCCTCGCTTTTTTCCATTTTGCAATATCCTCGGCGGTAAAGTATAAAAGACAACTCGATAGAAAACCCTGTAATCTCATTGATATAGGAGAACTGCCGGAATGCCGTGCAAGGCCGAAGCTTCTGGAATGAATACGAAAAGCTCCAAGTGCATACACGTTCCTCTCAGCACGGTCGACTGGGCGAAATGGCGCCGCTACAGGTGGATCCCCATCGCCGGCGCCGTCGTGTGGCTGCTCTACGCCTGGGTCCAGATAATAATCCACCCCCGCGGCGACTTCATCCACCACTGGGAGCTCGGCCGCAGGCTGGTCCACGGCATCTTCATCTATGAAGGCGGACACGACGCCGTGTATCCGCCCTTCTGGGCCCTGGTGCACGCCCCGCTCTCCGTCTTCGGGCTTCACCTGGCCCAGGTGCTCGTCTACCCCCTCGCGGCCGTTTCCATTACGGTTCTGCTCGGCGTCTTGTACAGGCTTTCTTCCCCGCATCTTCCCCTGGATTCCGATGCCCTGTTCTGGTGCACCGCCCTGGCGATCCTGCTCACCAGCCTTTTTCTCGGTCGCGACCTCCCGGAAGTGGGAGTGAATACCGCACTGGTTGCCATGTCGTGGTCGGCGGTCTATCTCTGGTCCAAAAACCGCGACCTGGCAGGCGGCACGATCCTGGGCATGGCGGCGGCCATGAAGTGCACGCCGCTGCTCTTCGTGGCATGGTTTGCTCTCAAGCGGCAATGGAAGATGACGGCGATTTCCCTGGCCGTGTTCTCCGTCTTCACCCTGGTCCCGATCCTGGTAACCGGACCGACAGCATACGTCCGCATGATGGACGATTGGATACAGCTCGTAAGACAGGGAATCGGCGATGTGGACCCCTCGCACGGCCCGCTGGGAGAGGAAAAGGTCGAAAACCTCGCCCTTCGCCCGGCGCTTGCCCGCTACCTGATGCACCTGCCGTACGGGCACATGGGAAGACCGGAGAGCCTCATCAACCACCAGGTCGAGCGCCCCCCCAGCACGTACTATCTCCAATTTATCGATCTGTCGCCTCTTCAGGCGGGAATAGTAGCCCGGGCCATCATGGCGGGGCTCATGCTTTCCATGATTTGGTTCATGCGGCGAAAGCCCACGGACAGGCAGTCTTTAGAAACCGTCTGGGAATGCGCTGCCGTATCCATCCTTATCCTGCTCTTTTCCCCCATTACCTGGGTGCAGCACAGCGTGGGAGTTCTGCCCGCGGTTTACCTGATCTGCCGGGCGGGTTTCGCCGGCTGGTCCTTTCCCCGGTGGACGGCATGGGCAATGGGAGGGTACACCGTTTTTTGCGTCATCATGAGCAGGACCTTTTTCGGCCGGGATTTCATAAAGCTGGCCAACAGCTACCGGGTGAAGACCATCGGATTCCTCCTGCTGCTTGGCATCGTGATTGCCTGCCTGCGCCGGACCCGCGAAGAGCCGCAGCATCCGGCATCATAAAGAAAGAAAAAGGAGGTCCGGGGCAGACGCATCGAACCTCCTTTTTCACACACATTCCATGCTCACCATTCCCGAGCGCTTTTAGAAATCCAGCCGGGATTTGCAAGATTTTCGCCTCGGTTCTTCTCTTCCACTGCCCCTATATCGTGCCTTTACCGCCGTTCCTGATATAATTGGGAACACGACATTGTTCCCAACACGCCGATCTGAAAAAGATGCCGGCCCATATGAGCTGCCGGACAAGATCCGTCGTCAGCACATTTGCCTTCAGAGAGGATTCTTTTCATGACTGTTCGAGCCTACATCGGTTTCGACGACACGGACTGCCCGGATTCGGACCGGGGGACGGGAAAACTGGCCCGGTGGTTTGAGCACGAATTACCGGAAGGGTGCGCCGTCTGGGGCGTCATTCGCCAGCAACTGCTGGTCCACGAAGATATTCCCTATACCTCGCATAACAGCAGTGCATGCGCCGTAGTGGAAATCCCGGCTCTCGACGTTCTCGACGATCTCGTCTCGAGGGCTGCCCGGCACATCGAACGCTATTCACTGGAAGGGAGCGACCCCGGTCTTTGCATCACCCATGACGGCGACCCCGGCCTGGCCAGGCTGATCGCCTTCGGCAGCACATGCACGAACCGGGTTGTCAGGCAGCAGGACGCGATGGAAGCAACACGCGCCATGCATCTCTCCGGGCACGGCGGCTCCAACGACGGGATCATCGGGGCAGCAGCGGCGGTCGGCCTCACCGCCCAGGGGTGGTGCGGCAGGTTCATCGAGTTCGGGAATCTGCGCGATCTGCCGGAAACGCTCCCGGTATCCGAACTCGCGAAAGTCGATATCCTTGCGATCTCGCTGGACCGCGACGGGAAGGTCCCGGCCCCCGACGACATGGTGCACACGAAGGGTTGGCTCAGGCCGCGCCTCTGGGGCAGCCGGGCCGTTCTGCCCGTAATGCCGCAGGCAAACGGCCATTGGGAATCCCTGGGGAGAAAGCGCAGGAAGGAATAAGACCGGGGATCGGTCTCCGTGCTCGATGCGCAGGCGACCGTACGCGAAAAGAACGAACTATAAAGAATTACAGGATAGTTCCAGTATCTTGTGGGAGCGGCTTGTAGCCGCGCAGATTGATGACAAACCCTAAAATCATCATACTCGTCATTCCAGAGAATCAGGCGGGCATTGGAATGAGATTTTACAGGCGGTCGCGACGCGGTTCGGGCCGCGCGGGCAGGCTCGCGAATGGCAGACACCATTGCGGCGGCGGCCCGAACCGGCTGCCGCCGCAATGGTGTCCCATACGTTTGAACGCGTGGTAGCGATCAGGGGCCGGGATCTTCTGATGCACTACTTGGCTATTCCATACGAGCCATGCAGGTTGAGGTTCGGGGGCATCGTGGCTGGAGGCGTACGATGGGAATAATCCGGTTTGCCGGTCTGGGTCTGGGTGTTCCCCGTCGAACTGGATCGCGTGTTTACCCCTTTTGCGTCGATGGGGCGATTTTTGGGGTCATCCCAGGAATGGGGCCGACTCAACCAACCCGAAGAAGTGTATTGTGCCGACGCCAGCGCCGGAGCGGCGAAGATCGAGAAAACCAGGACTATGACAGCGAGTCTTTTCATGCCTCTTCCTTTCCCTGTATGAGTGTTTTGATCCTTTTGACAAGACAGGGAGGAAAAAGTTCCCAAAGAAATTCTAGCTTCCCCTATGGATCAAATCAAACTAACCGCGGAGGCGGTAGAGAACGCGGAGGATAAACGAAAGGTATGGAATTTAGCGGTTCACAATGATATCTCCATTTGCCTTACTCTGCGGCCTCTGCCTTCTCCCGCTGTGCAGACAATGAGTCCGCAGAGCTGCAGGGAGCACGCAGAGCATTCATGTCCAATTCTGGATAGCTTCATGCGTGCTTCTCGGCGTCCTCTGCGTCTCTGCGGTGAAAGCTTTTTGTCTTACCTCAACCAATTCTCAAAAGTTGCTAAGTTGACGGCTATGCGCGGAGTGCGGGAGCGCGAGAGAAAGTTCAGTCGATCGGGTCCGCTGCGGGCCCACCGGTTTGGTCCCCGCACATCGACCGGTACTGCTCGACAAAAGAACTCAAGGTCCTGGCCTGGCGCTCCATGTAGTCGACCCACAGGGCAAGCATCTGCTTACCCTCTTCCGTCAGGTAGTACATGCGCTTGGCAGGCCCCGCTCCTTCCGTATTCCACTCCGCGAAAACCAGCCCGTCTTCCTCCAACTGGTGCAAATGGCGATAAATCATTCCCGGAGGGGCCGTCCCCTCGACGAATCCGAACTTCTGGATATTCCGGATAAGCTCGTACCCGTAAGACGGTTTGAGATGTAGGCCCAACAGGAGAGAGGGCTGGATGTAGCGTTCTTTTTTTCCGTGCTGCGGCCGTTCTTTGTGAGATCCTGGCATATCTTTCCTTGATCTATATCCTATAAGGATATAGATTCTACACGGATGCAACCCATAGCCTCAGGCAAAGGAGAAAACCATGCCCACCATTTTCGTTCGCGAAAGACGGAAGATCGAAACCGGCCAGAAGAAACCCCGTTTCCGGGTTGTCGCCGTTCATGATCTCAACCTCAAAATATACGTGGAACACGTGCGCAAAATGGAACTCGACCAGCTTGCGGCAGCCACCGGCGCAACGGTAGTATATCTTAAGGCAGGGAAAGAAGAAAACGAAGGGAAGAACCAGGCGCAAAAAGAAGAATAGCAGCCCGCCCTTCCCGGAAGTCGGCGTTTCTATTCTTCCTTGTAGATGATCGTGCCGACGTGCTTTCCGTCCAGGGCATCGAGAATGTGTTCCGGATGGTGCAGCGCATCGATGATCTGGAGTTCCTTGAGGCATTTGGCCCGCTGGAGCAATGTGAGGATGGGCCGTTCGATGATGAGGTCGTCGAGGTCCAGCTCGAGCAGTTCCCGGGCCGAAATCCTGTCGAAATAACGCAGATTCTTGCGTTCCGCTTCGCTGACTTTCTTCGGGTCGGTGCTGAACAGGCCTTTCTCATCCTTCAGGTAAATAAGCGTGCGAGCGCCTATGTTTTCGGCCAGCAGGAAAGCTCCGCAGTCGGTCCGATGCGGCGGAATCGAACCGATTTCGGCCGGATGTTCGAAAAACCCGTAGGGGGGAACCCCGTAGGTGATGGGCAGGTACCCTTTCCGGCAGAACATCGTAAGCTGTTCGAGGTCGTCTCCGTGCCCGATCTTGACTCCTCCATGCTTGCTAAGAAGCACGCTTAACATCTCGGCGTTTTGCCAGGACACCTTGTCGCCCAGTTTTGAGAGAACGCCGGTCGGCATTCCGAGATCGATCCCGATGCTGTAGACGTGCCTTGCGCGCGTTCCGCCTCCGGTCATAAGGATTATCTTATGATTTTCCTTTGCCCGAACCAGTGCGTCGAGGATCGGCAGGACCGCCTTCGCCCCACGATCCACGATGCTCTGCCCGCCTATTTTGAGCACGTTGATCTCGGGCTGCATGCGGAAGTATTCCCTGGCTTCCGTCCTTCTCAGGAATTCCTTGCTCACAAGGGATTCACCCATGAGAGGGGATTCGATATGGAGTCTTCCCTTATCCGTGTCTTCCTTGACCAGCGACATGTTTCTCCTCTTTCAGTTGGTGATTCCCTGAACAGGCTGTTCCCCGGCAGGCTAGGCCTTGCGGCGCTTTCCCGAGCATTTTTCGATCATATGGACACGATCAGGCAAAGTCAAGCGCGCCGGAAACTTCCCGAATCCTTTGCCGGCAACATATCCCGTTTACAGAACAGCTTTCCCGATCAGGATACATTTTGCTGGACGGCCATATGGATTTCTATTATCCCTTTATGTCAAAAAAGACATAGAGTTCGTGAATCATTTGAACGGCACTGTATGAGGAGCTGAAATATGAAATGGATTTCCGTGCATTTGGTGGTCCTGCTGGCAGTATGTATAGTCGGAACGCTTTGTTTTGCCGAAGACAAATATGACGGAGTCTATGGAAAAGGCCAAAATCCGTTTACTCTCGCCACCGGGAGCCCGGGTGAACTGGGGCTTTTGAAGGCGCTTGGCGAAAGTTTTGCCGCCAAGTCGGGGGCGACGCTGCTCTGGAAGAAGGCGGGGTCGGGTGAATCGCTCCAGGCACTGAAAGATAAAAAGGTCGATATGATCATGGTGCACGCTCCGGCCGCCGAGAAAAAGGCCGTCGAAGATGGCTGGGCAGCCAAACGCACGCTTATTGGATCTAACGAGTTTTTCATTGTCGGGCCGCCGGACGATCCGGCCGGAATCGCAGAGGCAGCCGGAGCCGTGGATGCCTATCAGCGCATGGTCAAAGCCGGGGTGAAATTTTTGTCCCGGGGCGACGGTTCCGGCACGCACAAAAAGGAAATGGACGTCTGGCAGAAAGCCGGCATCCAGCCCTCCGGCGCATGGTACATCGTTACCCGCGACTTCATGACCGCAACCCTGAAACGGGCGGGGGCGGAGCACGGCTACTTCATGGCCGACAGCAGTACCTGGGTTGCGGAAGGAAAGAACGTCCCCGGCCTGAAAATACTCTTCCGGGGCGATAAATTTCTCGTGAACACCTACCACGCCCTGTGCCGGCCCGAAAATGAGTCGGCAGGCGCCGCCCGGGCATCGAAATTCATCGATTTCGTCAAATCGCAGGAAGGGCAGGAAATCATCCGCAACTATGGCAAAGACGCCCACGGCGCCGGGCTGTACAACGATGCGGCCTACGCCGCCCGGTACGACGACAAGTGGTGCGTTCCACAAGTTCATTGATATTTCAAGTGTAAGCGTATCACTTGTTCGTCATTCCGGCGCAGGCCGGAATCCAGTGCATTATCAATGTTTGTACTTTAAGGTACTGGACCCCGGCCTTCGAGACTGTGTCATAATCCAAACAACGCGGAAAAATGCAAGCAGAAGTGGGAATAAAGCCTGGGTCCCGGCCTTCGCCGGGATGACGTCGTTGTTAATTGCCGAATTTTGACTGCGAGAGTGGGAATCTCCGTAGCTGCCATTAATTATGACACAATCTCCTTCGCCGGGGTGACGAGGAAGCTTGCTGGAAATATCCAGCTTCTTACCGGATGTTACACTACCCAGGGATAACTCACCGACAGAGCCGCAGGGATCTCGGCGTCCTCTGCGCCTCTGCTACGGTGAAATGCCTTTCTTCTCACGCAGCTTCCCGGCAGGCTTCCACGCCGAAACTCGTAGGTTTCTCCACGGCTCAGGTACAACACTGGAAGGGTTCTTTGACATTCGATGCTGTCTAATTCTAAAATAAACCCAATCGGGGATTTGTAGATTCAATAACCGCTATCCAAAAGAAAACAGCATGCTTAAATTGCATCGGATTTAGTCGGGCACACTTCTGGAGGAAAAAATGAGAGCGAGTGTCTTTGCACCTGTACTTCTGGTTGTTGTTCTTCTTCTTACCTCCTGCCAGG
Organism: Pseudomonadota bacterium; assembly: GCA_023442755.1. Classification (GTDB taxonomy): domain Bacteria; phylum Desulfobacterota; class Syntrophobacteria; order Syntrophobacterales; family Syntrophobacteraceae; genus SbD1. The sequence goes on along the minus strand of JAEZXS010000222.1, from coordinate 3,744 downwards.
GATTTACACCGGGAATGCAGACCGGCATCGTGCCCCCCGAGAACAGGGCCGATATCTCCATGGATAAAGGCAAGGGAGTTTGGCAGGGCCGGTATTTGTCCGTCGATTACAGCTATTCCCGAGGATCCGGCAATATCGATCTGGCCGGCGCCGTGCAGTTTGAGGACAGCCTGGCGCTGGGCTTTACCGTCCTCCATGATTTCCGCATTTCCGCGCGATTCCTGGATGCGAGCGGGAGGGTCCTGGAAACCCGGTCCATAACCACGGACCGTGACGGCTTCAGTCCGATTCCTTTCCGGAAAACCATGGCGATCCCGTCCAGCGCCGTCGCAATGTCTTTTACTTACGAGGGGACGGCCATCGAATCCGGGGGGGATGACGGAGGAGGAATCTCACGCTTCTGGGAATAACTCTTCCGGGTTGAACGGGATGCTTGGCAAAGGCGCGCCTCCGTACAGGAGCGCGCTTTGTCTGTTTTATGGATTGACTCAGGCCGCGGGTTTTCGTTTCCGTTCGGACAGAAATTGCATCAGCACCCGGTTGAATAACTCCGGTTGATCGAGCGGGGTAAGGTGCCTCGAATCCGGGACAACCACCAGGCGTGCTTCGGGCAGGCGGCTTACGAACTTTTTCGTAAAACTTGCTGGCGTGTAGTCATGGTCGGCGGCCACGACCAATGCAGGGCACCGTATGGCATGCAGCGATTCCCTGACGCTCCAGTCTTCCATAGCCTTGAACGATTCCAGGTAGGCCCGCTTGTCGTTTTCTGCCCATCGGGCCGCAACCTCATCCCGCAGCAACGACTGATCCGGCTGGGGAAACAGGTCCTTGCACAGGTACTTCGCCGTCCTGCGCATGCCGAAGGCCTTGATAAGCAGTCTCAGCCCCGATCTTCCCAGCCTGTCCCTGTCGCTCTGCAGAACCAGTTCCGGACCGCTGTTCACGATTACGAGACTTCTTACCAGCTCCGGGGCGCTTACAGCCAACTGGAGGGCAATCATACCGCCCATCGAAATCCCGACGATATGGGCAGGCGCAAGGGACAGAAACCGGATGAGTTCCCCCGTGTCGGCCGCAAAGAGTTCGATTGAATACGGGCCGGGCGGTTTGTCGGATTTGCCGTGCCCTCGCGGATCGAAAGTAAGGACATGATAATGTCCGGAAAAGAGACTGGCCTGATTGTCCCAATCCCGGACACTCATCCCCAGGCCGTTTATGAAGACAAGGGGCTCCCCTTGTCCGGACATCTCATAGTAGATATCTATATCGCCGATTCTGGTCCTGGGCATATCATCTGCTTCGCATAATCGACTTTCGTCCTCTCCAACAAGGAACAAGGTAATCACAAAAACCGATCCACTCCCGCACAGGACATGGAGCTATCTCCAGGAATGGGTTCCATTTTACGCATATCGTGCGTAAATTTTTGTAAGAAATGTTTTAATGGCCATACTTTTTTCCAACACGCCCGGGAGACAAACGGGGCTGTTTGTTTTTAGATAAACTGGAGTAGAGCAATGAATGAAATGAACAACGTGGAAATGGCTCGTATTATCAGCTCCCTCGTACAACTCGATATAAATGCGGTGTACGCCTGCGACCAGGCAATCGAATCCACCGACCTGATCCCCATGCGGGGTCAGTTCCTGAAACTGCGCGACATGCACTCTCAACACGTCGATGCTCTGAGCAAAGTCGTCCGGGCGCTCGGAGTCATACCGCCGGAGTACTCACAGGATTTCAAGGGGGTGCTCATGGAAGGACTTACCGCGATTCGCGGCGGGAGCATCGAGGGAACGATCAAGGCAATGAGGACGAACGAGGAACACGTCGCCAGAAAGTACCGGGAAGCCGCCGCTTTGCCTTTTACGCCACATATTGCTGAGCTTGTCGAGAAGTGCTACCGGGACGTTCAGAGTAGTCTCGAATTTCTGGATAAAATGCTGGCCAACCGAATCTGGGAAAAAGCAGCATAACCAACTACCGGGATGCGCGGCAATAAACGTGCTGCGCATCCCGGTCCGCCTCCAATCCGGCAGACGACTTCCCTTCTCCCCGCGCAATTCATAACTTAATGATATCACATCGTTTTAATTGCATAGTGCCTGTCACGGGGCTGTGCGCAATGTCACAGGAGTACACAAAGTATGAAAGCAGTCGTTTTTCATGGAATCGGAGACATCCGGCTGGAGGATGTGAGCGAACCCGAGATCCGGGAACCGACCGACGCAATTGTGCGCCTTACGACCAGCGCCATTTGCGGAACGGACCTGCACATGGTCCGGGGGACGCTTTCCGGGATGGTTCCGGGAACCATCCTGGGCCACGAAGGGGTGGGCATTGTGGAGGAGGTAGGTCGGAGCGTTCGCAACCTCAGGCCCGGCGACCGAGTGGTTATTCCATCTACGATCGGATGCGGATTTTGTTCGTACTGCCGCGCCGGCTATTATGCCCAGTGTGATAACGCCAATCCGAACGGGAAGCAGGCGGGCACCGCATTTTTCGGCGGACCGAAGATGTCCGGACCATTCAACGGACTTCAGGCCGAATACGCGAGAGTCCCGTTTGCAAACGTAGGCCTGGTGAAGGTCCCGAAGGCCCTTTCAGACCACCAGGCCATCACCATTTCCGATATATTCCCCACCGGGTATTTCGGCGCGGATATCGCGGAAATCAAACCGGGGGACGTGGTGGTTGTTTTCGGATGCGGGCCGGTGGGACTTATGGCAATCGTAAGCGCACGGCTTTTCGGGGCCGGACGGGTGATTGCGGTCGACCAGGTCGCGGATCGTTTGGAGCGCGCCCGCCGGCTCGGCGCCGAAATAGTCGACTTCGGCAGTGAGGATCCCATCGAGGCTATCAGGGAAATGACGGGAGGTATCGGCGCGGACAGAGCGATAGATGCGGTGGGGATCGATGCGGAGATGCCGAAAGGCGGCCCGGTTGCGGAAAAACTGCGCGAGTTCAAGAAAGAATTCGAGCAGGAAGTGAAACAGATCGCTCCGGAAAAATCCGAAAAGTGGTTGGCGGGCGACGCCCCTTCCCTCGCGCTATCCTGGGCCGTCCGGGCACTGGCCAAGGCCGGCACTCTCAGCATTATCGGCGTTTATCCCCAGATGGCAAAAACATTTCCGATCGGCGAGGTAATGAACAAAAATATCACCGTTCAGAGCGGCAACTGCAATCACCGGAAATACATTCCCACGCTGCTCGATATTGTCGAAAGCGGGATTGTCGACACGTCCAAGTTTCTGACGAACAGTGAATCGTTCGCCTCGGTGATCGATGCCTACAAAGCGTTCGACGAAAGAAAACCGGGATGGATAAAAGTGGAATTGACGGGAATGGAGGGCGCGGAAAGGCTTCCGGAGGACCTGGCCGCCTGATGCAGCCTCGCAGCCGGAAATCACGCGACCTGATCGGCCGCCATTTTCGCCCCGGGCACCGAGATCGTGAGGCTCATCGATTCCTTTCCCTGGGCGAAGAAAAGCGCACCCCCCATATTCTCGAGCAAGCGCACGCAAACCGATATCCGGACCTGTTCTCCTTCGCCGAAGGGCAGAAACATCGCTTCCTGGTCCTTCACGCGTTTTCGCACGGGGTTTTCTATGAAGATGTTCACCCGGTCCTCATCTTCGAAAGTCCTGATAAACAGGGTGTCTTTCGGCTCCATCATCAGCGTGGTGTTTCTGATGACATTCACCAGCACCTGGCTCAGAACCCCGGGATCGACCAAGGCCGGGG
>JAEZXS010000128.1 GCA_023442755.1 Pseudomonadota bacterium | reverse complement strand
CGGTCATGCCCAGTTCGCCACTCAATAACAGGAGGTCTTTCAGCTGGATCGGATCGAGCGCCCGGACGATGAGCAGGAGGGCATCCGCGCCGATTGCCGCCGCCTCGTACACCTGGTAGGAGCTTATGATAAAATCCTTGCGGAGCACCGGGATACCGGCTTTCACCCTCACGTCTTCCAGGTCGCGCGCGCTGCCGCCGAAAAATTTTCCATCCGTCAGGACCGATATGGCCGCAGCCCCTCCGGTCTCATACAGTCCGGCCTGTCGCTGCGGGTCCACATCCTCTCGTATCTTCCCCTTGGAAGGTGATGAGCGTTTTATTTCGGCGATGACGTTGATTCCGAAAGGCCCTGGAGCGGAGAGTTTCGTCAGGAGCGACCGTTTTGCCTTCCGCTTTTCCGCCTCGATCCGCAGGGTCGATTCCGGCACGGTCCTGGAAGCTTCTGCGATCTCCAACCGTTTGTGCGCAAGAATGGTTTCCAAAAAGTCCGACATAGATAACTCCGCTACTTGCCGACTTCATTTGTGAATCGAACCAGGGCTTCCAGTTTCCGCATCGCACGCCCATCGTCTATGGCCGCCTCCGCCATCGTGATTCCCTCGGCGAAGTTCGAACACTTGCCGGCTGCAATCAGCGCAAACCCGGAGTTCACGACAACGATGTCGCGCTTGGGCCCCTTTTCGCCCTTGAGAATGCTGCGCGTGATTTCCGCATTCTCGGCCGGCGCGCCCCCGGTCATGTCCGAAGGCTCCGCCGTCCTTCCCAGCAACTGGTCGGGAGATATATCGTAGGTCCGGATCATGCCGCCGTTTAGTTCAGAGACGCGGGTCGGAGCGCAGACGCTGATTTCGTCCAGCCCGTCATGCCCGTGCACGACGAAGGCCCGCCGCGCGCCGAGCAGTTTCAACGCCTGCGCGAACATCTCCGTGAGTTCCATGGCGTAGACGCCGATCAACTGGCAATTGGCGCCGGCAGGGTTGGTAAGAGGGCCGAGCATATTGAAGATGGAGCGCACTCCCAGCTCTTTTCTCGCCCTGCCCGCATACCGCATGGCCCCATGGAACACCGGCGCAAAGAGAAAGCCGATCCCGATTTCCCTTACGGCCTCCTCGACGATCTCCGGCCCGACTTCCAGGTTCACGCCCAAAGCTTCGAGCAGGTCCGCGCTTCCGCATTTACTGGAAACCGAACGGTTGCCGTGCTTTGCTACGGCAACGCCGCAGCCGGCCACGACGAAAGCCGCGGTGGTGGAGATGTTGAAGGTGTGGAGCCCGTCACCTCCCGTTCCGCAGGTATCCACGACCACATCGGCATTCGTCTGGATGCGTGCGGCTTTCCGCCGCATGGCGCGAGCCGCTCCGGCCAGTTCGGCGAAGGTTTCCCCCTTCGTGGCCAAAGCCGCCATGACCGCACCGATCTGTGCGTCCGTGGCGTTTCCCGACATGATTTCTCCCACGAGATTCGCCATTTCCTCTTCGCTCAAATCCGTCCTGGCAATAAGCTTTTTGAGACTTTCCCGGATCATCTTCCGTTCCCTCCCCCTGGATAGGCTTTTTCAGCAAGTTCGAGAAAATTCTTCAGGAGCCGCTTTCCAACCGGGGTCATTATCGATTCCGGGTGGAATTGAACGCCCTCGATAACGTGTTCCCTGTGGCGGATCCCCATTATCTCTCCATCTTCCGAAAAGGCCGTCGCCTGGAGGCATTCCGGAAGTGTACTCTGCGCAACTGCCAGCGAATGGTACCGCATTGCTTTGAACGGACTGCTGATACCCTTGTAAATCCCGTTTCCATCGGACGTGATGGAGGAAACCTTTCCGTGCATCAGCTTTTTGGCGTGTACGACATTCCCGCCGAATGCCGCAGCTATCGCCTGGTGGCCGAGGCAGATCCCCAGGATCGGGAGTTTTCCCGAAAAGGCCTTGATTGCCGGGATCGAAACACCGGCGTCCTCGGGGCGGCAGGGGCCCGGAGAGATGACCAGGGCAGCGGGCTTGAGAGCGGCAATCTGTTCGACGGCAACCGCATCGTTGCGAACGACCTCGACTTCAGCTCCAAGCATCCGGAAATACTGAAACAGATTGTAGGTGAACGAATCATAGTTATCGATCATGAAAATCATCCGTTTCTCCTTCTGACAGTCTAGGGGTTCACGGAGCCATAGACGGCCGGCCGGACTTTTGCCCTGTCGCTGTTTTCGAGCATCTCGAGCGCCCTCTGGATCGACTTTGCCTTGTTGATCGTCTCCTGCCGCTCGCGTTCCGGATCGGAGTCCGCAACGATTCCCGCCCCGGCTCTCACAGTGAGCACCCCGTTCTGAATGCAGGCAGTCCGTATCGTGATTGCCAGGTCCATATTTCCGGTGAAGGAGACATATCCTATAGCGCCGCCATAAGGGCCACGGGGTTCCTCCTCCAGCTCGCCTATGATTTCCATCGCCCGCACCTTCGGGGCCCCGCTCAGGGTTCCCGCCGGGAAGGTAGCCTGAAACAGGTCGAATGCATCGAGGCCGTCGGACAGATCGCAGTGAATGTTGGAAACCAGGTGCATGACGTGGGAATATCTCTCGACCACCATTAGATCCGTCACCTGGACGGTCCCGACTTCGGCGACGCGCCCCAGGTCGTTGCGTCCCAGGTCGACCAGCATGAGATGCTCGGCCGTTTCCTTTTCGTCCCGCAACAGTTCGTCTGCAAGCTCGCGGTCCTGCTGTTCCGTCCTGCCGCGGGGACGGGTGCCGGCAATGGGGCGAAGCGTTGCAATGCCGTTTTCCAGCCGCACCATGGTTTCCGGCGAGGAACCGACCAGGACGGTATCGTCAAAATGCAGGAAATAGAGGTACGGGGAAGGGTTGATGAACCGCTGCGCGCGGTAGAGCGACCACGGATCGGGGGGATTCGGGCAGGTGAACTGCTGCGAGAAAACGGTTTGAATCACATCGCCTTCGGTGATGTAGTTCTTAATTTTGGAAATGTTGGACCGGAAATGCTCGGGCTCCACAACGGGAGAAAGCGGAAATGGTCCGGACGACGCTCCGGAGTCTCGCACCGGAACCCGCACCAGCTTTCGACGCATGATATCTAGGGTCTCGAGGCTCCGGTCATAAGCCGCGTCTGCATCTCCGTTTTCCACCACTCCATAGGCGACCAGAGTGAGAGTATGACGCACATTATCGAAGATGAAGAGCTGGCCGGGCAGGATGAACTGGGCAAGAGGCGCATCGTCGGGCAGCTTGTTCGGAATCGCTTCGAAGAAGGATACGAACTCGTAGGAAAAATATCCCACCATCCCGCCCCAGAACCGGGGAAGCTGGGGCAGTGCAACCGGGCGGTAGCGCGACATTATCGAGCGCAGCACATCCAGCGGCTTTCCGTCATGCGGGACCCGCTTTTTGACCCCCATCGCCTCAATCTCGACATCATCGCGGAAGACCCGGACGCTCTGGGTGGCCGAATTGCCGAGGAAGCTGTACCTTCCCCACCTCTCGCCCCCTTCCATACTTTCCAGCAGGAATACGGGACCATGCCCGTCGTATATCTTTGCGAGCACCGAGACGGGCGTTTCGGTGTCCGCGAGCACCTCAACACAGACGGGAATCAGGTTCCCGTTTTCGGCCAGTCGCCGGAACTCCGATCTTTCCGGATAAAACCCCAAGTCCATCTTCATACTCCTTAACGCCGACCGGTTTACGCTCCGGCTTGGGCCGACAGGTTTTCGTTGCATCCGTTTGTCGATTCTTTGTAAACGTCGAAGATCGGGCCTATTTGCCTGCACAGGTCCTCGAACCCGGCGGGGTAGAGAGATTGGGCGCCGTCGCTCAGGGCCGTCTCCGGCGCATGATGCACCTCGATCATCAGGCCATGGCATCCCACCGCTACCGCCGCCCTGCTCAAGGGGATCACCTGGTCGCGCCGCCCGGCCGCATGGCTCGGATCGACAATGATCGGCAGATGACTTTCCTGCCGCACCACTGGAACCGCGGAAAGGTCCAGCGTATTGCGGCTGTGATGCGCAAATGTGCGTACGCCGCGCTCGCAGAGGATGACCTGGTCGTTTCCGCCCTCCATGATGTACTCCGCGGCCATCAGCCACTCGTCTATGGTGGCGGCTAACCCCCGTTTGAGCAGAACGGGCTTTTTCGCTTTCCCGGCACGGCGCAGGAGGCTGAAGTTCTGCATGTTTCTCGCCCCGATCTGGATTATGTCCGCGTAGTGTTCGACCAGGTCCACGACTTCGTGATCTATCGCCTCGGTCACTACCGGCATTCCGGTCTCTTCCCGGACCTTGGCCAGGATCTTGAGCCCCTCTTCCCCCAGTCCCTGAAAGGCATAAGGAGAAGTACGCGGCTTGAATGCGCCGCCCCGGAAAATTTGGGCGCCTGCTTTTTTTACCAGTTTCGCGATTGTTAGGGCCTGGGTCTCGCTCTCCACCGCGCACGGTCCGGCTATGATCGTCAGGTGCCCGTTTCCGATCTCGACTCCGCCGACTTCGATGACACTGTCCCATGCCTGCGATTCTCTACTCACCAGTTTGTACGGGCGCGTAACGGGGATGGCTTCCTTTACTCCCGGAAGCGCGCTGAGAAAGGACGCGTCCACGGGCCCCTCGTTGTGCAGCACGCAGATGGCGACCCTGTCGCCCCCGGGGATGGGACGAGCCGTGTAGCCCTTCTGCTCTATGGCCTCGACAACGGTTTTGATCACGTCGGGTGAAGCATTTTTGTTCATCACTACCAGCATGGCTCTTTCCTTCTGTTCCAGTGTTGTCATTCGTAATGCCGGCGAAAAAAGAAAGGGACCGCGGATTTGCTCCACGATCCCCCAAAATGAAAAGGGACCGTGAGCCACTGGTGCGGCCCACGGTCCCTGTAATTCTATAGCAAACTGATGGTTAACCGGTCAGGCACGCACCTCCGCCGAAACGCCACCAGCGCCAAAACAGATTTATAAATTTACCGGAGTAGTTCATAACTCATCCTGAAATTTTAGGTTGCTGCTTCTTTAACAACTCGATGTCGGTACTGTCAAGGGGAAAATTGTGAAATCAAGGGGAAGTTCAGACCTCGTCCCCCGGTGGGGACTGCCGGCCTCTACGCCTCCGGAGCCAGCGCCGGATAAGAATTTTCGCTCCGATCAGGAATAGGATTACAACGGCTACAAAAATAAAGTTTGCCACCTTCGGATATCGCAGGCTCTGCCCGAGATGCCCTCCCAGGAATGTGATTGCCAGAAGTCCGGGAGTCAGCCCGATCGCGCTGCCGGCCAGAAAATCGCCGAACCGTATCTGGGATGCTCCAGCCGCGATATTGATCAAGGAATAAGGCCCGATGGGAAAGATGCGAATCATCGCTATGGTGAGCACTCCCTGCTTCGCGAGTTTGCTGCTTAGGCGGTTGATCCGCTTGCCCCCGAACCTGCTTACCGCGTCGCGTCCCATGTACCTGCCGAACCAGTAGGCGACCGTTGCGCTCGCAAGACTTCCCACAAGCGAATATACAAATGCTGGAAGCGGACTGAAAGTCATGGCAGTTGCGACAATGAGCAGGGTCACGGGGAGGTGAACGATACCGCCGACAATAAAGGCGGCGACAACTATCAGCGGGGCGCTCCTTTTGTCCTCAATGGCCGACATTTTCTGAAGGATGAGGCCGAGGTCGAGGTATTGCCTGAGCGGAGTCCAGGTCCAGACGGCAGCAAGTCCGAGCAGGATCAGAAGAGTAACTATCCCCCATACCGCCGGTCGAAGTCCGGAGCGTTTGACCTCTTCGGGCAGGAACTGATCGATCAGTTCAGCGGGAGGAGCCGGGCATCCAGGATCGATGAGAGAGGTTTCATACACGTAGCTGTCAAGGATTTTCGGCACTTCCCTGCCGTCCAGTTCCTCAAGGGTGCGGTCGCCGTCCCGCAATTCCTCTATGGCTGCAACAAGCGATCCACTCTTCTCGATTGTAGCGCGCACCCGATCCTCGGTCACCCCGAGATGTTCTCCCAGCAGCCTTGCTCGAAAGGAGCGTATTGCTTCCCTTGTGCGGTGTTCCTCGGCCTCGAACGCCAGATCGCATTCCGTATCGAACCCCATGGAACGGTTGCTCAGATTTGAAGAGCCTATCCGCACGAAATCATCGTCGATGATGGAAACCTTCGAATGGACGTTCAGGTACTGGCCGTTTCCTTCCGCCAGCCTAGGGTAGTAGATGCGAAGCCTCCCGTATCGGTCTGCCGTGCGCATCTTATGGAGGACGGCCGCCCTCAGAGCATCCATCGTCCCGGCTTCGAGCCAGCCCGAACTCCGGTAGGGGAGGACGATCACGACCTCGGGGCCGTTGCGCTCCTCGAGTCGCGCCGCAAGTTCGACACAAAGCGTTGAAGAGGTGAGGTACTGATTTTCCAGGTATATGTATCTATTAGCCGCCCTGATGGAATCGATGTAAAGCCGCTCGACTTCGCGCACCTCGGGGTAATTCCGATACAAAGGTTCGGTACGCGCAATACCTACCCGGGCTTTTTCCAGGTCGGGCCGAAATGCGGCAGGCCACGGACTCCCGTTCTGCGGCTCTATGTAAGGAATAGATTCACCGGTCGCCCGGAACCACCGCTCACGCACGAGGCGACCCAGGGACACGGCCACCTCGCCGTCCACCATCATCTGTACATCGTGAAACGGTGCATAGTTCGAGCATCCCGGATCGTTTCTCCTCGTGTCCCCGGGCCTGTGCTCCGAAGTGTCCCATCGGCATTTTGTCAGGTCGATCCCTCCCACGAAGGCCAGGGAATCGTCTATTACGACTATTTTCTGATGGTGCGAGGCGCCCATCGGGTGACTGCCATCCAGGTGAAACTTCAGTCTTCTATGCGTGCGCCATCCAAGTTTGAAGATCGGCAGGAGTTCCCGCTCCAGGGCGTAGATCATCGCGTAATCCCATACGAGCACATAAGCGTGCAGGTCGGGATTGTCCGATACGAGCCAATCCAGGAACTCGCCGAGGCGGGACGGAAAAGGACGCCGCCTGCCGTCTCTGAGAAGAGAGACCCTGCTGTCTATGTCCCAGCCGGCGATTAAGATGGAATGACGTGCTCGCCGGGCTGCCTGCGCAAAGGCCGTGTAGTAGGACGCCGTATCGATAAGGAAAGCCGCCTTGCCCGCTTTCCGTATCTTCCAGCAGTTTCTTCCCTGCGAAAGAATCCTGCCCCCCGATTCGCCCTTGTCGTACGGTGTTTCCGGGTACACTGCGTGCAACTGTCTCATATTGTTCAGGTAAGCACCTTGCGGTGTTTCTTCAATGTTTCCGGCTCCAACCCCACCCCATCTCCGCATACTCTTCTGGGCTCTTTCGATGCCTTCGAATCCATGTTATTTTTAAAAGATGAAAAACTTTTGGAACGAAATACGAAAACCCATTTTGGCCATGGCGCCTCTGGCCGGCATTACGGACAGTGCATTTCGGCAGGTCTGCAAAAAGTTCGGTGCAGACGTCGTCTACAGCGAGCTTTCCAGTGCGACCGCCCTTTTCTACCACCCAGAGCCGACGCTGGAGCTGCTCCAGTTCAATGAAATGGAACGCCCCTACGTCGTCCAGCTCTTCGGAAACGAGCCCGAGCATTTCGCAGTTGCAGCCCGCTTTGTTACCGAGAGGGTCAAACCCGACGGTATCGACATCAACTTCGGCTGCCCGATTCCGAAAGTGACCAAGCGCGGCGCAGGTGCAATGCTTATGACCAATCTGCCTCTGGCGCACGAAGTCATCAAGGCTGTCATCGACAATACCGACCTGCCCGTCTCGCTCAAGACCCGGACTAAAGTGAAGGACATGGACCTTTTCACATTCCTCGACTCCGTTGCCGACCTGGACATCAAGGCGGTGATGATCCATGGGCGCACCTATGCCCAGCGCTTTTCCGGCCCGAACGACTTTGAAATGACCTGCGGAGCGAGAAATCATTTCGGCGGGATTATCCTTGCCAACGGCGGCGCAAGAAATGCCTCATCAGGGAAGGAACTGCTGGAAAAAACCGGTGCGGACGGTCTCGGCATAGCCCGGGGAGCGCTCGGAAGGCCCTGGATTTTTCGTGAGCTGAGAAACGCGCTCACCGGGAAGGAAAATGACGGAATACCCGCAGAAGATATATTCAGGGTGGCCTTCGAACATGCGGAACTGACAAGCGCTCTCAAGCCTGCACGTGGAATAATCCAGATGCGCAAACATCTTTGCTGGTACCTGCAAAACGTGAGGGACGCCAGCAAAATGCGGGGGATGGCGGCCCGGGTGAACACGCTGGAGGATGTTGCCGTTTTGTTGCAAGCCGGATGATTATGGAGCAGGCCGAAGCCACTGTGATCGGTGTGACGGCCCGTTAACAACCGGATATTTGCCGGCACCCTCTTCTTCGTCGCCCCGGCGAAGGCCGGGACCCAGTGCCTCAAGCCTCAAAATCTTCTCTTATGAAACTTCATTGCAGGCCGATGTTTCATCCTCGTTCAAGCCGCGTCCGAAGGATGCGGCGACGCTGCTGGATTCCGGCTATCGAGATCGTGTCATAATCCAAACAACGAGAAACAATGCAAGCAAAAGTGGGAATAAAGCCTGGTTCCCGGCCTTCGCCGGGATGACGTCGTTATTATTTGCCGAGTTTTGACTACGAGAGTGGGAATCTTCAAAGCGGCGATTACTTTTGACACAGTCTCCTCGTTAGGAATGACGGCAATTGATCTTTGCACTTCCGAATATCAATGAAGTTGCGGAACGTTATCTAGGTTGCCGGACTCCTGAGCGCCCCCGCCAGAAATTCCTCCCTCAACCCCATGAGCCCCTGCCGGAAGACCCTCGCATCCATCACGACAGGCGGCTTTTTCACGATCGGTTCGAACCCCATAAGATCCAGGATATCTCTTTTGAGATCTATCCCCGGGGCTATCTCGATCAATTCGAGACCTTCCTTTGAGAGCCTGAATACACAGCGTTCCGTTACATAAATAACCGGCTGATTCTTCTCTATCGCGTACCGCCCGCTGAAAGTTCTCTGGGCAACCTCTGCAACGAACTTGATCTCGCTTCCCTCCCGCACGATCCGCAACCTGCCGTCCTCAACGGCAATTCGGAGACCTCCGGCGGTAAATGTCTCGACGAAGATGAGTTTTTTGCAGTTCTGACTGATATTGATAAACCCGCCCGGACCGACGAAACGCTGCCCGAATTTACTCACGTTCACGTTGCCTTCCTGATCCACCTCGGCCGCACCGAGGAAAGCCATATCGAGCCCTCCGCCGTCATAGAAGTCGAACTGGTCGGGCTGATCGAGAAGACAGTCCATATTCGTCCCGGTCCCGAAATTGAGCCCTCCATTGGGTACCCCCCCGATCACTCCCGGTTCGGTGGTGAGAGTCACGTAATCGATCATCTTCTCTTCGTTCGCGACCTGAGCAACCCCTTCGGGCATTCCAATCCCGAGATTGACGATGCTTTTGGGTAGGAGTTCGAAAGTGGCCCTACGCGCTATAATCTTTCGCGCACTCATTTCCATGGGAGGAATGGATGCGAGGGGCATGCGGATCTCGCTGCTGTATGCCGGGTTGTACTGCTCGGCAAACGTCTGCCAGTGGTTTTCCGGCTTCGAGACCACAACGCAGTCGACAAGAATTCCCGGGATTTTCACTTCGCGGGCGGGAAGGGTCCTCCGCTCGGCAACTCTCTCCACCTGGACGATGACCGTGCCTTGGGAGTTTCTCACGGCCATGGCGATCGCGAGCGCTTCGAGCGTCAGGGCTTCCTTTTCCATCGTGATGTTGCCGTCCGTATCGGCCGTCGTGCCTCGAAGGATGGCCACATTTATAGGAAAAGCCTTGTAGTAGAGGTACTCTTTCCCACCCAGCGTTACCAGTTCGATCAGGTCCGCGCCGCTGGTCCTGGTCAGTTCGTTCAGCTTCCCCCCCTCCACCCTCGGATCGATGAAGGTGCCGAGCCCTACGGTGGAGATAACTCCCGGCCTCCCCGCCGCAATGTCCCTGTACAGGTGTGAGACCACCCCCTGGGGGAAGTTGTAGGCAAGCACCTTCCCGTTCCGGATCAGTTCCTGGAGCTTCGGCGCGAGCCCTATGTGCCCCCCGATGACCCTTCCCACCAGCCCTTCATGGGCCAGGTGATTGAGTCCCCGCGTCTTTCCGTCCCCCTGGCCCGCCGCGTAGAGCAGGGTAAGATTTTTAGGAGCGCCGGTCCGGAGGAAGCGCGCTTCGAGTTCCAGGGCTATTTCCTCCGCGAACCCCGCTCCGACAAATCCCGCCGTGGCGATAACATCCCCGTCCCCGACCAGCTTGACAGCTTCCTCCACCGGGACGATCTTTTCCCTCTTCATCCTGACTTACCCCCTGGAACCTAGCCGAAGGCCGCCCGAGATGTAGTAAACCTCGCCCGCAACGGCCTCGTTTCGATAGAGTTCTCCAATCAGCGACGCCACCTCGGAAGGTTCTATGAGGCGCCCTATCGGGATTTGCTCCATAACCCCGTCCAAAATTCTTTCTCCCATCTTCAGCACCATCTGCGTCCCGACATACCCGGGAGCTATTGCCACGCAGCGGATTCTGTCGGCAAAACCGCGGCGGAAAAACTCCGCGGTCAGGACCTTCGGCATGACCGCCACGGCAGCCTTGCTCGACGAATAGTTGATCTGCCCGGCCGTCCCTAGCGCACCGACCGAGGAAACCAGGCAGATCAATCCCCTGCAGTTGTTGTCGATCATTCGCTCGGCACATTCCCGAACCGTCAGAAACACCCCGGTGAGATTTATGTCCAGAACGCTTTGAAACTGCTCCAGGGACATCTTCGAAACGACCTTTCCGGTTTCGCGGTCGGTCGAAAGCATAAGCCCGTCCCGGGTGATTCCCGCAAACGGAGCCACGAGGTTGATTTTCCCGAAGACCTCTATTGCCGTATCGGCAAGCTTCGCGCAGTCCGCCTCGCTTCTGACATCGCATTCGACCGCGGCTGCCCTGCCGCCGATTCTTTTGAGTTCGGCCGCAGCCGACGCCAGGTGTTCCCCGGCTACATCCGCCAGGACGACATGTCCTCCGTTCGCGACCCAGTATTCGCCGAGGGCTTTCCCTATCCCCCGGGCTCCTCCGGTAATCACTGCTACAGAGTCTTTGATCTCAAGCATGGCGGCCTCACATTTCATCGGTAATTTTAACGCGTGTTTTTGGGGTACATGCAAATATAGTGATGACTGTCCGGGATGCACTGACGGAATGGTATAAGCGGAATATTATCGAATGGACATGCGGTTTCCAGCCGGCCGCTCAGGCCGGCTGGAAACCCTGGTGCAGAAGAGGTTTCCCTTTACACTCCGAATCAGCGCCGCAAAAAATGGCCGTAATGGAGGGTGTGATCT
Source organism: Pseudomonadota bacterium (assembly GCA_023442755.1). Taxonomy (GTDB): domain Bacteria; phylum Desulfobacterota; class Syntrophobacteria; order Syntrophobacterales; family Syntrophobacteraceae; genus SbD1. The sequence continues at coordinate 13,813 of JAEZXS010000128.1, read as the reverse complement.
ATTATCTGCTTCTTGATCCCGGCAACCGGCATTCTTTCCTTTATCACGAAGCGATAAAGTCCGGCCCGGGCAATGTCTCCAACCAGCAAGACGCCCACCAGCCGGGTTCCATCCGGTGAGAACACCAGCTTTCGATATGCGCCGGGCGAATGGAAAGCGTGGGTTTCGCAGTCGCTGCCGGCCGTGTGCACGATGCCCATGGAAACGAAGGCCACTTCGGCCACCTGCGTGGCATTGAGTATGCCGAAGGTCCCCTCGTACTCAGTCGGCTTCCCTGCCATGTTGTACCCGGCGCACCGGCCCATCTCCACGGCATTTGTCCACAAACCGGTCACGATGCGCTTGCCGGTGATGGGATCGAACGTCACCGCCACATCGCCCGCGGCATAGACGTTTGGAACACTGGAAGCGGTGTAGGTATCGACCACCACACCCCCGTCTGTCCGAACGGCCCCCTTGTCGATAAAACCGACGTTCGGGCGCACGCCCTTGCCGATGCACACCATTTCGCATGCGATCTCGCTGCCGTCGTCGAGAAGGACCCCTTTGACTCCGCCCGCATTCGAAAGAATCCTGCGGGCGCCGGCGCCGGTCAGTATCTTGAGGCCGGCCTTGTTCAGCGCATTCCGGATAAGGAAGGCATCTTCCGGTTCCATCAGTTGCGAGAGCACCTGCGGGGACTGGACCACCAGGGTGACCGCAAGCCCCCTTTCGAGCAGGGCAAAGGATGCCTTTAGGTTCAACATCCCGCCTCCGAGCATCACGGCATGCCGCGCGTTTGCAGCCCGTGCCGCGGCGGCCCTTGCGTCCGCGAGGGTGCGAAGGGCAAACACGCCGTTCGTGCCGGTCCCTTCGATATCCGGGGGGATATATGACCGGCTGCCCGTGGCGATGAGCAGCCGGTCGTAGGGAACCAGTTCACCTCCGGCGATCTCAAGGGTTTGCGCCCGGCTGTCTATTTTTTCGACCCGTGCATCGAGGCGCACGTCTATGCCGGAGCCCCGGTAGGGGCCCTCCCCCACCAGACTCATATCGGATGCGCTCTTCTTTCCGCTGATCAGAAAAGGAATCAGCGGCCTGAAATAAGGCGCGTCGGGTTCATCGGAAAGAACGGTTATCGTTCCCCGGTCATCCGAAGCTCGGACGGCCTCCGCCCCAGACATCCCGGCGGCGCTCGCCCCCACGATGACGTAGTTTTTCCGGTCGGATGTCATTTTTCATCCTCCCTGTCCTGCAACCATCCCGGCCGATGCCGTCCGTCGCGTTTCCCGGGAAAAATCGGTCACGGTCAGGTAGACCAGCGCCCTGGTGGGACAAGCCTCGACACAGGCCGGCCGGTCGCGGTCCCGGCACCGGTCGCAGCGGTAAGCCTTGTGCTTTTCGAGATGCCGCCCGACTACTCCGTAAGGGCAGACCATCACGCAGGTCCAACAGCCGATACACTTATCGCTCTGTGTGATCACCACCCCGTCTTCGGTGCGACGGATGGCGCCAGCGATACAGGCGTGCATGCAGGGAGCGGTCTCGCAATGCCGGCACACGACGGGCACGGGAGTCCGGGGGGATACCGATTCGACGTAGACGCGCGGTTTCGGGCGCGGCTTTTCCGTAATGGCCCCGTACAGGGATTTGCTCTCGGAGTGTGCTACCGCGCAGGCCAGTTGGCAGGAGTGGCACCCCATACATCGATCCAGGCGAACAAATATTTCCTTGGGCTCGGACATGACAGGCTCCTTCAGCTAGATTCCTAGGCCGGCACGGCGTTCGTCTATGGCCGCAAGAAGTTTTTCGGCCGCCGATTCGGGATCGAGGTCCACAATGAAGTAGCCCCCGGTCAACCCCTTTACCTTCTCCGTGAGGACTTCGGTCACAAGCGGCCCTCCCAGAACCGGAATCATCACGCCCACATGCGTGGGCAAACCTGCCGCAACGGCATACGCTCCTATCGAAACCGCCTTTTCGGATACCGCTTCAGGCGCAGAGGCAACCACTGGAAGCTTGTCCGTGTCCACGCCCAGGTACTGAGCAACGGCCACGGCCAGGGCAACCGCACGGGAATTGTCGACGCAGGACCCCATGTGCAGAACTGGAGGCAGCGGCCCGCCGAGGTTGTTAGCTTCTCCTATCGCATGCAGTACCGCTTTCAATCCTTCGCCGCACAGCGAATCGGTATTGGCCGGGTCCATGAACCCGTGCCTCATGAGAGCCCCGGCACCGCAACCCGTCGCCAGAACGAGAACATTCGCTTCGAGTAGCTTTCGGGCCATTTTGGTGAAATTGTTGTCCTGGGGCACCTTCACGTTGTTGCATCCGGCAAACAGGCACACGCCGCGGATGTTTCCCGCCACTATGTTGTCGACGACCGGCTTGAGCGGTTGCTGCGCATCGAGCTTCGACAGCGCGGCCACAATCGCCTCCACGGAAAACCCGGCGACTACGGGAGTCTTCACGTTTGGAATGTCTACCGGTTTGTTCTTGCGGCGTACAAAGTTCGCGATGGCGATGTCGAATATCTCGTCTGCCTTTTCCAGGGCCGACTCCTCGGTAAACGGAATATGCTTGGCACCGGGGATCTTTCCGATATCCATGGTGGTTATAAGGGTTGTTCCGGTGCACTCGGCCACGGAAGCAACGGAAGGCATGATGCACTGGTAATCGACGACCATTGCGTCCAAGGCCCCGGTGACGATTGCCATTTCCTGGCTGACCGAATGCGTGCAGGCGGGAATTCCGTGCCGCATCAGGATTTCATTGCCCGTGCAGCATATTCCGACAATGTTGATACCCGATGCGCCGGCAGCCCTGGCAGCATCGTTTTTGGCGTCGGAACGGGTTACCAGGAGGTCGGATAGGACGGGATTGTGGCCGTGAAGGGCGATGTTTACCGCATCGGCTTTGAGTGTGCCAAGGTTTGCCTCCGTCAGGCGGGGTTTCGGAATGCCGAAGAGTATGTCGGCAAGATCAGTCGCCATGTAGCACCCCGCCAAGTCTGCCACGCCGCAGCGCAACCCACCCAGAAGCAGGTTGACCGGATCGGCATCGACTCCGTAGAGCGTCCGGTGCATGATCTCGGATACCTCGTGGTCGATTCCCCGGGGCACGAGATCGAGGTCGGTCAGCACCTTTGCCCGCTGCTCGTTCACCACCGTGGCGGCCCACAGCACCGGCGTTTCCTTTTCGTGGAAATCGGCAAGAGCGGCTCGGGCGACATCCAGAGCAATCTCGTTGTCCGTGCGGCCGTCAACGGGAATATTGAGCCTGACGGCTACCGCCTTGAGTTTTCCCGCCTCTTTTATCGAATAGGCGTTCGTCTTGCCTGTGACCAGTTTCATGAGGGTGTGCGCCAGGTGTTTCGCGTGCCCGGAGTGTGCCGCGGTTCCCGCCGCGATTGCCCGGTCGAGTCCGCGCGCTACCATGGTGTCAGCGGTTGCGCCGCAGATGCCTTCTGAAGGTCCTTCGCCGAAAGGATCAATGCGGCAGGGTCCCTGCAGGCAATGCCTGCAGCAAAGTCCGGTATCGCCGAATCCGCACTGGGGCTGCATTGCTTCGTACCGGTCCCACACCGTACGGATTTGCAGCTTCCCGGCCTTGACTATCATTTCACGAATTGCAGGGTCCGTGCTTCGGGGCCGAGGCTCTTTCTCGTCTGACATGGGTCTTCTCCTTGTGCCAAAGATAAAAAGAGAGTGGGGCTGCGTCTCACATATGGGCATCCCGGCCGTGCCCATAACCGTCAATCCTAAAATGAAGAAGCCGCGAAGGCGCGAAGAAAGACCCTAGTCGATCCAGTCATGGTTGCGCCAAAAAGCATCGAGGCTGAAAGCCTCTCCCACACCAGTACTTGATTGCTTGGCGGCGATTACATCATTCACTGCTAAGTTGACGGCTATCGGCCGTGCCCGGGAAGTCTCTTGGCCTTGTAATACGATGTACTGCCTCGAACACGGGGAAAAGGCTTCTGAAGAGCCGTATCATAACGCGATTAAAAGCCCGAATTTTTGAAAATTCAATTAATTTCTTGCACGATACGGCAATTAGTGAACTCTAGCACGAAGAATGAGAGTGAAAATAGCTCAATGGCACAGGAAAAAGAGGTCATGCCTGGTGAGCAATGCAGCCGGCCGGCTGCCGGGATCAGAGTCTTTCCAGCGCTTCCAGGTCGAATTCGGCCAACACCGGAGTGTGGTCGCTCGGGCTGTTGGCGATGCGGGGTTCCGTATCCACCCGGCACGAAACCGAAGCATGCGCCAGCGGTTCGGTAACCAGGATGTGGTCGAGACGCCATCCGAGGTTGCGTTTGAAGCTTTCCGGCAGGCGGTAGTCCCAGAAGGTGAACTGCTTCTCTCCGGGGTGGTGCCTGCGAAACACGTCGACGAAGCCCCAGGATACAACGTCGGCGTAGGCCTTTCGTTCGGCCGGATGGAAGCCCACTTTCCCGTCCATTCGCCGCGGGGAAAATACGTCGATCTCCTCGGGCGCGACGTTCATGTCACCGGTCCAGATAAGAGGCTGGCCGGGCTGGAATTCCTTTTCGAACAAGCTTCGCAGGCGGGAAAAAAATCCGAGCTTTATCAGGAATGCCGGGTGCTCAGGGCTCCTGCCCTGGGGGATATATGTATTGAAAATCCAGATTCCCTTTATCCTGACGGCAATCAGGCGCGCTTCCGCTCCGGGTTCGTCGTCATCGAAGCCCCGCTTCACTTCCTCCGGCTTTTCCCTGCTCAGGATTGCCACCCCGTGAAAGGATTTCTGCCCGCAGATGCTTGCTTCATAGCCAATATCCCTCAGGGGCAAGATCGGGAATTCGGAATCCAGGCACTTTATTTCCTGCAGACAGAGGACGTCGGGTTTGTTCCGTTCGATCCAGGTTACAACCGCCTGCTGGCGGGAACGGATTCCATTGACGTTGAAGGTGGCGACTTTCCATGTCATTGGGCGATATTGGACCTCAGTTCCGTATCGACGCATTCCGTTTCACTGGATATATTTTATATCAGCGGCAATGAATGTGAATGCCTTTTTTCATTGCCTCATCGCGCAATATCATGTTAATTAATTCTGATTTGCAAAAATTCGCACTCCCCTTTACCTTTTGGTGTCCGCAGGCACGTGCGTGCCGCAGGATGCAAAGGGGCGGAGGCACTAACCAGAAGGAGCAAAATCATGGCAGTAGTCGGAATGAAGCAGTTGCTGGAAGCGGGAGTCCATTTCGGCCACCAGACGCGCCGGTGGAACCCCAAGATGAAACCCTACATTTTCGGCGCGCGCAATGGGATTTATATCATAGATCTGCAGCGCACCGTCAGGCTTTTCAATACGGCCTACCAGTTCGTCGTCGATGCGGTTGCCGCCGGTGAAACCGTCCTCTTTGTCGGCACCAAGCAGCAAGCACGAGATACCATTGCGGAAGAAGCCGATCGCTGCGGCATGTACTATGTCAACCAGCGCTGGCTGGGCGGCATGCTCACCAACTTTAAGACCATCAAGCAAAGAATAGATCGCCTCAAAGAACTCGACACCATGTTCGAGGACGGCAGCATCAACCGCTTCCCGAAAAAGGAAATCCTCGTCCTGTCGCGCGAACGCGAAAAGCTCGAAAAGAACCTGGGCGGCATCAAGAAAATGACCCGGCCCCCCGGAGCCCTTTTCGTCGTCGATACGCAGCGTGAGAATATCGCGGTGCAGGAAGCAAACCGCCTCGAAATTCCTGTCGTCGCCATTGTCGATACCAACTGCGATCCCGATGTCATCGACTATCCCATTCCCGGAAACGATGACGCCATCAGGGCCATCAGGCTCGTGACGTCCAAGATCGCCGACGCCTGCATCGAGGGCAAGGAGAAATTCTCCGAGCAGCAGCAGGCAGACCTCGACAAGGGAGCGGAACTGGAGGAAGTTCCCGCCGGCCAGCTCCTCGGCCAGGAACAGGGACCGGTTGTCGAAATCGTCAACCCGGTCGGAGAAGCGGGAGCGGAAGAGCAAACCGAAGAATGATAGAAATCCAGGAGCCTCGGTTTTTACCGGGGCTCCTTCCCTTCAAGACTTGACCCGCAATACGCACCCATATATCGGATTGGGCGAGAGGGCCGGACGGATTCTCCCGCCGCGCCGAAGTATTGAGTTCAGAACTGATATACCATTCAGAAGCAAATATTCGCTTGCAGGAGGAAGAAATTGGAAATCACATCAGCAATGGTAAAGGAATTGAGAGACAGAACCAATGTCGGTATGATGGACTGCAAGAAGGCATTGCAGGATGCCTCCGGAGATATGGAAAAGGCTGTCGATATCCTTCGCCAGAAGGGACTTGCCAAGGCAATGAAGCGTGCCGGCCGTGAAGCGGCCGACGGCCAGATTCACGCCTACATTCACAGCGGCGGGAAGATCGGGGTTCTCGTGGAAGTAAACTGCGAGACGGACTTTGCAGCCAAGAGCGAAGACTTCCTCGAATTCGTGAAGAACGTGGCCATGCAGATTGCCGCAACCAACCCGCTCGGGGTTACCTCCGAGGACGTTGCCCAGGATGTGATCGAGAGGGAGCGTGCGATTTATCTTGCCCAGGCCCAGGAATCCGGAAAACCGCAGAATATTCTCGAAAAGATGGTGGATGGCAAGATCCGCAAGTTCTTCGAAGAGAACACGCTCATGGAGCAAAAATTCATCCGCGACCCGGATAAGACCATCCAGGACTATTTGAACGAACTGGTCGCCAAGATCGGCGAAAAGATCCAGGTGCGCCGTTTCTGCCGGTATCAGTTGGGTGAATAGCACTCGGCTGCCCTAAATTCTCACAGTATTTTTTCGGAGAATGTTTTCAATGAGCGATATGGAACAGCCTCGTTACCGCCGGGTGCTCCTCAAACTGAGCGGCGAAGCCCTTCTTGGGAACGAGACATATGGAATCGATTCCCATGTATTGAGCAGCATTGCCGAACAGGTTGCAGAGGTGCACCGTATGGGAATCCAGATCGCACTGGTGATAGGCGGTGGGAACATATTCCGCGGGGTTTCGGCGGCATCCCGCGGCATGGACCGTTCCACCGCGGATTACATGGGCATGCTGGCAACCGTCATGAATGCCTTGGCTTTACAGCAGGCGCTCGAAAAGTTCGGAGTCGCCACCCGGGTCCAGTCAGCCATCGATATGAAAGAAGTGGCCGAGCCTTATATCCGGCGCCGAGCCATCCGGCACCTGGAAAAAGGGCGGATCGTCATCTTTGCCGCAGGCACCGGCCTGCCCTTTTTCACCACGGACACCACGGCAGCCCTGCGGGCCATAGAGATCGGTGCAGAGGTGTTGCTGAAGGCCACGAAGGTCGACGGCGTCTACGAGAGCGATCCCGCAAAGAATCCCGAGGCCGAACGTTACGACTGCATCAGTTTTTCCGAGGTACTGGGCAAAAATCTGCGGGTGATGGACGGCGCGGCCATATCCCTTGCCAGGGATCAGAACATGCGCATCGTCGTTTTCAGTCTGAAAGAAGAGGGCAATATTAAGCAGGCCATAATGGGCAAACCGATTGGTACAGTGGTGGAGGAAACCTGTCATGCTTGACGATGTTTATCGCGATCTTCGAGACCGGATGAATAAAGCCATCGAAACCCTTGAATCCGAGTATAAACGCCTGCGCACCGGGAGGGCTTCGGTTTCCCTGGTCGACGGCATCAAGGTCGACTACTACGGCAACCCCACACCCTTGAGCCAGCTTGCGACTCTGACGATCCCGGACCCTCGCACCATCATGATTCAGCCCTGGGACACCTCGGTGGTCGGCGAGGTCGAAAAGGCCATCCTGAAATCGGAACTCGGACTGACTCCCATGAACGACGGCAAAGCCATCCGCATCAGCATTCCGCCTCTTACTGCAGAGCGGCGCCGCGATCTTGTCAAAGTGGTCAAAAAGAAGGCCGAAGAATCTAAAGTCGCCGTACGCAACATCCGGCGTGATATCATAGAGAAGACCAAAGACCTCAAGAAAGACAAGAAGGTATCGGAAGACGAACAGTTCCGTGCTCAGGATGAAATCCAGAAGATCACGGACGACTACATTAAGAAAATCGATGCCGTCTACAGTGGTAAAGAAAAGGAAATTCTGGAAACTTAAATGCCGGAACTCGATCTCAATCGCCTTCCGAAACATGTCGCCATCATTATGGACGGCAACGGCAGGTGGGCCAAACAAAAGCTGAGAACCCGCATTTACGGCCATAACAAGGGCGCCGATGCGGTGCGCGAGGTGGTAACCTGCTGCCGAAGGCTCGGGATACCTTATCTCACGCTCTATGCATTCTCAAAAGAGAACTGGAAACGCCCCCAACACGAGGTTAAAGCGCTTTGGGAACTACTCAAGCGCTTTCTCAAATCGGAACTCCCCGAACTCGTAGAGCAGGAGATCCGTCTGCGGCACATCGGGGACATCGAAGGCATTCCCGAATCGGTGGTCGAAGACCTGCGGCATACCGAGCAGCAAACCGCACGATTCGACAAACTCATCGTGAACCTTGCCCTCAATTACGGCGGCAGGCAGGAAATCGTGCGCGCCGCCAAGCTGTTTCTGGCGGATATGCTCAACGGCAGGTACGGAATCGACCAGATCTCTCCGGAACTGTTTTCTCGATTTCTCTACTCGGCCGACTGCCCCGATCCTGACCTCGTCATCAGAACTGGCGGCGAAATCCGTGTGAGCAATTTTCTTTTGTGGCAGATCGCCTATGCCGAACTCTATTTCACCGAACTCCTGTGGCCGGACTTCCGAGAAGCGGACTTCATGGACGCGCTCAGGGAATTTCAAAACAGGGAACGTCGTTTCGGACGTACGGGCGAGCAGGTAAAGTCCTGCAATCCGGATTCTTCGGAACTGGAGATCGGGATCAAATAGCCTCAGGCCGTCAGGACGCTTTTCGCCGCGAATTGCTCCGTTCCAGCCTGCTCCGCCGGGGGCATGAGGGGACTGAGAACAAGAGAGAGCAAACCGAAATTTCATGCCTAATTCCAGTGTATCGAGTCCGCATGTTCAGCGGGTAATTACCGGGGTTCTCGTTGCCCTTCCCGTACTCGCCTGTATCGTTTTCGGGCCGCCCTGGACTTGGTGGCTTCTTCTCACACTGATAATGGTGATCGGGCTGTGGGAAATGCACGGTCTATTCTTCCCCGACCCGCTGCCTTCAAAGTGGCGTGCACTCTCATACCTCGCCGCGCCGCTCTTTCCCTTTGCGGCATATCAGGGTGGATTGCCCGGCCTGAGCCTGGCCCTGACCTTTTTTCTCTTTGCCGCTTTCTCCCTGATGCTGATATCAGCCCCGCGCGACCCGGTCGTACTCTCGCGGATCGGCACCCTCGCCTTCACCTGGCTTTATGTGCCGTACCTGCTTTCTTATGTGCTCCTCGTCGGGATGGCGCCACAGGGAAGATATTGGATCGTGTTCGTGCTCGCGATTGCCATTGCGGGAGATTCGGGCGCCTATTACTCCGGCATGAAGGCCGGGCGCCATAAGCTCTACGAACAAGTCAGTCCAAAGAAAACGATCGAGGGCGCCGTCGGAGGACTGGCTGCAAGCATCCTGACCGGTCTGCTCCTGGGCCTCGCATTCCTGAGGCAGGTGCCGCTGGCGCATTTGCTCCTCCTTAGCTTCGTCCTGGCCGTTGCCGGGCAGCTTGGAGATCTTTTCGAATCGATGATCAAACGCAACTGCGGCAAGAAAGACTCGAGCGGCCTTCTTCCCGGGCACGGAGGAGTTCTGGACAGGCTTGATTCGATTCTTTTTGGTTTTCCGCTGGCGTGGTTTTTTTTACAATGGTTCGAATAACGCGCAGATGGCTTTTTTGCAGAACTTCCGGGGCGTGTTCCGTCTAACCCCGAAAATGACCGACGAGAAAAGATGAAAAAGAAAATAGCAATACTCGGGAGCACCGGGTCCATAGGCCGGAGCACCCTTGAGGTAATCCGCCAGTTTCCGGATCGGTTTGAAGTAGTTGCGCTTGGCGCAGGCTGCAACGCTGCCCTGCTCAGGGACCAGATTGCCGAATTCAGGCCGGACCTGGTCGCGGTAATGAACCAGGAAGTTGCCGACAACCTGTGCGGATTGCTTAAGGAGACGAATACCCCGGCGCCCGAAATCCTCACAGGTCGGGAAGGCTACTGCCGGGTTGCCGCTCACCCTGACAGCCGCACACTCGTTTCCGCCATGGTGGGCGCCGCAGGTCTCCTTCCCACGCTCGCCGCAATCGAAGCCGGCAAAGACATAGCTCTGGCCAATAAGGAAACCCTCGTCGTCGCCGGCGAAATAGTGATGCGCCTGGCAGCCGAAAAGAATATCCGCATTCTTCCCGTTGACAGCGAACACAGTGCCATATTCCAGTCCCTGCAGGGCAACAACCGGGAAGCCCTGGCCAGGATACTCCTTACCGCATCCGGGGGACCTTTTTTCAAGAAGACCCGGAGCGAACTCGAGGCTGTAACGCCGGCGGCCGCCCTGTGCCACCCGAACTGGTCCATGGGACGCAAGATAACGATCGATTCGGCAACGCTCATGAACAAAGGCCTCGAAGTCATCGAAGCGCGATGGCTTTTCAGCGTTGACGTCGACCGCATTGCCGTTCACGTCCATCCCGAAAGCATCGTCCATTCCATGGTCGAGTACGTGGACGGCTCCGTCATCGCACAGATGGGAATTCCCGACATGAAGATTCCCATTGCATACGCCCTGACCTTTCCGGAGCGGCTTCCCATCAACGGCCCGAGGCTCGATCTGTTCCGTCAGCAGAAGCTTTCCTTCTACCCCCCGGACGAATCCCGGTTTCCCTGCCTGGGGCTGGCCTTTGAGGCCTGCCGCCGCGGTTCCACTGTGCCGGCGGTCCTCAATGCGGCAAACGAGATTGCCGTGCACGCATTCCTGGAAAATGAGATAGGATTTACCGATATTCCTGCTATCATAAAAAAGGTGATGGACTTGCACGAGCCGTCCGGTGCGCCCGACGTCCAGGCGGTGCTTGCAAGCGATTCCTGGGCAAGAGCGCAGGCATCGGAAATCGTGGCGAGCATCCGGTCAGGCCGGAAAAATTGAAGCCAAAAACCCAATCGAGAATTATATTCCAGTAAATTCTCTTTTTGAGAGAGGTCGCTGAAATTGATTACAATCATTTTGTCCACCGCCCTGGTTCTTGGAGTTTTGATATTCGTCCATGAACTGGGCCATTTTATTGTAGCCAAGCGGAGCGGTGTCACGGTTCTCCGTTTCTCGCTCGGATTTGGTCCGAAAATAGTCGCCATAACCCGGGGAGGCACGGAGTACAGGCTTTCCCTGATCCCGCTGGGCGGCTACGTCAAGATGCTCGGCGAGGACGCCGAAGAAGAGCTCACCCAGGAGCAGCTCGCCGGCTCCTTTTCCAACCAGAACGTCTATAAACGCATAGGTATCGTGCTGGCGGGCCCGATGTCCAATTTCCTGCTGGCTATCATAATCTTTGCGTTCCTGTTCGCCTTTTCCGGCATTCCCGAGCGCGCCCCCGACATCGGATCGGTCAACCCGGGTTCGCCCGCCGAACAGGCCGGATTGCAGGCGGGGGATAAAGTCCTCTCGATCAATGGAAAACCTCTGACCACCTGGGAAGAGCTTTCCGAGGCCATCGAGAAGCAGGGCCAAAACGCGATGACGCTGCAGGTCGGGCGCAACGATCAGCAGCTTACCATGAAGGTTACGCCCACAGTCAGCGAAGTAAAGAACCTTTTCGGCGAGACCGTCAAACGGCCGGTTATCGGTATCACCGCGTCGGAAAAGGTCACCATCAAGACCGTCAATCCCGCCCTTGCCGGCTACTATGCGCTGCAGCATACGTGGAACCTGAGCAAACTTTTCCTGCTCACAGTCGTCAAACTCGTCCAGCGCATCGTTCCCCTCCAGACCCTCGGCGGCCCCATTCTCATTGCGCAGATGGCCGGCCAGCAGGCGCAGGAGGGCCTCCTGAACCTCGTTAATTTCATGGCGCTTATCAGCGTGAACTTGGCAGTGCTCAATCTTCTGCCGATTCCCGTACTTGATGGCGGCCATATTTTCTTCTTCCTCATCGAGGCCATCCTGGGACGCCCCCTTTCGCTCAAGAAAGTCGAGATGGCCCAGAAGGTCGGGATGCTGGTTCTGCTGGCACTGATGATTGTCGTTTTCTATAATGATATAATGCGGTTGATCCCCGGACATAAACCCGATTTCATGCCCTAAGGGCGTCAACCGGTTCAAGTGAAGTTTGCAGGAAAGCGCCATGGTGAGATGGCGCTTTCTTTTTGCTTTTGCCCGAACTCAAATATGATGGATTTCCCGGCTTAGATGAGAATTCTTGCAGCCGATACCTCTACCATGGCCGGCAGCCTGGCTCTGCTCGAAGATGAAAATATCGTGGCGGAATGGTCGGTAAGGTCGGCACAGACCCACAACAGGCGCCTTCTCCACGCGATCGATACCCTCCTTCGCGCCAACGAATGGACTGTGGATTCTATCGACGCGTTTGCCGTTGCCGGCGGTCCCGGCAGTTTCACCGGACTTCGCATCGGAATGACGACTATCAAGATGCTCGCATGGACGAAACGCGGTCTCTATGCGGCGGTCCCTTCCCTGCACGCGCTCGCGTTTCCTCTCTCCTCGGCAGGGCTTCCCGTCTGCCCTCTTATCGACGCGCGAAAAGGCGAGGTCTATTGCGCGATTTTCAGACCCGATGGAAACGGCAATCTCCAATTCTCGTCGCCCTCCCTCGTCCTTCCGCCCGCCGAACTGGCCTCACGGATCGACGAGCCCGTGCTTTTCTGTGGAGACGGCTGGCTGCGCTACAGAGATTTAATCAGGCAAAAACTGGGGAAGCTGGCTGTTGAACCGTCTTCACTTTTTCACACCATCCGGGCCGGTGCGATTGGTGAGCTGGCCAGAAGAAAATTCGCGGAGGGGCAGTCCGACAATCCCGCAACCTGCGCCCCTCTTTATGTGAGACCTTCGGAGGCGGAATTGCGGTATCCCCACCTGGCGGAAAAGAGCAGTGGAAAACCAGAAATTGTTTAAGACAACTCAGTTCAAAAGATATTTGAAGAAAAGAAACCCGCAAGCAGCCGGCTCCTTTATTCAGAAGAATCTGTGCAATCCCGCTTTTCCCCTTTTTTTCGTGCTTCGCAATCTTAACTGGCTGGAACGAGAGCATTGGTGGAACGAACTGTCACTGCGCAGCCGCCGCGTGCAGGCAACAAGAATACTGCGTGAGAGGGTGAACTTTTTCAATGAAGTGAAAACCTGGAAGAAAAAGCACGAAGAAATACACGAATCGCAGCCGCAGCCCGTTCCCCGGCAGGAGATCCCGGGTTACTGCAACAAGTGCGGCCTGTGTTGCGAGGTCGCCAGCGGCATGCCCGACTTTCCGGCAACGTCGGAGCTTCCATCCCGCTGGCGCCGGATGTTTGGGAACGGCTTGGGCAAAGGCCACCGCTTTTGTCCGTTTCTCTGGGAAGACGGCAGTTCCGGCGGCAGCCTTTGTTCCGTTTACCCCTGGCGTTCAAATCCGTGCCGTCTGTTCGAATCCGACGAATGCGATTTCTTTTGGAACGACCCGGAACCAGAGGAGATTGCCAGTGAAAAAAGACTTCTCTTAATGAGACGATGGCTCGCCAATCTGATTAATGGCCGCAAGCTGCCACTGGCGCGTACCGATGTCCCGGCAAAACGTCCAGAACTCCTGAAACTTGACCGGGCTTAGCTTGTCGCCATCGACAACTTTTCCGCTCTGGTCGTCCACGGTGTAGTCGAGAAGGTTCGCCGTAAAAAATACGGTGATGAAATC
>JAEZXS010000112.1 GCA_023442755.1 Pseudomonadota bacterium | reverse complement strand
GAGGTTTTGCCGTGGTCGACATGGCCCATCACCGTAACTACGGGAGGTCTGGGCGAAAGGTCTTCGGCACGGTCTTCCTCTACGTGCAGCACGTCTTCTTCCTCGAAGGCAGTCTTTTCGATTTCGAATTCAAAATCGGAGGCTACCAGGGCTGCGGTATCGAAATCGAGCGCCTGATTGATGTTGACCTGCAGACCCAGGAGCAAGAGCTTCTTTATGACTTCTCCCGCCTTGATTCCCATCTGTTTGGCAAGGTTGGCCACTGTGATGGCCTCATCGATCTTGATGCGCTTCTTTCCGACCTTTGCCAAGGCGGGTTCGGGTTTAGGAGGTTCGCGAAAAGCCGGTTTCCCCCCTCGTGTCCTGCCTCGGTCGTCCTGGGCCGCCAGTTCCTTTTTCGTATAGAGATCTTCTTTCTGGAAAACCTCTTTGCGACGCGGGCCCTTGGCCTTTTCTTTTTCCGCCTCTTCCGGTTTGCGGCGCTTGCGGTCCTTGGATTCGGCTGTTTCCGGCACCTTGGTGGTGAAACGGGCTGCCAGATCGGTGAGATCGGGCTCCTCTTCCGCTTCTTCTGCGAGAATTTCGGGCAGGCGGATGATTCTGGCGGGCTCGTCCTTTTTCGTCTTCTTCCGGCGGCGCTTTTTGGCCTTCTTTGCCCTTGCCTTGCCTTCCTCTTCCTCTTCGTCCGAAACAGCGGGCCTCGCCGGTGCTGCCGGTTGGGGAACGACTGTTTTTGCTTCCAGGGGTGGTGCGGAGGCGGCCGGCGCCGAAGGCTTAACCTCAACTTCCCGGGGCTTAACCTGCTCCACAACGGGAGGTGCGGGCGGCCTGGGAGGAGGCGGGGGCGGAGCAACGGGAGCCGGTCTGATTATTCTGGCTGCCTCGTGCACCGGTTCGTGAGCGGGCTTCTTCTGAACCGGCCGAGCAGGGCTCTCTACCGCTTTTGCGGCTTCATGGATCGGTTCGGGCGGAGCTATCGTTTCGGATTCTTCCGCAGGGGGAGTGGCTTCGGGGGATGCCTCCATTTCCGGCGCCGGGGCAATGGAGGGTTCTTCTTCTGCGCTCGTTTCGGCGGGGGGTTCCGGAACAAGCTGCACTTCAACGGGAATCTCGAGTACTGGTTCTTCAGCAATATCCGCAACAGGAGCAATTGACTCCTCGGCGGCTGTAGCTTCGCCGGAGGCTTCGGGCTCCAAATGGAGTTCGACCTTCTTGCGCCTGCGGATTACTTCCCGCCCGATGCGCTTTTCCTCCACCCTCTCGGTCTTGTTTTCCGAAAACTGCTGGCGGATCTTGAGCACTGCGGCATCGGTCAATGTGCTCATGTGATTCTTGACCTGAATGCCCAACTTCGAAATGCGGTCAATCAGATCTTTGTTATCCATATTCAATTCCTTTGCAAGTTCATGCACCCTGATTCTCGTCATGAAAACTTCCCCCTTTGAAACACTGACTTATACCCGAAGCATTACTTCCGCCCGCTGTATCTCATCCCCAACTCCGGTAAAATATTCATCTGTTATCTTCTACTGCAATCGCAGTTCTTTGACTCCATGCCGAAAGGCACGCTGGACGCGCTTGTTGAGCCGCAGTTCCGGGATACACTCCCGGCATGCATAGGCCCCACGCCCTTTCATGACCTGTTTCGCATCCGAAACGACAGCGCCCGCTTCCGGGTCGGCTACCAAACGGACCATGTCCTTTTTGGGCCTTTTCCCCCTGCAGACCAGGCAGGTGCGCAAAGGCAGATGGCCGCGGATTGCCATCCCGATCGTCCCTTATTCCGGAACCTGATCCGAATCGGCTTCCAGGTTTTCCGTGCTGTCGGCGTCCTGCTCGCTCTCTTCGGGCCTGGTTTGATCGGATTCCAGCATCTTGGCGGCTTCAGCCCGCATAGTGTCCAGAGTGCCGGACGACAGGCGTGTCACGTCCTCGAGTTCAGCCACCGGAGCTTCGATGAATTCCTCGAGAGAACCGATGCCTGCTTCATAAAGCTTATCCGCCATCTCAGTTGCAAGGCCCGGAATGCGCAGCAGGGATTGATAACCGGCCTGCTTCTGCCGCTCGTACCTGCTCTCGCTCTTCACATCGATGCGCCAGTTGGTGAGTTTGGAGGCAAGGCGGACGTTCTGCCCCCTTTTACCAATGGCAAGCGAGAGTTGATCGTCAGGGACGATAACTTCCATATTCCGGTTGGCCTGGTCAATTATAACCTTGGAAATGATGGCCGGCGCCAGAGCATTTACCACGAATTTGGCCGGGTCCATGTTCCACGGAATGATGTCTATCTTTTCTCCGCGCAATTCCTGGACCACATTCTGAACGCGCGTGCCCTTCATACCGACACATGCCCCAACAGGGTCGACATCGGAATCCTTTGAGATGACGGCTATCTTGGCGCGTGAGCCGGGTTCGCGTGCAGCGCTGATAATGCTCACGATCGATTCGCTGATTTCCGGAACCTCGGAATGGAAAAGCTGAATCAGGAAATGCGGATGTGTCCGGCTAAGAATGATCTGAGGCCCTTTGCTGATCTTTTTGACCTCCAGCACATAAGAGCGTATCCGGTCGCCCTGGCGGAATATCTCCCGGGGTATCTGCTCCTTGGGCGGCAGTATCGCTTCGGCCTGGCCTATATTTACCACGATCCCGCCCTTGTCCACTCTCTGCACGATACCGTTTACGATCTCTCCCTTACGGCTCTTGAACTCGTCGTAGACAACTTCCCGCTCCGCATCCTTCATCTTCTGGATGATGACCTGTTTGGCGGACTGGGCGGCAATGCGGCCCAATGTCTCCGTATCCATCCGGATGCCCAGTTCGTCGCCGACTTCACACTCGCTGTCGAGTTTCAAAGCTTCCGCGAGAAGCACCTGCTTGTCCGGATCCATTACCTCATCGACAACCTCCTTGAACTGAAAGGCTTCGATTTCCCCGTACTCTTCATTAAAGGTAACGTCGAGATCCAGCTTGGAGCCGTATTTTTTCTTGATAGCCGATTTGATGGCCTCTTCAAGAGTGTGAATCAAGGTCTGACGGTCGATGCCTTTTTCTCTGCTGACCTGCTCGATCAACCGCTTGAGTTCACTGGCCATAAGTCGAAATCCCTCCCCTATATTTAGATTGGATATTCCCCGTCGTTATTTTTGGGCTGCCGGTGCGTTTCGCGATTCATGGATTCGAAATATAAAAGTCGTGCGCGCTCGATGGACTGTAGCGGTATCACATGACTTTTTCCGTCACACTCTATGTCGACCTGCTCAGGTGACGCCTCTTTCAAAACTCCCTTGAAGTTGCGCCTGTTCTGCAGCGGAGAGGTCGTGCGGATTTCGACTACGTTGCCAATGTTTTGTTCGAAATGTCGCCATTTTCTTAAGGGGCGGTCGAGGCCGGGGGAGGATACTTCCAGGTGATAGGAACTCTGAATGAGGTCGGCCGCGTCGAGGACGTCGCCCACCGTCCGGCTGAGTGTTGCGCAGTCCTCAACCGAAACGCCGCCTTCCTTGTCGATGAAGAGGCGTAATACCCATCCCATGGACTCACACCGGTATTCGACTTCTATCAGCTCCATCCTTTCAACGGTAATCACCGGTTCGAGCAGATTCCAAATATCCGCCACGATTTGATTACCATCCTTGCGTATTTCCCGATCCAATTAGACCGTCCCCCTGCTAACCGTCTGATCACAAAAAAAAAGTGGGTTTTCACCCACTTCTCCTAGCAGACCGACAATTTATCTAAATCTAGTTAGTAATTCTTGTTAACTCAGAATCCAGAATAGTTGTCATCCGCTAATCGAAGTAGGCTTTGCATCGGTGCAAGCCACCTCAAAAAGGGAAACCCTCCTTCGTCAAGAAGGAGGGGGCATCTCGATCTGGAGCGGGCGACGGGATTCGAACCCGCGACCCCAAGCTTGGGAAGCTTGTGCTCTACCAACTGAGCTACACCCGCAAGTGAGCCCGCAAACGTCTGGATTCTAATCGATGCGGCGAACCTGCGTCAAGCTTAAATCGCTCTCTTGCGGGAGAGAACAACAGTTTTATACTGTAACAACCAAAGAGACCGAAAGCCGAGAACCCTCCTGCCCCGGCTTCGGTCCGTTCAGTTAGGCAGGCCAGCTTTCATAAACCTGTGTTTCACCAGCATTAAAATAAATAAGGCATTCTCTGTATTTTAGTCGCAAATAGACTGTATGACAAGATCCCCACTTGCCTCCAGTGGTCGCCCGGTTGGGGTGAGCGGCGTCTGGATCGCAGAAGCAACTGGACTTTGGTCCAATGCGTCTGGGCCTGGTAATCTGGTGGATGGACGGGGCCACGGTTTTCTATTCCTACTACGTAGCTGATAAACCGGCTGGCTATCAATTCGCCGGTATCGGCGATTTCGATTCTAATGGATTCCCCGATGTCCTCTGGCAGGACCCCCAAACGGGAGAAGTGATCGTCTGGTACACGGATGGATCCGACTTTTCAGGTTCCGATTCCATCGCCCAAGTGTCTCCCGAATGGAAATTGGCGGGGGTGGGCGATTTGAACAGGGATGGACTGCCTGACCTGGTCTGGCGCAATAAGTCGACGGGTGATGTAGTAGTCTGGTTCATGAACGGAACAGTTCCGATTTCCGGTGAGTACATCTATACCGTTCCATTGGAATGGACGATTGGGGGGGCGGTGATTTCAATGGGGACGGATATTTCGATCTGGTTTGGCGTAACCCGCAAAGCGGCGTTGAGGCCATTTGGTATATGGATCATGCTTCTATTATCTGGAGTGGTGGGATCGACTTGAATGCTCCGTCTCCCTGGAATATTGCCACCATAGGCGATTTCAACCTGGACGGACTGCCGGAAATCGTCTGGAGATATTCGTCGTCCGCAGATGTAGCAATCTGGCAGATGGATGGAGCTACATGCCTCGGCGGGTGTCTAACCCCAATGATGCCCAAGGATCCCAATCTCTGGGCCCCTCCGTCAGGACTGGCTGTGAGGGCGCGCTGACGGACGCTCTCAAAATCTAACCTTTGCACACCTCGGTCTTCATCCCGCTCCCCGTGTCTCCGCCGAGAAATCCCCGGTGAAAATAATGCTTTTTCTCACGGGCTTTTTCGATTACTCTTCAATTTTAACTGTTTGTCAGTGAATTCATTTACCGGTTCCATGCGGGGCCTTTGATGCCCGGCCTAAATTCAGCGGTCCGTGCAACTCGAATGAAAATCAAATTCGGAATAATACTTAAGTTATTCTCCTGGTACCTGGTCACCTCACTTATTTTTTACGGCACGATTCTCATCCTGTTTGTCCACATCAAGCAACTTGTAAGAACTTCAGAAGATATCACCAACAGAAATTACCGCATTTCCACTGCGTCCAAGAAGATGATAGACAGCCTGCTGTGGATGGCTGAGAACCAAAAAAAATACGACCTCTTGAAAAAAGAGGACTATAAGGAGTATTTTGCATCCGCTCAGAAAGAGTACGAAGCGAATCTTTTCGAAATCCTCTGGTTGGGAGGAGGCAGCACCGAAACCCCCTGGGAGGAATTGCACCGGGAATATCAAGGCCAGTTCTCATCCCAGTCCAACGAACATGCCGAAAACGCCCTGCCCGGGCTGAAAG
>JAEZXS010000063.1 GCA_023442755.1 Pseudomonadota bacterium | reverse complement strand
GAGCCGTACGAGCATCGAGCTTGCCTCGGGGAGGTAATAATTTGCGCTGCTCCCAACTCATCAAATACTGGAACACGGTTCGGCACCTCAAGCCGGTGCAGGTCTACGGCCGGGTGCTGTTTACAGTCAGCCGGCCGCGCCCGGACCTCCGGGATGCCCCGCCTCCGCGTGTGAGGATGGGAACCTGGATTCCCGGACCGGCAAAAGAGCGAAGCATGTTCGGACCCGCTCAATTCCGCTTTCTCAATGAAGAGCACACAATTTCCAACGCATCGGGCTGGAACGACCCGGCCAGGGAAAAACTCTGGCTCTACAACCTCCACTATTTCGACGATCTCAACGCCGAAGGCGCCGAGAGCCGCAGGTCTCTGCACCTGGACGTCATGCAACGGTGGATATTGGAAAATCCTCCCGGCAAAGGGAACGGCTGGGAGCCTTACCCGACGTCGCTGCGCATCGTGAACTGGGTCAAATGGGCCTTCCCGCAGCAACGCGGATTCCCCGTGGACCTTGTTAACAGTCTCGCCGTCCAGTCCCGGTTTCTTTACAACCGCCTGGAGTACCATCTCCTCGGCAACCATCTCCTGGCAAATGCGAAAGCCCTGGTTTTTGCAGGCTTCTTCTTCGCCGGACCGGAAGCCGACAGCTGGCTGGAGGCCGGTTTTCGCATCCTCACCCGCCAACTGGAGGAACAGATCCTCCCGGATGGCGGACACTTCGAACGAAGCCCTATGTACCATGCGATCATTCTCGAAGACCTGCTCGATATCGTGAATCTGCTGCGGGTATACAGGCGGCATATCAGTCCCGAATGGAGCGCATTGGGGCCGGAATGCCGGAAGACAGCCGGGCGCATGCTTTACTGGCTCAAGGCGATGAGCCACCCCGACGGAGAGATATCACTTTTCAACGACGCCGCTTTCGGGATTGCCGCACCGCCGGCGCTCCTGGCCGACTATGCGTCACAGCTCGGCGTTCTTCATTCGACTCCGGACTCCCCCCTCGTCCATCTTCGAGATACCGGCTATGTACGGGTTCTCAAGGGTCCGGCCGCCGCGTTCCTGGATGTGGCGCCGATTGGCCCCGATTACCTCCCGGGCCACGCCCATGCCGACACGCTCAGCTTCGAACTCTCCCTCTTCGGTCGGAGAACAATAGTGGATTCCGGAACTTCCTGTTACGGAACGGGCCCGGAGAGGCAATGCCAGAGATCGACGCCGGCCCACAATACCGTAGAGATCGATGGAGCCGATTCCTCCGAAACGTGGGGCGGCTTCCGCGTCGCCCGCAGGGCGCACCCGTTCGGACTCGAAGTCCGGGAAGAGGACGGCCGTGCTGAAGTCTCCTGCTCCCACACCGGGTATCGCCGTCGTGTGCACGGCGCCGTGCACTGCAGGCATTGG
Organism: Pseudomonadota bacterium; assembly: GCA_023442755.1. Taxonomy (GTDB): domain Bacteria; phylum Desulfobacterota; class Syntrophobacteria; order Syntrophobacterales; family Syntrophobacteraceae; genus SbD1. The sequence continues at coordinate 4,128 of JAEZXS010000063.1, read as the reverse complement.
ACGATAAGCGAAAAAGAGCTGTCCGTCCGCGATGTCATAACCGGCCAGTTCAACGAGGCCGTCGGACGTTTCCATTTCCATCCTGAGGTCAGGCTCGAGGCAATCGATTCACATCACGGAACGGTCACGTTGCCCCTGGGGCAGGTGGTTCACTGGGAAGTAACCGGCGGAACAGCCGCCGTTGCAGACTCCACGTACCACCCCGAGTTCGGGCTGAACATTCCCAACAGGGTCCTGGAAGTGAAGCTCGAAGGGCAGGAATCGACTGCGCTTTTCAGGTGGAGCTGAAGAATGCACATTCTGTTTCTAACCGACAATTTCCCCCCGGAGGTAAACGCCCCGGCCAGCCGCACCTTCGAGCACTGCAGGGAATGGGTGAAGGCCGGACACCAGGTGACGGTCATCACCTGTTTTCCGAACTTTCCACGGGGCAGGGTCTTTGACGGATACTCCAACAGGCTCCGGCAGACGGAGACGATGGAAGGCATACGGGTAATCCGTGTGTGGAGCTACATAACCCCCAACCGGGGATTTCTAAAAAGAATACTCGATTATGTGAGCTACATGCTTTCGGCCGTCCTGGCCTCCCCCTTCGTACGCAAGCCCGATGTCGTCATAGGCACCTCCCCGCAGTTTTTCACCGCGTGCGCCGCTTGTTTTGTAAGCTGGCTGAGAGGGATACCTTTCGTGTTCGAGTTGCGGGACCTCTGGCCTGAATCCATCAAAGCGGTCGGGGCGATGAGGGACTCTCCCGTCATCAAGCTGCTGGAGCGCCTCGAGCTTTTCCTTTACAGAAAAGCAACGCTTATCGTTTCCGTAACGGGTTCTTTCAAAGGGGTCCTGGCCGGGAAGGGCATCGATCCGGAGAAGATTCGTGTCGTAACGAACGGGGTGGATCTTTCCCGCTTCAAACCAAGGCCCAAAGACCCCGAGCTGGTTGCGCAATACGGCCTGAACGGCAAATTCGTCTCCGGCTACGTGGGGACGCACGGCATGGCCCATGCCCTGGAAACGATACTCTATGCCGCCCAGGCTGTTCAAACGAACGGCAGCGCCGACGAATACCGTTTCATTCTCCTGGGCGAGGGCGCACGGAAACAGCAACTCAAAGAGCTTTGCACCACCATGCATCTCCACAATGTGATTTTTATAGATTCGGTCCCCAAGGACCAGGTTGCCCGGTATTGGTCTCTGCTCGATGTATCCATTATTCACCTCAAAAAGACCGACCTTTTCAAAACCGTCATTCCGTCAAAGCTATTCGAATGCATGGGGATGGGAATACCGGTGCTGCACGGTGTTGCGGGCGAGTCCGCGGAAATCGTGCAGAAAGAAGGAGTAGGCCTGACCTTCGAGCCGGAACAGCCGCGGGAGCTTTGCACCAAGCTGACGCACCTGCGCGCGGACAGGAAATTATACGAAACATGCAGGATGCATTGCCGCTCCGCGTCGCTCAGATACGACCGGTCCACCATGGCCAGGAAAATGCTCGAAATCCTCTCCCACCTGAAGGAAGCGGTATAGGGTTTCTTCCACTCTAAGTCTCCACAATTCCACGAACACGATCACTTCAAACCGACGCTCAAATCTCGGTCCTCTTTTAATTGCAGATGCAAAGGAGTTTGCAGTGAAAATCGTCAACGTCGTCGGGGCTCGCCCCAACTTCATGAAAATGGCGCCCATAATCCAGGCGATGAACAGGTACCCCGATTCGATCCGCCACATCCTGGTCCACACCGGCCAGCACTACGATAAAAAAATGAGCAAAGCTTTTTTCGACGATTTGAAGATGCCGAAACCCGATATCGACCTCGGGGTGGGATCGGGGAGCCATGCCGAGCAGACCGCGCGGGTCATGGTCGAGTTTGAAAAAGTATGTATCCGCGAAGAGCCGGATCTCATCGTGGTGGTGGGCGATGTCAATTCCACTATGGCCTGCACGATCACCGCCAAAAAACTGGGCATAAGAGTTGCCCATGTGGAAGCGGGACTGAGAAGCCGGGATATGGCGATGCCCGAGGAAATAAACCGCCTCTGTACCGACGTGCTCTGTGATTATCTCTTCACCACCGACCATTTTGCGGATGAGAACCTGAGAGCTGAGGGGGTGCCGGCTGAGAAGATATTCTTCGTCGGCAACGTGATGATCGACACCCTGTTCAAACATCGCGTCATGGCGCAGGACCTCGGGCTGATCGACCATTGGGGTTTGAAGCCGAAAAGCTATGCGACAATGACCCTCCATCGCCCTTCGAACGTAGACGACAAGGCCACACTCAAGGGAATCCTTGAAGCGCTGCAGGAAATCACCCGGGAAGTCCCGATAATTTTTCCCATACACCCCCGCACCCGCAAAATGGTCGAGCGGTTCGGGTTCGAGGGCTACTTCGAGAACGGTGCGGGAACAAAGGGGATCCGCTGTGTCGAGCCGCTGGGCTACATGGAGTTTCTGCACTTGAACATGAATTCCAGGATGGTGCTCACAGACAGCGGTGGGCTCCAGGAAGAGACCACCGTGCTGGGGGTGCCGTGCATCACCATGCGCGAGAATACCGAACGTCCGATCACCTGCCGTGAAGGCACCAACGTGATCGTCGGAAACCGCAAGGAAAACATCCTGGCAGCCGCAATGAACGTAATCGAAGGAAAGGCCCCCGTAGGAAGAATACCGGAGAAATGGGACGGGAAAGCCGCCGAACGGATTGTCGATATCCTGTTCGCACTGGGCAAAAGCAACTGGAATTAAGCAACACCATCAGCTTATGCGCTGGTGACGGGACTGGTGCCTCATCCCTGTTGTTCGAGCACCTAGAAACCGAGACAGCATGCAAACGATCCTGATCCTCTTTACCTCAAGCCTGATGATATCCCTGATTATAACGCCTTTGATAGCGCGTTTGGCCGTACGTCTCGACCTGGTGGACAGGCCATCGGCCAGAAAGGTCCATACGAAACCCATCCCCCGCATTGGAGGAGTGGCCATTTGCCTGGCCTTTTTCATCCCTCTGATAGCGAGCCTGCTCTGTTCTAACGACCTCGCCGCCAAAATCCTGGCCGACAAGTCCCTTCTGTTGGTCGCCATGGGAGCGGCTGCCGTGTTTCTCATGGGTCTTAAAGACGACATTTCGCCCATGCGCCCCGGCGTAAAGTTCGCCGTCCAGGCCACAGCCGCGCTGCTGGCCTATGCGGGTGGAGTGCGCATCTTCGAGTTTCAGCTCCCCTGGGCCCCGATGTGTTCACTGGGGGTTTTTTCTCTTCCCATAACCATATTCTGGTTCCTTCTCGTCATCAACGCCATCAACCTGATCGACGGGCTAGACGGACTCGCAGCCGGCATCAGCCTTTTCGTCTCCCTCGCTCTCCTCGCTTCGAGCGTAATGGGAGGCGGTTTTCTAGTTGCCGGGGGATTCGCCGCCCTTGCCGGCGCCTGCATGGGCTTTCTGCGGTATAACTTCAATCCGGCCTCCATATTCATGGGCGACAGCGGCAGCTATTTTCTGGGATACATGCTGGCTGCGCTGAGCATCCTCGGTTCCATGAAAAGCCAGGCAACGGTTGCCATCCTGATCCCCATCATAGCTCTCGGTTTCCCTCTGATGGACGCGATTCTTTCACCTATAAGAAGGTTCGCGGTAGGCAAGGAACCCTTCCTGCCCGACAAGAACCACATTCATCACCGGCTGCTCAAGATGGGCCTGTCTCACCGCAATGCCGTTCTGCTCCTTTACGGGGCTACGATTTTCCTCGGCCTGTTTGCTCTCCTGCTCGTTCACGCGCAGGATAAAAAAGCGGCGGTCATCCTGTTGATAACCGGGATAAGTATCTGCACCTGCATCCATAAGCTGGGCTACCTCGAGTATCTTTCAACCGACAAAATCATGGGTTACCTCCATGACATTTCCGATGCGGTGGGCCTGCAGAAAGACCGCCGAACCTTCCTCAGCCACCAGATCGCCATCGATGAAACAGCCAACACGGACCAACTCTGGAAACAACTGGTCAGCGCCTTCAAACTCCTGAAAATCGACCAGGCCAAGGTGCGCTTCAACGGCGTCTGTTTCAGCACGGACGGCAGTTATGCATGGCGCGGTAATGAAATCGGCAAGTCGCCCGGGCAATCGCAGCAAA